>DATHDM010000271.1:0-5069 GCA_035319065.1 Terriglobales bacterium
TGTTCGGCAAGAACGGCAAGCAGCACTGCGACATAGCTCAGATGTAAGGAGGCGGTCACGAATGCCTCACCTTGTTCAGCAACAGTTCTGTTGCCTGATCTGGCCGAAGCATATTCCTGGGGTTACCAGTGGCTTCCGCGGACGCTGATCGAAATCCAGCAGCCAGCATTCGTCCCTCACCTGCGATTAGCACCACCACTGACCGCGGGCCAGCACAATACGTTCCACTCGGAGCTGGTACCGCTGTGTTCCATTCGCAAATCTCGTGCGGCGTATGCAACGCAGTATCCATCCATGGTCCTTGGCGTCAGCGCAACAACAGCAATGGGATGAGACTTAGTGCAGCGAGGCCGCTCAACAAGGCCAGGCTTTGCAGCCCAGTTTTGCGATCAGCGAATGCATATGCATAGAAGCCCTTGGCCACATTATTGCTGGCGACGGCTAGTAAGATGCTCTTAGCCGCCAAAGAACCTGACGTGAGAGTTCCCGCAGACTGGGTCATCCCCAAGATAAAAGCATCCACATCGATAAGGCCGACAAGGCCGGCAAGCCCATACACTCCGGTGTTGCCGAAACGGGTCATTACGAGGCGAGAGATAACCAGAACCGCAAGAAAGAGTACGGCAAACACAATCGCCGACCGCAATTCCAAGGGATTCCTCGGCTGGAGTTCCCCCCGCGTTTCCGCGGGTTTCTGTTGTTGAAGACGTGACCAGAGCCATCCTGTGATAGCGGCGACACACCCAAGTACGAGCAGGGGGACCGCCAGCATATGTAGGAGTGTGCGATTAAAGAGCATCAAAAGAACTGTCAAACGGAGATACATCATTGCCGAGGCCAGGAGGATCCCACCCGAAAACAGGTGTGCAGCCCCTTGGAGACAAGCCTTCTTCGCCAAGGCGACAGTAGTGGCGGTCGAGGAATACACGCCTCCCAGTACCCCAGAGAGCAGCACACCACTGCTTTGCTTGGTAAGAGCGAGGAGCACGTAGCTGCCATAGGAAATACCGCTTACGGCCACCACCAGCAACCACGTCTTGAAGGGGTTGAGCTCGAACGGAGTGAACGTAGTGCGGGGGACCGTCGGCAGAATTACGGCGGTAAGAAGCAGGAATTTCGTGAAAGTGAAAATTTCATGCGGGGCCAGTCGCTTCGACAGTCCCTGCAGCACTCCCTTGAGCTCGAGCAAGAGCAAGCTGAAGACGGCGATGGTGGCAGCAATCCAATAATAGCTGTTCGAAACCAGCGCACCGAGCATATACGTGGCCAAGCCCGACATTTCAGTGGTAACGCCTGGCGGTTCAGCGGGGCCCTGGGCTGCTGCAGACAGCTTATGGCGGTAAGACATCAAGAGAAATGCGCCTACCACGGCAAAACCGATGGAGAGCGGCAGCAGCTGGTCCCTTGACAACAGAGCCACCGCGTATCCGACGAGTCCTATAAGGGGAAATGTCCGCACACCTCCGAAGGAGTAATTGCCTTCGGCCTTACGCTCCTCTCGCTCCAGCCCAATCAGAAACGACAACACCAGCACGATGACAATTTTCAGCGCCTCGGGGGGTGGCATCAATTGAGAAAAGTCTCCTGCCATGGCTACGATTTTCCGTTCTGCAGGAAGCGGCGGGCTTCTGCGAGCTTTCTTTGTTTCTGCGAATCGACTTTGGGATAGGACAAGCCCAATCCTTCCAATGCGTCAACAATTGCCGCCGCAACCACGACACGGGTGAACCACTTGTGGTCAGCCGGAACCACGTACCAGGGAGCCCACGGCGTTGATGTATGCCGGATCATGTCCTCGTAGGCAGCCATATAGTTGTTCCAGTATTGGCGTTCCTTGAGGTCGGAGGTGGAAAATTTCCAGTGTTTGTCCGGCGCCTGCAGCCGTGCCTTAAAGCGCTTGGCCTGCTCGGCCTTGGAGAGATGCAAGAAGAATTTGCGGACCACGATTCCGTTGTGACTGAGATAGCGCTCAAAGGCGCAAATGTCCTCGAAGCGCTGTTTCCAGATGTTGTCGCAGATCAGCGCTGGCGGAATCCTGTGCTGCTTCAAAAGCGCGTCATGCACCCTTACCACCAGCACCTCTTCGTAGTACGAGCGGTTAAAGATCCCGATGCGGCCGCACTCAGGTACGCGCAGCGTGGTCCGCCACAAGTAGTCGTGGTTCAACTCCACCCCCGAGGGTGCTTTGAAGGAGTAAACCTCGCAACCTGCGGGGTTCACTCCCGACATGACGTGCTTGATGGTGCCGTCCTTGCCGGCTGCGTCCATGGCCTGAAAGATTAAAAGGAGTGCCCACTGTTGCTGTGCGTGGAGCTTGCCCTGCCATTCGCTGAGCTGCTCAATGCCTCGCTGCAATTCGGCCGCGGCGTGCTGCTTTGACCTCATTTTGCCGGTATCCGCGGGATCGAAATCCCGCAGACGGAAATGCTTGCCATCTTCTACACGATAAGAGTCAGCCAATTTGCCCAGATTGTTCATCGCGGCTTTGTCCACTCTCATGAAGTTGCATTCACGTCGCCAAACCTTGTTAGCGGCAAATGTATGTTTCCAGGCCACTATCCTCGAGTAATTACGGGTAGATCTGCTCACATTGGGAGCAGCGCTCTCATCCATCTGCCACTGACGAGAGTTGGTGTGTGACCTTTTGAGGGCACTGCCTCAATGTGGGCAGGCGGTAGAAGTCTGAGAAGCGGCCATGTAGCTGCAGTGTCTAAAGTCTGGGCTAGCGACTTGTTGGCCACAGAGGTGCATTGAGCACAGCCAGAGATCGCCCGCGGGCAGCTGCAGAACAGACGTCGCGGTTGCGACGGTGAACAGGAGGCGCTTAGAAACGTGTCAGAGAGAATTCACAAACTGATTGAGCAGCATCATGCTTTCTACGAGGTTCTGCCCTATTACATAGTCCAGGAGGAACCTCCGCAAGGAACCGCAAAGAGGATTCAGGCTGGGTTTGACATTGACGTCTACGGCAACAAGCCCAGCCATGAGCAACACCCTGGCCGAGATTATGTACTCGGCTATGTGGCGTTAGAGAAGCTGGTGGAGGCAATCTTAGATAACACCGGCGAGACCTGCTCGGTGGAACTCATTGCGTTTCCCTCGACTCTTGTCTTGGACGCCAAAAGGCAATTCCAGGAAGAAGGGATGCTGCGAATTAGGATCACGCATAAGGGTCTGCAACCCGCCGGCGAACCGGAAGAACGCGCCGTGCAGCGGGCCAAGCAGCATCTCCACGATCTGGGCTTAAGTCAGAGATGACTCGGTAGACCATCTCTGCGACCACATTGCCGATCAGCCCACGGCAAGAGCTGTCCTGGAGACCCTGCGCGGCACTTGTCGTCGCGGCAGTGATCGCCAATGCCGTTTTCGGTGCAACGCCGATCGCGTCGCAGACGGCAGTCTTATGTCAGCAACTGCGCCAATAGGAACTTTGCAATCAGCGCCACCGGATACACTGGTGGCGAGATGGTATCGGTGCATTGGGGTTGGCTTTGCGTGTGGCATAAGCCAGACAGGCCGCTGCGTCTGGATTCCGGAAACTAGGCCCATCAGGAATCGGAAGGTCGGGTTCTCGGTCAACGTTGTGACAATTGAGCCTTGCACCCATTCACCCCCTCACCTGCGATTAGCACCACCGCTGACCGCGCGCCAGCGCGATACCTTCCACCCGGAACTGGTATCGCCGTGTTCCATTCGCAAATCTCGTGCGGCGGATCCAACGCAGTATCGAGCCACCGCTGCCAGTTCCCTGTACCGTTCCTCACTAGCGGGAGTTCAAAGTCGAGAGCTTCCCAATACGCATTCAGGATGACATACAGCAGCAGTCCTTCATTCTTCAGTTCTGCACTTATGGCGAGGCTATGCGAGACAAATGACCAGTCCGGCTGATTGAGTTTCACGCCGTGCCAGGCGTAATTTGCCTCGCGGAGAGTCTGACCCAAACTCAGTCGCCGCCGCTCATGTTCCACGTCCCGCATCACACGGCGTTGGATCAGCAACTTTACAAACCGGAGGGTATCAGCACGTTTGGACAGCAGGTCCCAGTCGAACCAACTCGTATCATTGTCCTGGCAGTAGGAGTTATTGTTGCCGCGCTGACTACGCCGCACTTCGTCGCCCATCACAAACATGGGCACACCCGCGGACAAGATGACGGCTGTGAGAAAGTTCTTCACCTGCCGATTGCGCAGCCTCTCTATTTCGGGATCGTCCGTCGGACCTTCGACGCCGCAGTTCCAGCTTCGGTTCTCCTCGCGGCCGTCGCGATTGTCTTCGCCATTTTCTTCGTTGTGCTTGTGATCGTAAGTAACCACGTCATTAAGGGTGAAGCCATCGTGGCACGCGACGAAGTTGATGCTCTCCTCAGCTTCCCGCTCCCTCTGACCATAAATGCTTGGGCTACCGAGCAGACGGTCGGCCATCCGCCCCACGGAATCGTTCGATCCGCGGAAGAAGTCGCGGACATCGTCGCGAAACCGATCGTTCCACTCCTTCCAGCTATCTCCCACGAAGTTGCCGACCTGGTACAGTCCTGCCGCGTCCCAGGCCTCTGCAATCATCTTGGTCCCAGCTAACGCCGGATCGGACTCGATGTCCCAAAGCACCGGAGGATTTGACATCACGGCGCCGGACGAATCGCGGGCAAGGATGGATGCGAGATCGAAGCGGAAGCCATCCACATGCATTTCGTTCACCCAGTAACGCAGGCTGTCCACAATCATGCGCCGTATGACCGGGTGGTTCGCATTGAGCGTGTTTCCGGTACCGGTGAAGTTCGCGTAACGAGAACGATCGTGGCAGAGGAGGTAGTAAGTTGGATTGTCCAGGCCGCGGAAGCACTGGGTTGGGCCGTTGTGGTCACCTTCCGCAGTGTGATTGAAGACTACGTCGAGAATCACTTCGATGCCGGCTCGATGCAGCCCCTTTACCATATCTCGAAATTCATCTACCAAGCCCAGCGGCTCATGACGCGAGCTGTAGGCGTTGTGCGGTGCGAAGAATGAAACCGGTGAATAGCCCCAGTAGTTCGTCAGCCCTGGGGGCGCATCCTGAGGATCGAACTGAAACAC
>DATHDM010000272.1:0-8235 GCA_035319065.1 Terriglobales bacterium
CATCGCGCTCTAAACTGAGCCGATGCCGAAGCTGACTTTCCTTTTCTGTCTTCTCGTGTTCTCCACTACCGTTCTGTTCGCACAGACGTACGATGTTGTGCTCGAAGGCGGACGGGTTATGGATCCGGAAACTGGGGTTGATGCGGTGCGCAATGTCGCCATACGCGCCGGAAAGATTGCCCGCATCTCGCCCGAGGTGCTGAGCGGAAAGCGTGTCATTGACACCCGTGGACTGGTCGTCGCTCCCGGCTTCATCGATTTGCACCAGCACGGCCAAGACCTGGATAGTCAGCGCGTCAAGGCACTTGACGGTGTAACTACGGCCCTCGAGATGGAAATCGGTGTGCCCGATGTTGCCAGGTTTCTGAAAGCCAAAGAGGGCCACTCACTGATCCATTACGGTACCTCAGCCAGCCATGCGGCGGCGCGGGCTCAGGTGTTCGGAGCACCCCTGCCGGCTGAACCCGTCAGCACCCACGCCGGCATACCAGAGATTTTGCCCAAGAGCGGACCGGCAACGGATAGCGCTGCTACGCCAGAGCAAATCGACGCTATCCGGGAACGCCTGCGTGCCGAGCTTGATGCCGGCAGTTTGGCGATCGGTATGGGGATCCAGTACACCCCCGGAGCCAGTCGCCGGGAAGTGATCGAGATCTTCCGGCTCGCTGCTGAGCGAGGCCTGCCTGTCTACACGCATACCCGTAGCACTGGACGCGTCGAACCTGGCTCCAGCATTGAGGCAATAGGTGAAGTGATTGGAGCAGCAGCCATAACAGGAGCTTCGCTACACGTCGTGCACATCAACAGCAGTTGTCTGCTTGACTCATTGCAGTGCCTTGCCATGGTCGAAGGAGCGCGCGCCCGTGGCTTGGATGTGACCACCGAGGCGTACCCCTACATCGCGGGCATGACCGCGGTAAACTCGGCCCTATTCAACCCTGGCTGGCAGGAAAAGCTGGGCATCGGCTACAGCAGCCTCGTGCTTCCGGATACTGGAGAGCACCTGACCAAGCAGCGTTTTGACGAATTACATGCTTCCAATAAGACCCAGTCGGTACTGATCTTTTCCAATACGCAGGAAGTAGTGGACAAGGTGATTCCACATCCTCTGGTGATGATTGCGAGCGATGGTGCTGAGGGGCATCCTCGTAACGCGGGAACCTATTCGCGCGTGCTGGCGCAGTACGTCCGCCAACAAGGAACGATCACACTGATGAATGCTCTTCGAAAAATGACTCTGATGCCGGCAGAGATGCTGGAGCGTTCCACGCCCGCGGCACGTAAAAAGGGAAGGTTGCAGGAGGATGCCGATGCTGACATCGTAGTGTTCGACGCGGAAACGATCACCGACCGCTCGACTTTCAAGAAGCCGATGGAGCCAAGCCTGGGCGTGCGCTATTTGCTCGTTGCAGGCACACTGGTGGTCGACGACGGCAAGATCGTGCCGGGGGTCTTTCCTGGCAGTGCGTTGTTGGGGCCGGGAAAGCATTCCGCGACGCACGAATAGCTACGGTCAGCACTACTGTCTGCCCGGCGCCCATGCACTCAAACCCGAAGGCTGGCGCAGACGACCTTTGGCAGGTTCTCAGTAAGCAGAGAGAGATGGCTCCGCCCAGCGCTCCGTCCTTGGTTTCCACACTGCTCCGATTCCGAACAGGTCGAGCCTGAACAATGACGTGGCTGATAGCTGTTGCAACATCCCCATTTCACTCATTGACCTTGGCAGATGGCACACCACTAGGCTCAATGTGTGCAATCGCCTGTTAATGTCAACTACGGCCCAGAAAGACCGCGGGCGTCCATCCAAGACAAGGCAAAACATCAAGGCAAAAAACCAAAGGGAGCAGCTTTCGCTGCTCCCTTGGTCGGCTGGTACCCTCCCCCAGGTACTTCGCCAAAGTCGAGCTTACTGCAGCGGCGTCAGAGCAGCGCAGGCAGTTTCGGTAGTGGTGGAAGCAGTGCCCGCGCGCACCACGGCGTCCGAGTTCGTGCAGAAGTAACGCACGCCGGAGGTGCCAGGAGCGGTCGGGTCGCCATTGAGCTCATAGGACGGAATAACCGTTCCCACTGCGGTCGCAGGGTGGACAGCGAAGTGATATCCGCTCTTTACGCAAGGCGCGGTGCCGCATCCCAGAATGTTATCCACCAGACAAGCAGCCGCCGTGGACACGGTGGTCGTGCAGTTGGCGCTGGGGCCAAGCTTGGCCAGAGTGTCGGCAAAGCCCACGGTGGGATAGGTTGATGCATAAGTGATCTGCGCCGTATTCAAGGTGCGGAGAGAGCCCACGGCCGACGCTTCATTGGCGGCAATGCGCGAACGGAGCAGGTTAGGAATAGCGATCGCCGCGATGATCAGGATGATCGCCACCACGATCAGCAACTCGATAAGCGAGAAACCCTTTTGCTTCTTCATTGGAAACGCCCCACTTTCTATCTTCTATCTGTCCATCATGATCCTGATTCGCTGGACGCCAGGCATAGGGGCACCTGGCATTCCAAGACCCTCTGCTGATGCAATCTCCAGCGAATCATCGAGTTACAAAGAGGATCGGTTGGGGAACTTACCGGGGTGTGCGATTCATCACAAAAAGTGGCAGTCAGAGGTAACCAATACTGTCAGTTACCTAAGTTTGGAAGGTGTCGAAGCAGGAATACTTTGTTGACCTCAACCAACGGAGCGTAGCTGCTGATAAATCCCCATTACACTCACAATCGGTCGCCACGGCGGCACTGCGAAAAATCACTGTAATAATTTGGGCCCCCTCGCGTCTTTAGGGGGAGGCTAGGGCAAACGTCAATTCCCTGCCATTAAGGCTTGCAGAGCAGCCTCCTTGTCGTTGCCTACGGCGATTGTGCATCTGAAACTCATTCCGCCCCCAGGATCGTAACTAATCCGCAGGAGGTTGACATGCAGGACACAAAGGAGCGGTTGTCTTTCGAGGACGACATCACATGAAGCACAAACTGATGTTAACCAGCGCATCGCTGCTTTCGATCCTGTTGATGACGTTTCACCTGACGCAGGACACCCTTCACGCCAGCTACGCCGGGGCTGGCACGGCCGAGGCAAGGGGCTCGGCGCTTATCGTCGGCGTGCCGATCCTCGTCGGCTGGCTGTGGGGAACGCTACTGCTCGCCGAACGGCGATCGGGACACATCATCATGCTGGTCGGCTCGGCCATTGCGTTGGCCATGCCCGTCATCCACATCATATTGGGATGGGGACGGGGTAGCCTTGTCCGAAGCGAGTTCGCGAGGACCGGGTGGGCCTTCTTCTTTGTCTGGACGCTCTTTGCTCTCGGCATGACTGGCCTGTTCTCGCTCATCCTCGCGGTGCGCGGATTGCGGAGCGCGCAGTGGGTACCGGCTGAGAACACGCGACTCCATAGTGACCAATCCGCATAGAGCCCTCTGCCGGGAAAATTGGCTGAGCGGCTGTGCCGCTGCGGTGCTGCCCTTCTTCATGGCCGGTCTCCTTTATCTCTTGCGCTTCGAGCGCGTCGATAACTTGGGAGCGTACCGCATCCCGTTCGGAGAGCCGGCCTTCCCATCTCATCTGATAACGTCAATTGACGTTAGCTTCCGGTTTGGAGAAATCGTTCTGCCGACCCCAGACCAATGGTCTTTATGGCCATGCTTTGTTGGTTGAGTGCCTAGGCGTTCTCGATCCAGACAGTTTGCGCATTTACAAAAGCGTGTGCGCCGAAGTGTGCGAATGGCGCATGACTGCAACCCACGTGAGTACGCAAACTGAGTGCTAGTAGTTGAGCCATTGGCTCAGTACCTGGACCTTATCCATTGTGTAAGGAGGATAGACGTGATCGATGCTGACATCCGGAGGTGAAATCAATATTGATTTCGCATGCGTCAAGCTGTCATATCCATACTTTCCGTTGGAGGAACCGATTCCTGATTCTCCGACGCCCCCGAATGGAACGCTGTCGAGGTATACATGAACATTGGTCTGATTCACTGCTCCGCCCCCAAACGAAAAACCTGATACAAACTCGTTGATTGTGCTGTGGTCCCTGCTGAAGATGTAGCCGGCAAGTGGCCTGGGACGACGTTTGATCTGCGCTATTGCTTCGTGCAGACTGGAATACCTGAGGATCGGTAAGGTAGGGCCAAAGATCTCTCCCTGCATTACTTGATCCGTCCAGACAACAGGGTAAAGAATCGTTGGCTCAAAGTAGCGTTCCGCCTCGTCATAGCCACCTCCCACAATTACCTTATCTTTATCGATGAGTAGCGCCAGTCGTCTTACTTCACGTGGATTGATGATCCGAGAATAGTCGGGATTCTTTCTTGGATTCTCACCATAGAGGTCAATTACGGCTTTGCGGCACTCCGCAATAAACTCATCTGCCACTTTCTCGTGAACATATGCGTACCCAGGTGAAGTGCACCACTGGCCGCCCCATGCAGTCACTCCCCACACAAGTTTCTTCGCCGCATCCGGCACATTCGCCGTTTGATCCACGATGGCTGGGTTCTGTCCTCCCAACTCAAGCAGCACCGGGGTAATGTTTTCAGCTGCTGCACGCAGTACGATCTTTGCGACTCGTGCAGAACCCGTAAAGAAGATGAAATCGAAAGGCAGTCGCAACAACTCGGCGATCTCTTTAGGACCTCCGGCAATCGCAGCGACAGCTTCGGGAGCGAAGTATTGTGGAACAAGCTCCATTAGCAATTTGCCGGTATTGGGCGCGTCAGAGACTTTTAGAATGCATGTGTTTCCAGCCGCGAGGGCGGTGATGGCGGGGCGCAGCAAGGAAAGCAATGGCCCATTGAACGGTCCCATGATCAGCGTAACGCCATAGGGCTCACGATACACGAACGCTTTGTGTCCCGAGTCTGCGAGAAACTTGGGCACGGGTGCCTCGATCGGTTCCATCCAGGACTTAAGAAGACTCTTCGTGACCTCGATTGTTCCCAGTGTCGCAGCGACTTCAAAGACTTTTTCAGACAAGGCCGTCTTGAAATCCCGGCTCAGCGCGTCATAGAACTCGTTCGTGTGCTCAGATAGCAGTTGTGCGAGGCGGTCCAGTTGATCAACGCGCCACTCAAACGACTGCGTAATATTGGTGGCGAAATAAGCTTTCTGGCGAGTGAAAATGTCCTCGTAGCTATTGGCTTGGTTCGTTGTTCGTGTCGAGAGTAGTGTTGCTTCCATCCTTGTTGCCTCCTTTGTGCATAGGCGGTATTTCTCGGGAAGTTTCACCGCATTCGTCTTTCCTGATTGAAACGAGCATAGTTTCGGAGGCGGCTCCCTGCTTGCACGACCGGATCATGCTGTCATCTCCGTATCAGAAAGTTCCTGACGCTGCATACGACAGCGTTATGTGAAAATGCGGTTAAAAGATGTGTCGAATCAACCTTTTTGTCCCGTTGGAAGGCCGCAAAATGTGACTTTCGTTGATTCTCGACATCAAAATATCAACGAAGACGCGGACAACCCACCGACAAGGTTTGACGATGCGTGTCCATGGTTCTTCCATCGAAGGAGATCGATCTTGGGAGTCAGCGTGACCGAGTCATTTGATTCGTTCCTGGTCCGCTTGTCGTCGCAGGCGGCCTCCACGGATGCGATTGCTAGAGGCGTTGCTATCGAATCTTATTCCGGGGCTCAAGGTGACGGGCCCAAAATTACGTCCGACAAGCACATCCTCACGATGGGTTGGAAGCATCCGTCTCGTTTTGAAATTGGTGATGGCGCGAATCACAAGGTGTCTTACGTAAGGCAGCCCGGATCGCTTTCTTTCGTGCCCGCTGGTGTGCGCCCCGTGATGCGTGCCGAGACCGAGTTCGACCTTGTAGCCTGTGCATTGGATTCCGGATTGGTCAGCGCGTTGGATTCCGAACTGGGGCGTCGTCTGAAGGGAGAGTTGCGTTTGCAGCTACACTTTCAAGACCCTGCCGCGCAGCAGCTCATGACGCTTCCTCTTGCCGATGCGCGCGAGGGCTTTTCAACCGAAAGGTTGTACACGGAGTACCTTGCGCAGGCGCTGGCCGTGAGAATGCTCTACCAGGGAGGGCAGTCTAGGCCTGAGGCCATCAATCGCGGCGCGTCCGCTCTTCCCAGACACGTGTTGCGGCGGATAATCGAGCGCATGCGGTGTTTCAGTTGTGATCTGAGTCTGCAGGCTCTCGCGAACGAGAGCGGCTATAGCCGTGTCCATTTCGTCCGGCTGTTCAGAGCAGCGACGGGGTACAGCCCACACAATTACCTGCTCAATTTGAAGCTGGAACGAGCTCGAGAATTACTGAGGAACCCGTCGATATCTCTTATCGATATCGCTCTCGATTGCGGCTTTTCGAGCCATTCCCACATGAGCCGATTGTTTCACAAGATTGTTGGGGTCACGCCGAGCGCCTACCGTCGCAGCATACGGACTTGAACTCGCTACCGGGCTTGCAGAACATCTCCAGAGAAAAAGATCCGATTATGACAATCGGCTACGTTCCGGCAAGCTCCTCCAGCTTAGTTGCCGTACTTTCGAATCAACGTCTGCATTAGTTGTTAACGCAGACATGAGATACGAATTTGCGGAGTGCAACTATGCGAATTGGTTTCCTTAGCCTACCTGTACCTGGACATCTGAATCCCATGACAACATTGGCCCGTAAGCTCCAGTCACGAGGTCATGACGTAGTATTTATTTCCCTAGCCGACGTTGCGCCTTTTGTTGAGGCTGCAGGGCTACCATTTGTACCCTGTTCGGAGGCGGCATATCCCGCCGGCTCGCTCGGTAAGCTCGTGCGCCGCCTCAGTGAGTTGTCAGGTGAAGATGCCCTGCACTTTACCGTCAATTCGATGATGAAGGGATACACCGCCTCTTTATTTGAATCGCTTCCGGATACCCTCTCCAAGGCTGGAGTGGATGGGATTGTCCTTGATCAGTACCAACCTTATGTCGAATTGATACCGATGCACCTTCGAATGCCCTTCGTCCACGTGTCCAACGCTCTTCACGTCGATTACACGGGACGAACTCCCATCTGTTTCGTGGACTGGCCACATGAGCCTGGAGTTGATGCTCTGGCCAGAAATATCGAGGGCGTACGACGTGCCAGAATACTCCTGGAGCCTGTCACGGCGACCGCCCAGGTTTACGCAAGAGAGGTTGGACTCTCGCTTGACTGGAATAATCCCCATTCGACTCTTTCTCCTCTTGCCTGGGTTACCCAGTGCCCCAGGAAATTAGACTTTGGTTGTGCTCCCGACTTTCCCCAATTCCACTATGCCGGGCCATTTCATGATGGTCGCGGCCGGATGGACTTCGATTTTCCATGGCAGCAGCTTACAGGCGAGCCGATCGTCTACGCTTCGATGGGCACGCTACAGAATGGATTGGTCGATATCTTTCGTTCGATCGCGCAAGCTGCGATTGGATTGCGGGAATTACAGTTTGTCCTTGCGGTTGGTGGCCAGCTCGATCCGAAACAGCTCGGAGCGGTTCCTGCGAATGTGATGGTAGTGAGTTACGCGCCCCAAATCGAGGTCCTTAAACGCAGTTCTCTATGTATCACTCACGCAGGATTGAACACAGCCCTTGAATCTCTTTCCAACGGTGTGCCCATGCTTGCGCTACCCATAACCAATGATCAACCCGGTGTGGCAGCGAGGATAGCGAACAAGAAAGTGGGCGTAGTCCTATCCCCGGACCACGCATCTCCCCAGGATTTTGTAGCCGCGATCAATCAGGTGCTCGGTGATTCCACTGTTCGGGAAAACGTGCAAAGAGTGCAGGAAGCAATCCGCAGCACGGACGGTCTTTCGATCGCCGCAGGTATTCTGGAAAGAGCATTTGATTTGGGTGAGTGGCAGAGGCGGCCTAACGTCGCCTCTGAATGCGCTCCGGGAGTTTCGTCATAGCGGCGCCTGTGATCGCAACCGAACTCTGTTCGTGCGGCATCAGACACCGGGGCAGCTCACCAACCGCAAGGTCGAGTCCAAGGTATTACAACTGATCGCTGATTGCTGATTGCCGATTGTCAACCCCCCAATTCCGCCGCTTTTCCCCCTATCTCCATGATCCAGCGGCGAATAAAGTCCCCCCCGCAATGTCCCATTCGCCCCCCGCAATTCGCTACACTGGATATATAAGGTGAAATCTGGCTTTGCTCAGCTGTGCCCCAAGCTCGCGCCGCGCGGTTCGGCGCTAACCTGGGTGACGGCGAAACATCAACACCTGTCATCCTGAGCGAGGGCCGACCAGAAGGTCGAGGCCCGAG
>DATHDM010000273.1:0-2962 GCA_035319065.1 Terriglobales bacterium
ACCGAAGTCCAGAGTGCCGTGTTATAACCCAGACTCTCGGGCCCGCGCTTCAAACCGTCCTCTATACGTTTAAGGTCGTCCACACTTAAGCGGGGTTTGCGTCCCGCCCGACCTGCCTTCTTCAACCCAACTCGACCTTCGGTCGCCAATTGCTGAGCCCAGCGACTAACGGATTGTCGATGCACACCCGTCCGGCGTGCTACCTCAGACTGACTAACTCCGCTTTCTAGCCATCGCGCAGCCCGCAAACGTCGCTGCTCAAGTGCATTAAAGTCGCGTCGCAATCCTGCCGCGTTTCCCATGCCCGGACGATAGCATGGAACTCCACGCGGTGTCACTATATTATGTGATCGTCAATAGTACGGTCCCCAAGATCTTTGAGCAGCACGAGCTGGTCCGATTACACTGACCTGCCGACGGTCGAACAACAATGTCGAGGAGAGCTCGAACCACTTGCCATACATCAGAATCTGCCACTCATCGCTCGCTGGCGGTCCGGCCAAGATTCACTTGCGTGACTACGGCTCGGGCATACCGCTCGTCTTTCTGCACGGAGGGTGGGGTTACGAGATTTATCCAATAGAGCCGCATTCCTCCGCCCGCCAGGGTTTTCGCGTTCTGATCCCAGACCGGACGGGCTATGGCCGCTCCACCAAGCCTGCCATATTTGGGGCCGACTTACATCGCCGCGCCCTGCAGGAAACCGTGCAACTTCTCGATGCTCTGCAGCTTGAACGATGCATCTTCTGGGGGCACAGCGATGGCGCGGTCATCGCTGCTTGGCTCGGCCTCACCGTTCCTCAGCGGTGCCTTGGCCTGGTCCTGGAGGCATTCCATTATGATCGCGAAAAGCCGCGTTCCCGGGCATTCTTCCAGGCTATGGCTTCGGATCCCGACTCTTTTGGCGTGCGCCTCACCGAGATACTCAAACGGGAGCATGGTGAGCCCTATTGGCGCGAACTGATTCGGAGCGAAGGGCAGGCATGGCTCGATATTGCCAGCTCTGCCGCGGGAATCAACAAGGACCTTTTTGACGGTAGACTGTCACAACTGCGAGTGCCGGCTGTGTTCATTCATGGCGCGGATGATCCGCGCACAGAGCCGTGGGAGCTTGCCGCTGTGCACGGCGAGGTACCCGCAGCCCCGATGCGAGTTATCAAGGGTGGAGGACACAGTCCTCACAGCGAGAGTGCTTCAGCAGCGGAATTCAACCGCGTGCTGGGCGACGCACTGGCCCAATGGCGCAGAGTCACATGAAGAGGAACCATGACGCCCGTACCCCGGATACGTGGAGTGGCTGAGCTTATTCCTTTGATAGGGGGGCGATCGCGTAGATCCAAGCTACGGCAACAGTTGCCCCTTCCAGTGGTTTTGCCTAGAATCTTGTGGGTCGAGACCGCTCTACTGATTACCTTTGTCTTCTTACTGTCTTCGCTGGCGCAGGCGCAATCTGTTCTTAACTAGAGGCCACTCGGTTCCAAGTTATTTAGTGAACAGTTCTGTTGCCCATCAGCCTCCGTGTTTGTCCATCTCGAGTGGAGGACGGGCTTGGCGGTCTGAGAGTGGCCGATAAGGATCGCGGAAGGGCGGGCTCGTTTCCAGCCCCAGAGAACGGATCCAGGAGGACCCGACATGGCGCACGATACCCTCACCATCACCGACAATCGTACAAACCAGATCTACACCCTCCCGATTGACAACGGCACGGTCCGGGCCATGGACCTGCGCCAGATCAAGGCCGCTCCCGGGGATTTCGGGTTGATGACGTACGATCCGGCCTTCATGAATACCGCCTCCTGCCGCAGCAGCATCACGTTCATTGATGGGGACCGCGGCATCCTGCGCTATCGCGGCTATCCCATCGAAGAGCTGGCGGAGCATGCCAGCTTCCTGGAAGTTGCTTACCTGCTTCTCTTCGGGGAACTGCCGACGGAAAGTGAACTGAAGAACTGGATGTATGAGATCACTCATCACACCATGCTGCACGAGACCACCAAGAAGTTCATGGAGGGCTTTCGCTACAACGCTCATCCCATGGCGATGCTGGTGAGCACGGTAGCAGCGCTGTCCACCGTTTATCCCGAGGCCCGGGATATCTTCGACGCGAAAACCCGCCTGCATCAAATCGTAAGACTGATTGCGAAAATGCCCTCCATTGCGGCCATGACCTACCGCCACAACCTGGGCTTTCCCTACGTATATCCAGACAACGAGCTCACCTACCCTGAGAACTTCATGAACATGTTGTGGAAGCTGGTGGAGCCGAAATACGTGGCCAACCCAGTGCTGGCGCGGGCTTTGGACATTCTGTTTATTCTGCACGCCGACCACGAGCAGAATTGCAGCGCCAACGCCATGCGCTGCGTTGGCAGCGCCCACACCGACCCCTTCCTCAGCACCGCGGCCGCGGCTGCCGCCCTGGCCGGACCCTTGCACGGCGGCGCCAACGAGGAAGTCCTCAAGATGCTCGACGAGATCGGCTCCAAAGAAAACATCCCCGCCTA
The DNA here is from genome assembly GCA_035319065.1 of Terriglobales bacterium. Lineage (GTDB taxonomy): Bacteria > Acidobacteriota > Terriglobia > Terriglobales > Acidobacteriaceae > DASPRM01. The sequence continues at coordinate 2,505 of DATHDM010000273.1, forward strand.
CATCAAAAAGATCAAGGAAGGACACGGCAAGCTGATGGGCTTTGGCCACCGTGTCTACAAAAACTACGACCCCCGCGCGAAGATCATCAAGTGGACCGCCGAGCAGGTATTCGAGGTGACGGGGCGCAACCCGAAACTCGACATCGCGCTGGAACTGGAGCGGATTGCGCTGGAGGACGACTACTTCGTCAAGCGCAAGCTCTATCCCAACGTGGACTTCTACTCGGGAATCATTTATCAAGCCATGGGATTCCGGCCGGAGATGTTCACCGTGCTGTTTGCGATTCCACGCACCGCCGGGTGGCTGGCGCAGTGGCAGGAGATGCTGCTCGACGAGGAGCAGAAGATCGCGCGCCCGCGACAGGTATGGACGGGACACGAGGTGCGCCACTTCGTTCCTCTCACCCGGCGCGCTGTGGCCGCCGCACCTCTGCCCTGACCAGTTGCACCCATGCCGG
>DATHDM010000274.1:0-17177 GCA_035319065.1 Terriglobales bacterium
ACTTGTCCACCGTTACAGCCCAGGCATTCAAGTCCCTTTCGCTTGGCACATCTTCGGCGCGCGTGTAGACGATACGGCTATCGGGCAACCACAACAGGGCGAAACCCAGCCTGCCCTGCGACAACAAGATATGCGAGTGGCCGTTCCGCCATTCGTTAACCTCGATGGTATCAGTGGACTGCATATACCCCGTCAGGTGTCGTCTGACATACGCGATCCTTCGACCGTCGGAAGACCACGTGGTTCTGCCCAGATAGTCATCCCGGACGGCAGGCACAACTTTGGTCTGTTCCGTTCCATCGGTGCGCATGACCCATATCTCTTCTCGCCCCTGTGGTGCTCGGGTGAAGGCAACGTACAATCCATCGGGGGATACGACGCCTTTCTGTGCATCGTCAGCGAGCTTGCGAGGCTCACCGCCGAAAACCGAAACTTTCCACAAGCTCGGCTGCGCTCCCGTTGTTTCCACATGATCAACCAGCACATGGGCGCTGTCTGGAAACCAGCTGTCGATGTGCGCAGAAAAATCTTTGGGCAAAGGCCAGGCGTGGGTTTCTCCGGTCTGGAGCAGTTTCAAATACAGCCCGGTTGTGTCGGAATAAGCCAGGTACTTGCCGTCGGGCGAGATCGCCGCACTATCCACCGGATTGTCAGACGAGTTGGTCGTGAGTCGGCGCTCCCGGATTTCGGCAGGCCTCGAGGTGTATCGCCAAATCGCCAGGGCGCCGCCTGCCCCAACTACCGCCCCGATCAAAGCCACCACAAGCCAGCGGAAATGTGTACGAGGCGGTAAAGGTGGTAGCTCAAGTGCGGTAGTCGTCTCTGTTGGCAAGGGAGTCGAGTTGTCAACCGCCATCGCGGGTGTCGACCCATTACTCGGACTGACCGGAGCTATGAAGCGGTAGCCGCGCTTGGCTACGGTTTCTATGTAGCGGGGATGGTCGGCGTCGTCGTCCAGCGTCTGGCGAAGCTTGCGAATGGCAGTGTTCAACCCGACATCGAAGTCAACAAAGGTATCCGCCGGCCACAGTTTTCGCTGCAGCTCTTCCCGGGTGACGATTCTGCCGGCATTCGCCAGAAGTTCCGCCAAGACTTGAAAGGGCTGCTGCTGCAACCTGAGGCGGACACCATTCTTGCGCAGCTCACCTGCTTGCGCGTCCAGCTCGAATTGCCCGAAGCGGATAATGCGGGATTGACTGACCTCGGCCATCCTCGCTCTGCCGGATCCTGGAGTGGGATGAGTCTAACACCGTCAGCTTCCCACAAATCCCCAAGTTCTGTCCGCGCGAGCGGAGATGACTTCCATAATTTCAGAATGGCCGGTGTGTTGTCCTGATATTTCAGCGCCACCATAGCCTCCGCTTCACCAACTCCGCGGTACAGAAGACAGAATTGAAGTTCTTCTTTTCAACAACTTAGTTGAACAGAAGCAAAACAGTCGGAAGCCAGAGCCGGTCCATTGTGCGGAAACGCGAATCGGGCAAAAGTGGCGCCTGTCAGCCGGCCCAACCGGCAATTTTTAAGAGGAGGCACACCAATGAAAAGCGTTCGCACCCTGACAACGATTTGCCTGCTAATCGCCGCCACCACCCTTTTTGCCCAGACCCAAAATCGGCAACTCCTGACGGCCAAGATACCGTTCGACTTCTCGGTTGGCAGCAGTTCATTGCCAGCGGGTCAGTACAGCATCTCCACCGTGCTGCCAGAGAGGATGATCCGCATTGACAGTGCCGATGGGCAGCATTCCGTGATCGTCAAAACTCTCCCGAATTATTCCAGTTCGCCTTCCGGGAACTGCCGCCTGGTCTTCAATCGCTATGGAGACGAGTACTTCCTCGCCCAGGTCTGGGTTGCTGGGGAGAATGTCGGTCGGAATCCGATCTTGAGCGGACGAGCCATCGAGTCGGCCAAGGGCTCCTCCCCGCAGACCATGACCGTGGCTGCGAAGCTCAGCCACCGCTAGAAGGCTTATTTAAGATCCCAGAAATGGACACACCTGGAACGTCCATTTTTCGGGCGAGAAAAGCCGCCGGAATCTGGCGGCTTTTCTCTTATCTTGTCCAGGCAATGTGGCTACAATTCGTCAAGGTCGATACCAGCCCAATAAGTGCTCCCATCCCGAGCTATGATGTTGTCGCTTGCCATCACAGAGGCCCAGCCAAGGAGATATCCATGATGACTGAGCACGAGAAGATCCAAGAAATGATTCGCCAGAAAGAACAAGCACCCCTGGCGCTCGACCCCAAGCGAACTGCGCTCATTATCGTTGATGTCCAACGCTTCTTCACCCAGCCTGACTCCGAGTTTGCCCAAGTTTTCCAAAGGCTCGCGCCAGGAGCTATCGATGGCTACTTCCAACGAGTGAACTCCGCGGTGTTGCCGAAAATTAAAGAATTGCAGCATTGCTTCCGGTCGCTGGGGCTGCCCGTAATCTTCTGTGTCTTTGGCTCGTATGCACAGAACGGTCGCGACCTTCCGTGTTGGTTGAAGGATTTTGACAAGCTCGGCCTCCAATTGCTCGGTCGCCGCCCGAATCCCGTCGTGAATGGGGCCAGTTGGCAAGTTGATGACGCCGTCGCCCCAGTGCCGGGCGAACTCATCATCAACAAGACTTCTAGCGGCGCACTCAGTTCCACAAACCTCGACCAGACTCTCCACAACATGGGCATCACCTCACTCGCTGTTTGCGGCTTGACCACCGCAGTCTGCGTAGGCCTGACCGCGCGCCAAACCGCTGATCGCGGTTTCCGCGTCGTTATGGTGAGTGATGCGTGCACCGAACTCTCGCAGGAAATGCACGAGGCCGCTCTCCAGCCTTTCAGCCATGTTTTCGGACAGGTGCGTTCTACGCAGGAACTGACGAATTTCCTCGCCGCAGGGAGTTCCGCATTGATGGCCCCTGAAGCCGTCTCCCTCGCTGCTTCCTGAAGCCGGTGCCGCGGTTGTGGAAGGATTCTTCAGTATTTTGGCACAAAGGATTTGGTGGACCTGGTCGGGATCGAACCGACGACCTCTTCCATGCCATGGAAGCGCGCTCCCAGCTGCGCCACAGGCCCACAATGGGGAAGGTGCGGCCGCATCAACCCCGACCGCATCCCATATTTTCGCCTAGAGAAATGGCTTAGTCAAACCTGGCCGCATCCGCGCAGCCGCGCCTTTCCCTTACTGGCCCTCCACCTCGCGGCTTGCGTCTTCCCCGCCCCGCCATTTAGCCTGCGAGTAAACTAGCAGGAGAGGCCTGTCTGAGGAACTCAAGGCAATTGCCGCCCAGAGTCCAGTAAGAATTGCGTTGACCACTGTGCCAAAAAAACAATGCGGCCAAACTGCCAACGGAAATTGCGGTGACCACGCGATGAAGAATTCCATTCTGCTGGATTATCCAGGTTCATGTCCGGCTGCCTGCCTGGCGGTCGTGCTCTTCGTCTGTCCCGGCGCCGGGGCGCAGTCTGCTCAAACCGGAATCACCCCCTCCGGCGGCGCATCGGCTTCCTCCTCGCTCCCCGCGCCCACTCCTCCCCCGCCCGACGTCACCACGCTCAGCCAGCTGCAGAAGCTTTCGCAAGCCACGCTCGCCGACCTGAAGAGCCTGCGCATCGAGAAGTGGAAGGGCGATGCCACCACCAGGAACCAGGCGATCAACAATTCCGAATCGCTACAGCGCAATCTCGCAGGCGCGCTGCCCGGCATGATCGACCAGGTCCGGACTTCCCCCATCAGCTTTCCCGCCAACTTCAAGCTCTATCGCAATGTGAACGCGCTGTGCGACGTGCTCTCGGAGCTGACCAACACCGCCCGCCAGTACGCGCCGCGCGACGATTTCCAGGCGCTCTCCACCGATAACGACAACCTGAAAGAGATCCGCCGCCTCATGGGAGACCGCATGGAGAACCTTGCCACTTACAAGGAGAATCTCCTGGTCAAGCTGCAGTCGCAGTCGTCGGCCCCGGCGCCAGTCCCCACTGCCCCGGCTCTTCCCAAGAAGATCGTGGTGGACGACACCCAGCCCAAGAAGCCGGCCAAGAAGAAACCGGCGACTCCGCCTCCCGCCTCCACGCCCACCCAGCCTGCCAGCCCCTCGACGGGAACCCAGCCCCCCAGGTAGCCGGCGGCGCTTCCATCATCCTCGCTCGCCAGCCTCCTCCTCGTCCTCCCGATCTGGGCTGCTGGTTACCGAGTGCGGCCCAGGTTACCTCCGGGAACAAAAGCCTGCCCCGTGGGGTCTAAGTTAACGAGGTGGACTCGCTTGCGGCGGCGATTTTCCGGCCTGGCCCGTCTGCGCGGCGGCGCATCAGGCGGCGGAAACCGGGCTCTGGCCGCCACCAGCGGTTACCCGCGCGTGTTGTTGAGACGCGCACTTCCTGCTAATGTTGGAGGCAACGCCGTGGATTTTCCGGCGGGAGCAGCAACCTTGGGTACCCTGGCTGGCACTTTGCAAGTGCGGGCGCAAGAGGCCTCGATCGTCGCCGATCTGAAGACCGGCTCCGAGGACGCCTATGCCTGGTTGATTGCTCAGTATCAGGCTCCTGTCTACAGCCTGGTCCACCGCATAATCAACGACCCCGCCGACGCAGCCGACACCACCCAGGATGTCTTCCTCAAAGTCTTTCGCGGCATGCGGCACTTCAATGGCGCCTCCAGCCTGAAGACCTGGATCTACCGCATCGCCCTGCACGAAGCTTCCAATCGCCGCCGCTGGTGGTTCCGCCACAAGTCGCGCGAGACCTCTATGGAGCGCATCCCACCCGATCCCCAGCATGAGCCCGCAATCGCGCTCAAGGAAGTCCTCATCGATGACGGCCAGTCGCCGTTCGACAACTGCGTGCGGGGTGAACTCCGCGAGCGAGTCGAGCGCGAGCTCCGCGAGGTGGCTGAGCCTTACCGCACCACCCTGATCCTGCGCGATATTGAAGAGCTTTCCTACGAAGAGATCGCGGAAGTGATGGAGGTCTCGCTGGGAACGGTCAAGTCGCGTCTGACGCGCGGACGCGACTCGCTCAGAAAGCGATTGGAAAAGTGTCTGCCGGAGGTGAGTCCGGAGCTGTCCTCCTCAGCACGTCAGGCCCGCGCGGAAGCGCGTGTGCCCGGCCGGGAAGTTGAGGCTACGTCATGACCTGCGCCCAGGCAAAATCGTTGTCCACCGCCTATCTGGATGGCCGGCTCGAGGGCCGCGACTACCACGCCATGGAGCGCCACCTGCTCGCCTGCGCTCCCTGCCAGGCGAACATTCAGGGCTTGCAGCAGACCCAGCAATTCCTCTCTTCGTTGGGACGCTGGCCCGCCCCGGCCGATCTGGCCCTGCGGCTGCGCTCCGCCATCTCGCGCGAGGCAGCCGCCGTGCGCCGCGATCCCTTCGCCCTGCTGCGCCTGCGCCTGGAGAATGCGCTGAATGCCTTCATGGTCCCGGCCACCGCGGGCTTGCTGAGCGCCATCGTTATTTTCGGATTGCTCATCGGCTTCTTCGCCCTCCCCGCGCAGATCGACGATGTCCCCACCATGCTCTACACCCCGCCGGAGCTGGCCATTGCCCCCTTTGGCCTCAGCCAGCCCGTCAACGGCGAATCGGTTGTGATTGAGGCTTATGTCGATGCCAACGGGCGGGTGCAGGACTACCGCGTGCTGGCGGCGCCGGAAAGCTCCACCCTCTCCAACTCCGACCTGAAGAACATGCTCATCTTCACCGTGTTCCGCCCGGCAACCTCCTTCGGCCGTCCCACCGCCGGACGCGCCATCCTCTCCTTCTCCAAGGTCAATGTGAAAGGCTAAGCCCGGGCGCATGCCCCCACGTCTCCCACGTCTCCCGACCCGGGGCGACTGACGGGGACGTATCATCCGAGACGATAATGACCTCCAGGCCTGCAGCGTCCCCCTCACGACCCATTGTGGTCACGCCAGCCGTTTACCCAACCTGTTCCTGAAACGCGAGGCGCGAGCGTGGACGGGAGCGATAACGGAAACGCGAGCGGGAGCGGACTTACCAAACGTGCGGCAAGCCCTCCTTTGGCTTGAGTGGGGTAATTCCACGGCTCGCGCAACCCTGAACTGTGGGCGCCCCATCCTGAGCCCAGCGAAGGGTGGGCGGCGATCCTGCCCGCAGTGCCAGGCCTGTGGCAAATTCCCCGCAATCCCTATTCTCCCCGCCCCGTTTGACCTCCGCCACACTCGCCCACCGCTGTGATCGATTGGCGGCGACGGTAGTCCATCTTGCAATTTGCGTGCAAGTTGCTAGAGTTTCAGCAATAGAGCAAGTGGACTCCGTGAACATTGATAAACAATACACACGTGCACTTGTGCTGTTCTGTCTGGCTTTCGCAGCTGTTCCAACCCAAGCAGCTGAGTCTTGCACGGTCATTCGTGGACGGGCACATCTGTACGGCGGGGACGGTGGGATTCGCATTTGGCATGTCGGAACTCACCACGAGTACCTACCCGATGAATCGTCTGGGCACCTCGTGGAGAAATGGCTCGAAGCTGGTGCAGAGGAGTCCGATAGGCATTACGCCTCCCCTGCCTCCATGGTCTACCTCTTCGCCGATTTCCTCATCTGTCCAACCGAACCCTTCCAAGAGGGCTCCGTACAGCAAGCAAAGGTCAAGAGAGCTTCTCACCGGCATTACATTCGTGTGCCCGACTAGTTCCCCGCCGCTTCCGCTGACTTGATGGCACGGCAACCAGAGCTGAAACCTCGATTCAGAAATACAACTTAGCGGACAACTGCACCTGCCTCGCAGCATCTGCGCTGACGATCTTCCCAAAGTTCGTGCTACTAACATTTCCATTGACCGTTGCTGCTCCGAAGAATTGGGCATGGTTGAAGAGGTTGAATGCCTCAGCACGGAATTCAAGCGATTTGGATTCCCTCAACACAAAGACCTTGTGCAATGCCATATCGAAGTTCACAAGACCGGGACCATAGAAGAAGCGGCGAGGAACATTTCCCATTTGGCCGAGCTCGGGAATACTAAAGAGCGCAGTGTTGAAGGCGGGTCGTCCGTTGCGAGGGTTCGTGTTGATGGCAAGATTCCCGGGAGCAACATCGAGGGTATCGATCCCATTGTTGTTAATACCGTTCGGGATGGTACCGAGCAGAGAGTTATCGGTGTTGTTGAAAAGCGTTACCGGTAGTCCAGTGCTGAGACGTGTGACTCCGGAAATGAACCAGCCCTGCGTCCAGCGATTCTCGCTGCGAGCCAGGGCAGCGATCGGTAGGTTGTAGTTGTAGCTGGCCACAAAGTTGTGCCGCATATCAAATGCGGAAATCGCTCTGCTTAAGCTTGGGTCGATCGGATTCACCGGCTCCGCCAAGCTTGATGACTGATCTGTAGACTTCCCGTAGGTGTAAGCAACCAGCAGTTCCAATGACCTGCTCTGGTGGCGCAAGTTCAACTGGAACGCGTTGTAGTTGGCATTGCCAATCGTCTTCTGATAGGTGATGGCATCGAACTGTGAACTGAAAGGCCTGCGCGAACCTTGCACCGTTTGCCCACTCGGAAGAGTGTAGGGAGCGCCTTCTCCGAATGGTCCACACACCGGTGTGGCGCCCGCTGCATTAAGAGCTAGACATTCGACGGGACTACCTGGATTCGCCGAAATGAGTACGAGTTGCCGGTGCGACTGGCTGCCGACATATCCGATGCTCAGCACTGTATTTCTGGCAAGCTCGCGTCTGATGATAAGCGTATAGCTTTCCGTATAAGGCGGGACATTCCTGCGATAAAAGGATGGAACGCCGGTGATTGGCAAGAACTGGCTCCAGTTGATCGTTGAGTTGGGATGCTTCGGTGAAGCCCCATAAGCTGGGATCGGTTCCGGAAAGGGCTGCAGAACGCTCTGTCCGGTAGCGGCGTTCACAAATGGGTCGGCAAACGTCGGTGGCGCCAAGCTGGTGTAATCGTAGCCGTACGGCGGATTGGCGCTCATGATGCCGGCAGAAAGCCCCTCAAATGCAGTGTAGTAGATGCCGTATCCGGCGCGAATGCTGGTCGTGCCAGAGTTTCCAAACAACTTATGTGACAAACCGTTTTGAAAATTAGGCGAGTAGGCCAAGCCGATGCGCGGCGCAAAGTTCGTGTGCTTTGTGGGAGCCAAGGTGTTGGGAACGCCAGGATCGCCTGGGAACACCAGCCCCTGCGGCGCTCCTGGATAGACCACAGACTGCTGGCCGAGTACCAGCGTCTGAAGCTGGTTATATTTTTCATGCCACGGCGGCAGCACATCCCAACGCAGACCAAGATTGAGCGTCAGGTTGGACTTCATGCGCCAACTGTCCTGTCCGTACAGCCCGATGTACTTGTTGCGCAGGTAAAACCTGCCCGAATCAGCCTGGTTATAGGTACTGGGAAGTCCCAACAAAAAATCCGCAAAATCTGATCCGGTTCCCGATCCGGTGAAAGCAAAGGAACCGTTGTAGGTGGCGTCCGGGTTTATGTTGATCTCGTCTAGATGGAGTCCCCCGCCAAACTTCAACGTGTGTTTGCCGATGACCCTGGAAAAATCATCCGTCCATTGATAAGTGTTGTTGGCCTCGGTCAACCCGGTAGTATCCACGCCCATGGCGAAGTCGTTAAATTGGACATTCTCAATGCCTTCAATCTGCGGCGCGAGGACATAGATCGAGGGATTTCCTGCCGCATCAACGAAGCCCTGCGAAACCAGGCTGGGGCCGACACCGCCCTGTGGTTTTCCTACGATGTTCGCGTCTCTGATGTAGCTGAAGTGAAATTCATTAACCGTGTTGGTCCCAATCGCTTTAGTAAGGCCCAGACTTAATAGTTGGCTCCGGCCAGAGGTGAGCGCATTGAACCCGGGAACGCTGGCCCCCCCTTGCGCAGTTGGGTATGGATTATTCATGAAATAATCGTCGAGGAAGTAATAGGCCGAAAGATTCCCCCAGCGCGTGTTCGCGTCCACCCTCAGCGCGCTCTTGTCGTCACGCAGAGTTTGGTTTTCCGCAGAAGTCGAAAAGAGGTTGCTTCCCTGGTTCGGCTTGGGGATATATGGCAAAAGATTTTTGGCTGGGGTAGACCAGGCGCTTTGCGGAATGACCGCATAAGGAATGACGCACTCGGTTGTGCTGCTGCAGCCGGAACCATAGTAGCTCTCCCCCGGAGATACCGTGTAGCCAAGTCTCTGGGAGAGAGAGTTGGCCAAGCCTTGCCCATTGACTTGCCCAGTGAGTTGGTTGGCGAGATCAGCCACATTACCGCTGCGGTCCTGCAGCGAGGGAACTGTGATGAGCCCGGTATCGATCCCCTGCGTAAGCCGGGTGCCCTGATAGTCAGCGAAGAAGAACATCTTGTCTTTCTTGATCGGGCCGCCTAGCGTCCCCCCAAACTGATTCCGATCGTATTTGGCGCGATCGGCAGAGAAATAGTTCCGTGCATCCAGACTGGTGTTGCGTAGAAACTCGAAAGCGCTGCCGTGAATCTGATTCGTCCCTGATTTGGTCATGACAATGACCTGACCGCCGCTAAAGTTGCCGTACTGGGCGTCGAAGTTGCTCGTCAAGACCCGGAAGTCCTGGATTGAATCCAGATTCGGGATGACGGCCGTCCCCATGTTGAAGGTTTCTTCCACATTGGCTCCATCGACAAGGAAGCCATTTGCGGTTTCTCGCTGGCCACTCACGGACATATTCCCAGCATTCAGATCCCCAGAAGGAGCGGTGCTGGTGCATCCAGACATGAGCACGGCATTGGGCTGTTGCGAACTAACCGGCACCACGCCCGCCTGCAAAGCCAGTAGGTCGGTGAAACCGCGACCGTTCACAGGAACACTAGTCACGACCCTGCTGCCCAGCGTTTCGCCTGGCTGCGTAGAGGACAAGTCAATTTGCAGACTGTCACTGGATACCTCAACGGTCGTATTCTCGGAATTAAGAACCAATCGAACATCCACCTTGATTCGAGCTGTGGCGTCCACTCTGAGACCAGCCTCAACGTACGGCTTAAATCCCGGAGCCTCGATTCGGAGTCGGTAGTCACCAGGAGCAAGCGCCTGAAAACGGTAAGAGCCATCATCGTCGGTGAGGCAATTCTGCTTCTGACCTTCATCCAAGTTCTGAACCGTGACTCTGGCGCCAGTGACAACAGCGCCGCTCGGGTCAATAACCGTCCCCGAAATGCTGGCCAAGGTTTCTGTCCATCCTGATGAGCACAAGACTGCGAATATGAAGAGAACCGAGATTGAAGAAGCCAGACTTCGCAGCAGATCGTGGCAGGGAGCCTTGCGTAGGATTAGATTTTGGTACATTCTTGAGGCCTTTTCTAGTTGCGATTAAGTCGCATATGATCTAAAAAAAACAACACCTCAAAGCCCGCGATCAATGAAATTGATTTTCATTTTCATAATGTCAAATAGCTGTTCAGCATTCTGTGACAGAGGTCACCCTTCAGCGTGTCTCCTGATAGAGTCTAGTAGGTGGACCGGACGGTCCCGCCGGAATGGGTGAGCGGCTCACCGGTGCCTGCGGAGCCAGCCGCGCTCACTCGGACGCAAAAAGCATCGAGATGATCGACTCTCGGGATAGTGCAGGGAAATTCTCGCTGACCATGGCCGTTTCTCAAGTCATTCTGATTGCAACGCAACAGAACTCAGATCTAACTCGGGGTGATCGGATTAAGGGGGACGCGTTCTGCGCCTTAGTCTCCTGCCGCGGGGGAAGGCGCAGCCGGCAGCACTCCCGTCTCGGGCTCTTTGCTGGCCCCGGACCACTTCTCGACCATATAAAAGATTCCCGGCACGAAGAAGATTCCAATCGCGCTGGCAGCTATCATTCCTCCGATCACCGTGGTTCCCATTATCTGGCGAGCTACCGAACCAGCGCCGCTGGCCGTCCAGAGCGGAACACAGCCGAGAATAAACGCGAACGATGTCATTAATATCGGCCGCAGGCGCAGTCGAGCCCCTTCCAGCGCGGCTGCGTCCAAAGGTTTTCCAGCCTCGTGCTGATCCTTGGCGAACTCTACGATCAAAATCGCGTTCTTGGCCGCCAGGCCGATCAGCATGATCAGCCCGATCTGCGAATAAATATCGGTCTCGATCTGGACCATGTAGGGCGGCAGGAAAACGCCCATCAGCACACGGCGCAACCACAGGATGGCAAAAGCCCCAAACACGGCTACCGGTGTGCTCAGCAATACGCTGAAAGGCAGCGTCCAGCTTTCGTACAGTGCGGCAAGAATCAGGAACACAAACAACAGCGAGAGCCCAAAGATCGCTGCCGCGGGAACTCCCTCTCGAGCTTTCTGCTCCTGAAAGGAAATCCCGGAGTAATCGAAACCCATCTCACGCGGCATCGTCTGCTTGAAAACCTCCTCAAGCGCGGCGGTAGCTTGATCCGCGCTGAAGCCCGCCGCCGCGCTGCCGTTGATTTGCGCGCAGCGGTACTCGTTGAAACGCATAGTAAATTCTGGACCGAGACGCGGATGGATGGTGGTGAGGGTCGAGAGCGGGACCTGTTCTCCCTTATTGTTGCGCACGTAGAACCGGCCCACATTCGCCGCGCTGGCACGGTCATCGCTTTCAGCCTCGATGTACACCTGCCACTGCCGGCCGAAGCGATTGAAGTAGTTGATGAAATACCCTCCCATAAAAGCCTGGATCGTGCGGTAGACATCGCTGAGATTGACGCCTTGCTTCAAAACCTTGTCCCGGTCCACGTCCACGAAGTCCTGGGGAACACTGGGCAGGAATGTCGTGCTGAGATTGCCGATCTCAGGCCGCTTCCGCGCCGCTTCTAGAAAGGTACTTACGTTCTTGGAGAGGAACTGAATGTCTCCTCCCGAGCGGTCTTCGAGGATAAATGTGAATCCGCCCGAGGTGCCGACGCCCGGAATCGCAGGCGGAGAGAAACTGAAAGCAATTCCCGTAGGCAGCTGGCTCAACTCCTTATTGAGATGCGCCTTGATCGCCTGAAATTGCTCAGCCCTGGTCGTGCGCTCGCCCCACGGCTGCAGGGTCAGCACAATGAAAGCGTTGTAGCTGGTACGAACAAAACTGAGCAGGCTGAAGCCTACAACGGTGGTTGTGTACTTAACCCCGGGCGTCTTGGCCAAAATGTCTTCTATCTGCGCGGCGGCCTTCGAAGTGCGCTCCAACGCAGCCCCGTTGGGCAGTTGCAGGTTGATATACGCATAGCCCTGATCTTCATCCGGCAGGAAGCTCGATGGCACGCGACTGGCAAAAAAACCGGCTGCGACGCAAGACGCGATCAGCAATACCGCCACCACGGCTGTCTTCTTGAGCAGCACGCCGCTCCAACGGACATAACCTTCGTTGCCCCGGTCGAATATATGGTTGAACCAATCGAAGAATCTGCGCAGCAAGCCATGACTCTCTTCGCGTCGGCGAAGCAGCAGCGCTGCTAACGCCGGGCTGAGAGTAAGCGCGTTAAACGCAGAGAGAATGACTGAAATGGCGATTGTGACCGCGAACTGCTGATAGAGCCTGCCCGTGATTCCCGGAATGAAGGCGGTGGGCACGAATACGGCAGAGAGAACCAGCGCGATTCCCACCACCGGACCCGACAGCTCCTCCATCGCTTTTAACGCCGCATTCTTTGGAGTCATCCCCTCCTCGATGTGCCGCTCAACGCCCTCGACCACCACAATGGCGTCATCCACCACGAGCCCAATCGCCAGCACTAAACCAAAAAGAGAAAGGGTGTTAACCGAAAAACCGAACAGCGGGAAGAATACGAACGTGCCCACCAGTGAAACAGGCACTGCCAGGAGTGGAATCAGCGTAGAACGCCAGCTCTGAAGAAACAGGTAAACAACGATGATTACGAGTACCAGTGCTATCACCAGTGTCTCGACAATTTCCTTAATCCCCTCCGTCACGGAAAGCGTCGTGTCCAGGGAAATGGCGAAGTCCATGTCCTCGGGGAAGCGCTCCTTCATTTGCGCCACGAGTTTCTTGACCCCGGCCGCAGCATCCACCGCATTGGATCCGGGTAACTGGTAAGCCGCTATGATGGCGCCGGGTTTTCCGTTAAAGCGCCCGTGAACGCTGTAGTCCTGCGCGCCCAGTTCGATGCGGGCCACGTCGCGGACCCGCACCGTTCCACCATCCGGAGTTTCACGGATCACGATCCTGCCGAACTCCTCCGGCGAAACCAGCCGGCCCTGGGCGAGAACGGTGTGGGTAAATTCCTGACCCTTAGGAGCGGGTTCACCTCCTGCTTTCCCCGCGGGATTCACCGTATTTTGCGCCTGAATAGCGCTGACAATCTCCGGGACGGTGATGCCGAGTTTGGCCAGCGTGTCAGGTTTCACCCAAAGCCGCATGGCATATTGGCCAGAGCCGAATACCTGAACGTTGCCGATACCCGGCGAGCGCAGAATGGGATCGGTGAGGTTAATGTATGCGTAGTTCGCTAGAAAGTTGGCATCGTAGGTGCCATGTGGAGAGTAAAGAGCAATCCACATAAGGGGCGCGGTGACCGACTTTCGAACCGTGACTCCATAATTCGTAACGTCCACCGGGAGCTGCGATGCGGCCTGTGTTTCCCGCGATTGCGTGAGGATAAAGTCGGTATTCGGATCGGTTCTTACATCAAAATCCACAATCAGGCTGGTGGTGGAGTTAGCCGTAGCGTTGAGCGAATACATGTAATTCATGTTGTCCACCCCGTTCATTTGCTGCTCGATTGGGGTAGCAACCGCTTGCTCCAGAGTCTGTGCATCCGCTCCAACATAGGTCGCGAGTACTTGAATTTCCGGCGGAGTGATATTGGGAAACTGCGCGACCGGCAACGGTAGGATGGTGAGGCCGCCGACCAGCACAATAATGATGGAGATCACCATGGCGACGATAGGTCGATTGATGAAGAACTTCGACATGGGATATTACTGTTTGGCTTCCACCGCAAATGGCTTGGGACTCACGCGAATACCCGTCCGCATTCGCTGCACCCCTTCAGCTACGACTTTTTCTCCCGGACTTAAACCGCTGGTTATGATCCATCGATTCCCGACGCGGTCGCCAACGCTGACGGTACGAACCGTGACCTTGTTTTCATTGTTTACAACCGCTACCTGGTATCCTCCCTGGAGCTCTGACACCGCGCGTTGAGGAACCAGCAAAGCATCATGCTGCATGTTGATGACTGCCCTGACTTTCGCATAGCCGCCTGGCCGCAAAACGTTGTTGGGATTGGGGAACAGCCCGGCAAGGCGAATGGCGCCCGTGCTCTCATTGACCGAACGATCCGCAAAGTAAAAGCTGCCATCGTAGGGATAGGTAGAGCCGTCCGCCAAAATCAATTGCAGATGTAACGCTTTGTCAGCCTCCAGGCGGCTGGTTTCTGTCGGAAATCGCTTCCGCCATGCCAGGTAACGAGGCTCGCTGACAGTGAAGAAAACTTTGATTGGGTCCACTGTGGAAACCGATGTGACTACGCCGCTCGCCGGCGTTACCAGAGCACCCACTTGTAGCTGCGCCTGGCCGGCAATGCCGTCAATAGGTGCAACCAGCCGAGTGAAGCCAAGGTTAATTTTCGCGGTTTCGAGTGCGGCCTCCGCCGTCTTGATCTGAGCTCTGGCCGTTTCCACCGTCGCCATCGCCGCGAGATTGGCTTGCACTGCGTTGTCGAGATCCTGCTGGGGGATGGCTTCCATCTTTGCCAGGGGCGTGTAGCGCTTCACATCGAGCTCCGTCTTGCCTTGCACTGCAACCGCATTTGCCAGCGCGGCCTTCGCTTGCGCGAGTTGGCCCTCGGCCTGATCCAACGCTGCCTGAAAAGGCCGCGGATCAATTTGGAAGAGAAGCTGACCTTGCTTGACGGACGCGCCTTCCTGGTACTCCTGCTTTTGCAGGTATCCTGTAACTTCCGCTCTCACATCGGCATTCACCAGGCCATCGAGCGTGCCGATCCACTCTCCATAAATCGGAACATCCTCCTGCACAACCTGTGCGACTTCCACATCCGGCGAAGCGGCCGGTTGTGCTCCTAACGCGTGCCGGTAAGGACGAATCGCTCCAATGATCAGTCCCACGACGATTACGAAAAGCACTCCCCCGATCACCAGATAGCTTTTTGGAATCCTGCTCATGTTGGTCTCCAGCAGGCTGCTCTTGAAAGGGACTTATTCTACCGCTGTTCAGTCAACCGCGCTCGGGTGCGGAGCAGCCGTTTTTGCCGGCCCCTGCTGTCCTGCAAGATGAGATCATTCCGATTCGCGATTCGAAATCTGCCGCAACGCGTGCGCCGCTGCACAGAATAGGCAGGCGTGCGGTCGAGCTTTTCAGAACAACGAAAGAGCAATGCCGGCCCGGGGCAGTCTATTCCCCACGCCCTCGAGGGTGTGCTGTCCGAGCGCGCGGGGGCGCTCTCAGCGAGTCGCTTTCCCTCTTCCCCGCCCCCGTTTGACCTCGGCCACACTCGCCCGTAAACTGGCCTTTGCCATCTCGCCCTACTCTCAGGAGGTCTGTGCTGGGTTCCCCGATGCGGCTGATTTCGTGGGGGCTGACGTGTGCCCTCTGTGCCCTTCTGTCGCTCCCCTCCGCCGCTCAGACCTCCTCCAGCAAGCCTTCCAGCGACCGCCAGGCCACCACCCAGCCAGGCGCCGCCGATCCGCAGATCAACCCGGCTTCCGGGCTACCTACGTCGAAGGTCACGCTCGATGCCAGCGAGACCCTGTTCAGCGTGCTTACCGCCATCAACGCCTGCGGCTACGACCACGAACTCGGCGTCTCCGATCCCATGCGCAGCCGCGTCCGCCAGGAGGTCAACGCCCACCTGCAGGGTTCGAGCGCAGCTGCGGCGGTGCGCGACCAGATGTGCCGCTTCTACGACGATCACCAGCAGGACGATCCCGCCCGCACCGTGGCGCAATACATCTCGCTGGGACTGAACCTGGGCCCGCCTCCCGACCTTGCCCCCCGCGTCAAGGAGGCCGACATGCCTCCCGATGCCGCCTACGTGCTGGCTTTTGTGCCCCTGCTGGCGCGTTTCTATCGCGCGGCTGACTTGCACCAGATCTGGTCGGCTTATCAGCCCGACTATCAGGCCCTCTTCGAGCGCTTCCACGAGCCCCTCGCCAGCATGCTGCTGAACACCGAGGTCTACCTCAAGATGCCCATCAGCGGCTTCCTGGGCCGCGGCTTCGTCGTCTATCTCGAGCCCATGGCGGCTCCCGGGCAGGTCAATGCGCGCAACTATGGCTCCGACTACTTCATGGTGGTCTCTCCCGGCCAGGGCGAGCTCAAGCTCGATCAGATCCGCCACACCTACCTGCATTTCATCCTCGATCCGCAGGCGCTCAAGCGGGCCAGCGCCATGAAGTACCTGGAGCCGATCGTCAAGGACCTCAAGTACGCCCCGCTCGACGACGCCTATAAGAATGATGTCTCGCTGCTGGTGACCGAGTCGCTCATCCGCGCCATCGAAGCCCACCTCATCCCCGGCAAGCCCAATGAAGGCATCCGCCAGAAGTCGCTGGATGACTCCATGGCCGAGGGCTTCGTCCTTACACGCTACTTCTACGATGCCCTGACCAAGTTTCAGGCCGAGCCCACGGGCTTGAAGGACGCCTACCCGGGTT
Organism: Terriglobales bacterium; assembly: GCA_035319065.1. Classification (GTDB taxonomy): domain Bacteria; phylum Acidobacteriota; class Terriglobia; order Terriglobales; family Acidobacteriaceae; genus DASPRM01. The sequence continues at coordinate 16,545 of DATHDM010000274.1, forward strand.
GGCTGTATGACGTGGACGTGCCGCGGGAGCGGAAGCGCGCGGCTTCCATCACGTTTTCCAATCGCCGCTCGCAGGAAGTTGTGAGCACCACCACCGCGGGAAAGGTGCAGCGCGATCCGCTGGATGTCGCCGAGCAGAAGCTGGGAGAAGGCGACGTCCAGGGCGCCCAGAAACTGGCTCAGCAGGTGGCCGATCAGAAACGCGGCAACGTGGGCCGCGCCTACCTGATCCTGGGTCAGGCCGCCGCCTTGCAGAAGGATGGCGAGAACGCGGTTCACTACTTCGAAACCAGCTTGCAGGTGGCTAGCGACCCCAACGTGATCGCCTGGGCTCACATCTATCTGGGCCGAATCTACGATGTGCAGGAAGAGCGCGATCTGGCGGTGAAGCACTACGAATCCGCGCTGCGGGCAGGCGATCCCAAGCCCGCCACCCGGGCCGCGGCGGAAAAGGGCCTGAAGCAGGCCTACCAGCCCCGCCAGACCTCCGAAGCGGGCCCCAAGACCGAGGAAAAAAATCAATAATCACGGCGCGCGTCGGCTGTCGCACCCGCCGCCGAGGAGAACGACATGAAGACACGGGCATTCATCGCGCTGGCCATCCTTCTCATCACCGGCATGTGCTGGGCTCAGG
>DATHDM010000275.1:0-5041 GCA_035319065.1 Terriglobales bacterium
CCAAGCCCCCCAATTCGCACCGTGCGGCTGCAAGTGGCGACTTACTTTGCTGCCATAGGGCGCCCCTGGGACCCAATCGTGAGCGGGTGCAATTTCAAAATCGAGCGGTGTAGATTCTCTGGAATCACAAAAAATGCCTGACAGCAGCTCATCCAAAGTGCAAATCGAAAAACAGGAAGACCGCTACGATCCCCAGCGCATAGAGGAGAAGTGGGCGGCGCGCTGGCAGGCTCAGCCGGACCTGTACCACGCGGAACCCGGCACCAGCCGCAAGAAATATTACGTGCTGGAGATGCTGCCCTATCCCTCAGGCGCTCTGCACATGGGGCATGTCCGCAACTACGCCATCGGCGATGCCCTCGCCCGCTACATGTGGATGAAGGGCTACAACGTGCTCCATCCCATGGGTTGGGACTCCTTCGGCCTGCCCGCCGAGAACGCGGCGCTCAAGAACAACACTCCTCCCAGGGAGTGGACGATGGCCAACATCGCGGCCATGAAGGTGCAGATGAACCGCCTGGGCTTCTCCTATGACTGGTCCACGGAGGTCACCACCTGCCTCCCCGAGTACTACCGCTGGAACCAGTGGTTCTTCCTCAAGTTCTACGAGCGCGGCCTCGCCTATCGCAAGAAGAGCAAGGTGAACTGGTGCCCTGAGTGCCAGACGGTGCTGGCCAACGAGCAGGTGGTCAATGGCCGCTGCTGGCGTCACGAGGATACGCTGGTCGAGCAGCGCGAGCTGGAGCAGTGGTTCCTGCGTACTACCGCCTATGCCAGGCAGTTGCTGGACGATCTGCAGCAGCTCGAGGACTGGCCGGAAAAGGTTCGCACCATGCAGCGCAACTGGATCGGGCGCAGCGACGGCGCGCTGGTGGACTTCAAGCTGGATGGCCCGGCCGGCCCCGCGGGCGACATCATATCCGTGTTCACCACCCGCATCGACACCATCTACGGAGCTACCTCCGTGCAGCTGGCGCCTGAGAATCCCCTGGTCGCCGATCTGACCGGTCACGATCCCGAGCTGCAGTCCACTGTGGAGTTCCTGCTCAATGAGCAGCGCAAAGCCAGGGATGTCGGGGACGTCGACGAAATCGAAAAACACGGCGTTTTCACTGGCCGCTATGCCATCAATCCCTTCAACCAGGAGCGGGTGCCTGTCTGGGTCGCGAACTACATCCTGATGGATTACGGCACTGGCGCCATCATGTCGGTCCCGGCCCACGATGATCGCGATTACGACTTCGCCAGGAAATACGGATTGGACATCCGTGTCGTCATCCTTCCCCGCCGCGAAGGAGAGCCTCCGGAAGCTGGCCACCAGGATCAGCCGGTCTTGCCCTTCACCGCCAAGGACAGCCTGCTCATCAACTCCGGCCCGTTCAACGGCATGGGCAATGAGCAGGCCATCCGCAAGATGACGGAATATGCCGCCGAAAAGGGCTTCGGCAAGCCGGCCATCACCTATCGCCTCAAGGACTGGGGGATCTCCCGCCAGCGCTACTGGGGAACCCCCATTCCCATGGTCTACTGCCCGGTTGACGGAATTGTTCCCGTGCCGGAAAAAGACCTGCCTGTCCTGCTGCCCGACCATGTGGAGATCACGCTCACCGGCGGCTCTCCCCTGGCGCGAGTGCCCGAGTTCGTCAATACCACCTGCCCCAGGTGTGGCGGACCCGCGCGCCGCGAAACCGACACCATGGACACCTTCGTCGATTCCTCCTGGTACTTCTATCGCTACACCGATCCCCGGGACGACAAGACTCCCTTCGCCAAGCCCATGGCCGATTACTGGTTCTCCATCGATCAGTACATCGGAGGCGTCGAGCATGCCATCCTCCACCTGATTTACTCGCGCTTCTGGACCAAGGTTATGCACGACATGGGACTCATCGCCGTCACCGAGCCCGCGCAACGCCTCTTCACCCAGGGCATGGTGATCAAGGGCGGCGCCAAGATGTCCAAGAGCCTGGGAAACACGGTCGCTCCCGATGAGATGGTGGAGCGCTATGGCGCCGACAGCACTCGCATGTACACGCTCTTCGCTGCTCCTCCGGATCGCGATTTGGACTGGCAGGATGCCGGTGTCGAAGGCGTGCACCGCTTTCTGGGGCGCGTCTATCGTTTCGTGATGCGCTACGCCCGGGTCGGCGCCGCCGCCGCGCCCACCGACGGCCAACCCCTGTCTGTCGAGGCGCGCCGCCTGCAGCGCAAGCTGCACCAGACCATCAAGCGGGTCAGCGACGACTTTCAGGGACGCTGGCACTTCAACACCTGCGTGGCGGCGATCATGGAGCTGGTCAACGAGCTGTACGCCTCCGAAGAGGCGATCGCCAGGGGCTCGGTCCCCGGACCCCTGCTGCTCGACGTGCAGCGCAACCTCGTCCTCTTGCTGGCGCCTTTCGCACCTTACTTGACGCATGAGCTGTGGGAGGTGCTGGGTGAGAAAGACGGCCTGCTGCGGCACAAGTGGCCGGAGTTCGATCCCAGGCTGGCAGCCGAGGAGGAGATCGAGATCGTGGTGCAGATCAACGGTAAGGTGCGCAGCCGCGTGGTTGTTCCGGCAACCGCTTCCGAAGATGCGGTGAAGCAGGCTGCGCTGGCCGAGCCCAAGGTCGTGGCTGCCCTGGAGGGCAAGAAGGCGTCTAAAGTAGTTGTAGTGCCAAAGAAGCTGGTGAACATCGTGGTTCACTAGCGGGTCCAGCCTGCTGGCGGGTCGGGGTGAGCCTCCTGCTCTTGTTGCGTTTGACTGGCTTCAGCCGCGAGCTTAGGATCTTGAAACTTCAACGAATCTAGGCTTCGCAGCACTCCGAAGGATGAGAAATGCCCTTACTGCTCAAGAATCGTCGCATCGGCGACGTCACCGTCGTGACCTGCAGCGGACGCATCGTGGCCGGAGTTGAGGCAAACACCCTGCTCGATCATGTCAAGAGCCTGATTCCCAGCCAGCGGGACCTCATCCTCCATTTGGGGGATGTCAACTTCATCGACAGCAGCGGCTTGGGAACCATGGTCCGGCTACTCACCAGCGCCCGGGCGGCGCGCGGCGACCTGAAGCTGTGCAACATGACCCCCGGCGTCAGCAAAGCATTCAGACTCACCAGCCTGCACTCCGTCTTCGACGCGCACGAATCGGAATCGGATGCGGTTTCCGCCTTCTACCGGGGTGTCACCGCGGGCTGCGGGGAAGCGTCGGCGGAGACCAGAGTGTTGTGCGTGCATCCCTCGGCAGATGTGCTGGCCTATCTCCGCCAGGTGTTGCAGCGGGCTGGATACTGTCCCCTCACCAGTTGCAGCGTAGGGGATTCGCTCATCCTGCTCAAGGCTGCTAGGCCGGCCCTGGTAATCGTCGATCCCAGCCTCTCGGCGGTCGTAAGCCCCCGCACATCGGAAGCCTTCCGAAGTTCGCTGGCTGGCGTCCCCGTGGTCGAGTTGAGGAGCGACTTTTCCAGCAGCGAGGCGGGAGAGGCCGCAAGCCAGCTTTTGGAACAGGTTCGGGCAAAGGTCGCTTGACGCATTTCACTCCCGCGGGCGAAGCCCTCGCCTCCAGGGGAAGCTCAGAAAGTCCTTCCCGCAAGGCCCGGTGGGCCTTTCCCGGCCCCGGCTTTACCAAGATCTTACGAAAAATCAGTAGCGGAAACGCCAGTTTTCGCGTCTGATTAAACTGGCTTCCCAGGGGCAAATGGAGAGCTATGCCCATCCCCTCGCGCTCCGCGAGTAATGCGAACTTACAGGAAATCTTAGTGTTTAATTGGATAGTGAGATCGTCCATGAAAGGCGTCCGCCTACGGCTCTGGTTACGCGGGCTTGTGCTGGGAGGATTTCTGCTCTCCGTCACATTGTTGATCGGCTGCGGCAGAGCCCAGTCCACGTCCCCCAAGTCCAACGCGGGGCCGCCCCCTGTGCCCGTGGGCGTGGCCAATGCGCAACTTCGTGACATGCCCGTGTACCTCTCCGGGCTGGGCACGGTAACCGCCTTTAATACCGTCAGCGTGAAGAGCCGCGTCGACGGCGAGCTCATGCAGGTCGATTTCAAAGAAGGCCAGTACGTCAACAAGGGCGACCTGCTGCTGGTGATCGATCCCCGCCCCTATGAAGTTGCTCTGGCCCAGGCCCAGGCCATGCTGTTTCGCGACCAGGCGCAGTTGAAGGACGCTCAGATCAACCTCGAGCGCTACGAAGGCCTGCTCAAAGACGGCGTTATCCCGCAGCAGCAACTGGACACGCAAAAGGCGCTGGTGAATCAGCTGGAAGGCTCGGTGCGCGCCGATCAGGCGCAAATCGATAATCAGAAGCTGCAAATCGTCTACTGCCGCATCACCGCCCCCATCAGCGGCCGCATCGGGCTCCGCCTCATCGACCCGGGAAACATCGTGCACGCCGCCGACCAGAATCCCTTGCTGGTGATTACCCAGGTCCAGCCCATTGCCGTCATCTTCACCCTGCCGGAGGACAACCTGCCCACCGTTGCCAGGCATATGAAGGACGGAACCCTGGAGGTGGATGCCTATAGCCGCGACGATCAAACCAAGCTGGCTTCAGGCACTCTGCTCACCATCGACAACCAGATCGATCAGACTACCGGGACGGGGCGCCTGAAGGCAGTCTTCGATAACAAAGACAACGTGCTCTGGCCCAATCAGTTTGTCAATGCACGCCTGCTGCTGGAGACGAAGAAGAACGCCACCGTCATTCCCGCTGCCGCCATCCAGCGCGGCCCGCAGGGAACCTTCGTCTACGCGGTCAAGCCGGACAAGACCGTGGAAGTACGGCCCGTAACCGTGGCCTTCACCGAGGCGAACCTCTCCACCATCGCCCAGGGCATTGCGCCCGGCGACATGGTGGTCACCGACGGGCAGGACAAGCTCCAGGCAGGAAGCCGGGTGGAAGTGCGCTCCGGCGGCAACGGTGGGGGGAACCGCAATGCCGCGGCGCAGAGTTCAGGAACAGCAGGGCAATGAGTCCGTCTCGCATTTTCATCTTGCGGCCGGTGGCAACCTCGCTGCTGATGATCGGGTTGCTCCTGGTCGGCATGGTGGCTTAC
>DATHDM010000276.1:0-3910 GCA_035319065.1 Terriglobales bacterium
TCGACGGACGGTTGCCTTCGAACACCCGGTGAGGAACGAGCCAATCCGGGGTGCCCTCGGCCTTGACCTGTTCGGGCGTTTTGCCGAATGCCAGGGCTTCGCTTTGGGCAAAGACATTGGCCAATAGCATGTCGTGGTGCCGGCCGAGCTGATGGAGCGGCTGCGCAAAGGCAATGAAGTCACAGGGGATGAGCTTGGTCCCTTGATGGATCAACTGGTAGAAGGAGTGCTGGCCATTGGTTCCTGGCTCACCCCAGTAGATGGGGCCCGTGGCGTGCGTGACTTCCGTTCCATCGAGCGTGACGTGCTTGCCGTTGCTCTCCATTGTCAACTGCTGCAGGTAGGCGGGGAAGCGCTTCAGAAATTGCTCGTACGGCAACACGGCAACCGTTTGGGCATCGAAGAAGTCGTTGTACCAGAGCGCCAGCAGACCCATGAGCACGGGCAGGTTCGTTTCGAAAGGCGCGGTGCGGAAATGCTCATCCATCTGATGGAAGCCACTTAGCATCGCGCGAAAATTATCTGGACCGATGGCGATCATGGTCGACAGGCCGATGGCCGAGGTCATCGAGTAGCGGCCGCCAACCCAGTCCCAGAACTCGAACATGTTGGCGGTATCGATGCCGAACTTCTCCACCTCCGACTTATTGGTGGAAACCGCCACAAAATGCTTCGCCACCGATTTTTCGTCGCCTCCCAATCCGGCGAGGGCCCAGGCACGCGCGGTTTGGGCGTTGGTCATCGTCTCCAATGTGGTGAAGGTTTTTGAAGAAATGATGAAAAGTGTTTCCGAGGGATCCAGGTCCCGAACGGCTTCCGCGAAATCGGTTCCGTCAACATTCGATACAAAGCGGAAGGTCATGCTTCGATCGCTGTAGGACTTCAGAGCCTCATACGCCATGACCGGACCCAGGTCAGAACCGCCGATGCCGACATTTATCACGTTGCGAATGCGCTTGCCGGTGTGTCCCTTCCATACGCCGCTTCGCACCCGGTTTGCAAAGTCCGCCATGCGATCGAGCACCGCATGCACCTTCGGGACCACGTTCTCGCCATCCACCTCAATGAAGGCGTCTCGTGGCGCACGCAGGGCCACATGCAAAACCGCGCGGTTCTCAGTGATATTGATCTTGTCTCCCCGGAACATGGCGTCAATTCGCTCTCGCAAGCCCGATTCCTCAGCAAGGGCGATGAGCAGCTTGACGGTCTCCGAGGTAATGCGATTCTTTGAGTAGTCGAGATAAAGGCCCAGGGCCGTGGCACGGAAGCGCTCGCCGCGTTTTGGGTCTTCGGCAAACAACTGCCGCAGATGTAATTGCCGAACCTTATTGGAGTGAGCGTCGAGGTCCTGCCACGCCTGTTTGACCGCTGGGCGGCTGGCGATTGCTTGTGCTCGTGCTGCCATGTCCTTATTCTCTCCTGTGCTCTCGTTATGTGGAATGACTCTGGTTGGAGCCAGTCAATAGGCTCGCTGCCTTCCCGCAGCAGCCGAATGCCTCTGAAATATGCGTTGCGCTTTGTTGCCTAGACTCGTTTAGGAGACGGCTCTTCCAGTTTCGCTGAGCGTTGAATCATAATGCAAAATATCGCCAGGGTTGATGCCAGCACGATTCTTGCATAGAGGCCCACGGTACGAAAAAGCTCGACAACAAGGATCAGGCTGGCCAGTGCAAATAGCGTCAGCGATACCGCGCGATGGAATCTCTTCATCCCGTGTTCCACTTGGCTCAAATCACTTCGCTCGATCTCGCGACCATGATTGGAATCCGTGCAGGCCGCCTTGCTCGGACAGGCATTACACGCCTCCGCTGGCGCGCGATAAATTACCTTGCCCCTTGCTGAATCCGAAGAGACCGGGAACAGGTGCTGGTCACGAGGACATCTCCAGATGTCGTGCTCGGGATGATAGCTGAAACCCGCCGTGCTTGCAGCCACGCTTCGCCGGTGCGCATGACGGGCCGCCCATTCCAGCAGAACTGCGATTAAGCCAAGCAACACAGCATATCCCAGCATCACAATACTTTCGAGAGGAATGCCGGCCACGCTTCACCGCCCTTGGCCCGGAACCACGAGCTCGGTAAACAGGATATCCTCCGGCTCTTCCGTCGTCGTGCTGCTTCGCATGTAGCGAATACCCAGGAAGGTTAGCTAAAGGATGGGCAGTGTTCCTCCCACAATGAAAACGATGTCGCCAGGCATGCGCAACCACTCCAGTAGAGAGTTAGCGCGGCTTCCGTTGTAGTTGAGCGTCCAGGCGTCATAGTAGCTGACGCTGATGGCGTGATAGAGCTGCAGGATTCCCCAGTGGAAACAGTGTCGCAAACACAATCCATGCCAGGCCAAGGTTGAGGGACTCGCGAACTCGACGGAAGGGCCGGTGTGCGCGTTGTGCGACTGGCATCCAATAAGTACCGAGAAGTTCGACGCTCGGGAGGAGATTGCGCTATTCGCTGGGCCCCCCGTTGTCGCTTCTTCCCAGAGCCCCTACTCCAGCGCCGCATTCACCATTTCCTGAGCCTCGCTCACGATGGCATTCAGATGCGACCCGCTGATGAAGCTCTCCGCGTAGATCTTGTAGATGTTCTCTGTGCCGGAGGGCCGGGCGGCAAACCAGCCGCTCTTGGCCACAACCTTCAATCCGCCGATGGGAGCCTGATTTCCCGGGGCTCGGGTCAACTTGGCAACGATGGACTCGCCTGCCAGGTCCGATTCCTTGACCGCTTCGGGTGAGAGCTTTTGCAAGCTTGCTTTCTGTTCAGGCGTGGCAGGCGCGTCGATGCGTGTGTAGTACGGCGTGCCAAACTCTGCCGTCAATTCCCGGTAATGCTGGCCGGGATCCCTGCCGGTGCGGGCGGTTATCTCTGCCGCCAGCAGGTCCATGATGGGGCCATCCTTATCGGTGGTCCACACCGTGCCGTCAAGGCGAAGGAAACTTGCGCCCGCGCTCTCTTCTCCTCCGAAACAGAAAGAGCCGTCCACAAGACCGGACACAAACCACTTGAACCCCACCGGCACTTCGCGCAGCTGCCGCCCGAGCTTCTGGACGACTCTGTCAATCATGCTGCTGCTGACCAATGTCTTTCCAACCACGACGTCCCGATGCCACTGTGGGCGGTGGGTAAGCAAGTATTGGATGGCCACCGCCAGGTAGTGATTCGGATTCATCAACCCGGCAACCGGAGTAACAATTCCGTGGCGATCTGAGTCGGGATCGTTGGCGAAGGCCACCTGGTACCGATCCTTCAGCCCTACGAGCCTGGCCATCGCGTACGGACTTGAGCAATCCATTCGGATCTTGCCGTCGTGATCCACGGTCATGAAGGAGAAGGTTGAGTCAATGGTTGGGTTGACGACGGTGATATCCAATCCGTAAATCGAATTGATCGGTTCCCAGTATGGCCGGGCGGCTCCGCCGAGAGGATCGACCGCAAGTTTGAGGTGGGCACCGCGAATGGCGTCGATGTCCACGACGTTCTTGAGATCGCGAACGTAGGGGAGAACCAAGTCTTCCTCGTGTGTAGTGGCGGCATGGGTGGCTTGGTGGAAAGGAACCCGCTTCACCCCTGAGTTTTGCCCGCGCAACAGTTCATTGGCGCGGTCCTGAACCCAGCGCGTCACGTCGGTATCGGCCGGACCGCCGTTGGGCGGATTGTATTTGAAGCCTCCGTCTTCCGGAGGATTGTGAGAGGGGGTGATGACAATACCGTCGGCGAGATGTTCCCTACGATTTCGGTTGTAAACCAGAATCGCCCGCGAGACGACGGGAGTTGGAGTCACACCATCGGCTTGCTGGATGATTGTCTCCACGTTGTTCGCGGCTAGAACTTCAAGGGCGGTGCGCTGCGCGGGCGAGGAAAGCGCGTGAGTGTCTTTCCCCATGTACAGCGGGCCGTCAGTTCCCTGCGCCCGG
>DATHDM010000277.1:0-12597 GCA_035319065.1 Terriglobales bacterium
TATTGGAAGCATGGAACGCGTTGGGGTTCCGTAAGCCTCCTATTGATATCGACAAGCAAGTCACCATTGCCAACGAGGTTATGTCAAGATACTCGGGTTAATCTCTTTAGACTTCTGACTTCACCCGATTACCCGATCAAACTTCTAACTTACCGCTTCCTCTGCTGTATCTGCCCCATCAGGTGCGTCTTCACGCTTGCCGGCAAGCTCGAATTCATCAGCGCTTCTCTCGCTACCGACGCCGGCAGGCTGTGCACGATCTCCAGCGCCAGCGCCCCCGGTGTGCGCACATTTCTCAGCAGCGCGATCCGCACCTCCGTCCTGAGCCACCACTTCGGATGCTTGCACACCGCGTTGACGAACTGCGCGCTGGCGTCGCTGCGCATCACCGCGCGGACCACCCCCACCTCCGTCAGGTAGGGATTGTTCAGTGCCGCTTCCGTGATGCGTGGATCCTTGTCCCCCAGCAGGGCCGCAGCGATTCGCGTCGATCCCCGCCGCGCCAGGGTGATGCGCTCTCCCGAGCTCACCGTTTCCAGGCGGGCGATGAGCGCATCCTCCACCGCCATCTTGATGTCCTGCGGCGCCACCGGCGCCAACGCCACCTGCATCAGCTCGAAGGTGTATAGCGACCGGATGATCGGCAACGCCACATGGCGCGGCGTCCGCGGATGCGAAACCAGCCCCACCACCACCTTCCTCAGCTTGGCCACCTGGCTGTTGCGCGCAAGATCCTGCAGCACCGGCCCCGGCAGATCGCGGCGCGCCAGAAGCGCCACCGCCAGGTCCTCGGTCAAGGCGGGGCTCGTTGCCGCCCACCTCAGATCCTGTTCCGATTGGCTGTGGATGAGCTGTTCCAGGCTGGGCTCTTCCATCATTACTTATCGCGCCACCGGCGCGCCCTCGCGGGCCATCCCCCTGGCGATCGCCAGCGCGCCCAGGATCGGGTCGGCCACCCCGGCGCTCACCAATGCCCGCGGCCACGCCGCCGCGAGGCTGCGGCCACACGCCCGTCGCACTTGCACTGAGTGTTCAAACACCCCCCCGGCCATGCCCACATCCACCGGCTCCTGCCCGCTCCACAACCGCTGGATCACCGTCAGCGCCAGTTGCGCCAGCTCGCCGCCGGCCCGGCCCAATATTTCTTCCGCCACCGCATCCTTCTCTTCAGCGGCCTCCGCCACCTGCGGGAACACGGCCGCGAAATCCGGCGGCGGCACGCGGTTGGCGAACTTCACCAACTCCATCGCGTCGGCAAGCTTCCATGCCTCCAGCAGCCGATCGAGCAGCACCGTATTCTGCGCCCCATCCAGCGCCTTCAGCACGCCGGCCACCGCCTGGCGTCCGATCCAGTGCCCCGATCCCTCATCGGAGATGGCGTAACCCCAGCCCCCTGCCCGCGCCGTCTCCCCCCGCGCATTGCGCCCGTAAGCGATCGAGCCCGTCCCGGCAATCACCACCACCCCGGGCGCGCCCCCCAGCGCCGCCTGCATGGCAATCACCATGTCTCCCACAATTCGGATTTCGGCGCGCGGCAACACTGCGCTCGCCACCCGCCGCAGCACATTGTTGATCTCCGGGTGCACCGCGCCCGCCACGCCCAGGCATGCCGCCACAATTTTCAGCGGGCTGATGCCTGCCCGTTCGCACGCCTCCGACATCGCGGCCCGCAGGTTGCCCGATGCCTCCGCTTCGCCCAGGCGGATCGCATTGCTTCCGCCCGCGCTGGCTCGGCCCAGGATCGCGGCCTCGTCTCCCACCACGCACGTCGTGCTGGTGCCTCCGCCATCGATCGCCAGGAAAAAAGACATGCTGCGGCTAGTTCTATCACAGGTGTGTGAAGCAGGTGGGGCGCAATGCGGACACTAAGGTTCGCGTGCTATTGCGACTTTCGTGAAGCCATCCTTATGACTGCCGCGGCAGACTCGCGGCTGAGTCTCGGCTCTCGCGGCTGAGTCTGGCAACTTAGTAGAGACGGAAGCTGACTTCGATGTTGATTTGCACGGCGACTGGCTGGCCGTCTTTGCGCGCGGGCTCAAATTTCCAGCTGCGCACGGCTTCCACTGCCTTTTCGTCCAGCCCCATGCCAAGCGAGCGGCTGATTCGGACATCCTTCGGCCTGCCATCCGCACCCACGACCACCCAGAGAACCACCGTGCCCTGGTACTTGGCTTTGCGAGCTTCCTCCGAATACTCCGGATCGGGCGAGTAGAGTACGCGCGGCGCGCTTACCCCGCCGCCAACGCGGTATGGCCCACCTCCAATCCCCCCTCCCCACCCGGGCCCGACTCCTGGCCCGCGTCCCGGGCCGACTCCTCCTCCCTCACCACTCCCGATTCCACCGCCACTTCCCGTTCCATTGGAAGGAGCTGCCAGAACGGCCGATAGCGGATCCCCAAGTTGAGAGCTTTGCGGCAGCTTCACATCGGGAGGGCCCACCACCGTGGCCTCCACCGTAAGCTTGGCATTGTCGTTTCGCAGCACTACCATCGGCGGAGTTATCTGCTCGCTGGCAAAACGCGGCGGACTTCCTTTCGAAGCCTCCACCTTGTCGCGATCGCCACCGCCACCACCGCCGCCGCCCGCCCTGCCAGTCGTCACGGGAGGCGTGTATGCGCCCCGCTCCACTAGCGTGGTGGCAAGAAGTTTCGTTCCTTCCTGGTGATGCCTCACCACCCAGGCTCCGGAAAGCGCAACCAGCGCGATCGCTGCTGCGTGAAGCAGGAAGGACGCGGCGAAGTTCACTCTCTGAACAGGATAGCCGGCGTTGAGCTGGCCCGAGAGAGTGGGCAGAACCGGAAAATCTCGATCCTCCCGGTTGCCGCGAATAACTCGATAGCTCCGCGACACCGGCGGAGACAGCCAGGTCTCTCGTTTGCGGATCGCTTGCGCATGGTGCTCCAGCTCGTCAGCAAGCTGGGCGCGAAATTCCGCGCGCGGAAGCAAGCGTAGCTCGCTTGCCAGTTCCGCCAGCTCCCTCCCTTCCTCGTCTACCTCGCCATCGCCATCAAGCCGCCAGCCGTACGGGCGAACCACAAGGTCATCGATAGCCTTATCCAACTGCTCGACTTCTGCCATGCTGCTCATGTTCTGCTCCTCACTCGGCTGCGCAAGGTTTGCACCGCCCGGAACTGCAACTGCTTTATGGCGCCCTCCGTTCGGCCCATCTGCTGCGCGATCTCACGCAGGCTTTTCTGCTCCAGGAAGCGCGCCACGATGACTTCTCTCTGATCCCTGGGCAGCCCATCCACCAGACTGGCGAACGTCGCGTGTCGTTCGACTTCCTCGCCTGCTTCCCAATCCGCAACCTCCTCGAGCATGGCTTCCTCGTGGTGGTTTGCGTTTTGCCATCGGTGCGCCACCAGGCGGGCGGCAATTCCCAGCAGCCACGCCACAAACGGAACCCCCCGCCACTCGAATTTCGCCAGCCCTGCCAGAGCCTGGTGGAAGACCTCCGCGGTCAGGTCTTCCGCCTGATCGCGGCCGGCAACTCGCCGAGCCACGAATGCGTACACGCGGTCGAAGTTGCTCTCGTAAAGCTGCGCGAAGCAACTGGGGTCGCGCTTGGCGGCCTCTATCAGAAGCTCTTCCTCGACTCCGTTCTCCACTGCCTTCAAGGGCGTCTCCGCGGTAGCGCCGTTCTTATGTAGGTAATGATGCAGGATGAGCGAAAAGTTACGGCGCGGCTGTCAGCGCCTTTCCATTTGCTCCTCCCAGGCACGGATGTCCCATCCTTCCGCCCTGGGTCGTAGTTTCGTCTGGCCGGCTCGGGACAAAAATGTACGGGCCTCCCGTGTTCCGGGAAGGCCCGTAGAGTGGTTGATTGCTGCTACTTTGGCCTTGGAGCCCTTACTTCTTCGCGATCTTTCTGCGAATGCTGCCCGCCAGGCTGACCAGACCCGTTCCGAGAAGCGCCATCGTGGCCGGTTCCGGAACCTGGATTTCGCCGCTGGACATACTGCCGCTGGTGGTGGCGCATCCCGAAGGAAAGTCTTCGCAACCAGTTGCTGCCGTGTCCCCTAAGGTCGGGTTGACACCGGCGAGCGTGAAGTCCGCAGCATAGCCAGCGCCGACGGAGAATACGCTGAACGCCGTGCCCGTCTCGCCAGTCACAAAAAACGTGCCTGGACCGTCGAATTGCGGAATCGAAGTGTGGTCCTTGATGTCAACGAAGCTGAACCAGCCGGTCATCGTGGAGCCAGCTCCATCGTCAAAGGTCGCGTCCAGTTCATTCGAGGGATCATGAACCAGCTGAAAGTCGCTGGCACTGATTGGAGTGATGTGGGGCTGGCCGATGGTGCTGAAAGCATAGGTAATCGCGCTCGTACTGGCGCCCACCTGCAGCAGGCCGCTGCCAGCCAGGTTGAAGTTGGTGATAAGAAGACCGCCACTGCCGTCGGACTGGAAATTCGCCGATCCACTCGTGGAGCCTCCAATGGTAACTTGGTCCGCGCTTGCGGGTAGAGCCATGACAGCGAGCAGCAGGGCCACCGCAATCAGAACCACTCTCTTGCTTGACATCTAATTCCTCCTCAAACGTTTTCTTGGGGGGAAGTCACTCGTGCTTCACCTCCCCGCGGAGGTTGTGCACCAGTTGCTCTCCATTTCTGCAATTGCGAGACCAATACCATTTTCTGATTCGCCGCTTGTTTTCAATGTGTTAGGTGGAAGTTTGAACGAAAGTAACATGCGCAACTTTCTGCACAAATGGCACCCTTTGGGTTAGGTGAGAGGGATTAGTTTTCCCTCCACCGGTCAGCCCTGCGAAAACACCACCCTATGCGATAGGCAAGGGATTTAAGGGATTTAAGGGATTTAAGGGATTTAAGGGATGGAAGGGATGGAAGGGATGGCAGAGCCGATCCTGCGGCCGCCACCGCGGGCAGCAGTCGCATAGCCGAACAGCAAAAAAAAACAGGCGTCCAGCAAAGAAAAAAGGGTCCCACGCGGAACCCTTTCCTGAAGGTAGTTCGCTTGGATCTGTCCCGCGGCTTATTTCATCTTGCGCCGGAAGCCCGTCGCCAAGCCCAGCAGGCCGCTTCCTAGCAGCACCATCGTCGCCGGTTCTGGAATCTGGATCTCACCGCTGGACAGCGCGCCGCTGGTCTCTCCGCCCGTGTCAAGGATTGCGTCCAGGGTGGGATTTACACCCGATAGTGTGAAGTCCGCTAGATAATCTCCTCCCACGCTGAACGCGCTGAACGCCGTTCCACTCTCCGCGGTCACATGGAAGATTCCCGGACCATCAAACTGCGGGATGCTGGTATTGTCCTTGATTACAGAAAATGCCCACCACCCGGTCAGGGTTGAAGACCCAATCGTGAACGTAGTGTTCAGCTGGTTCCCGGGAACGAATGGCATCGAAAAGTTCCCGCTGCCGATGGGATTGAGATGCGGCGTACCCACTATACTGAACACATAGGTGAGCACGGTGGAACTTGCTCCGATCTGGAGCAGCCCGGAGCCCGCCAAATTCGTGCCGGTGATGTTGATCCCTCCACCCCCAGCCGCAAAATCTATCGTTGTGCCCGGGTTTGATGCACCCAGGGTGATCTGGTCCGCACTTGCGGGAATGCTTACAAGCGTGGCCAGTAAGGCCGTTGCGATCAGCACAAAAATCTTCTGTGACATGTCTACGCCTCCTCAAACTTTTCGTTGGGGGGTTGTAGGTTTGGCGCCTGCCGAAAAAAAAGAGGCGCACTTCAGTACCGCCAAGATCTGCAATTGAGGTGCCAAGGCGAGGCCAATCAGCCCGAGTTAGAAATCAAGCACTTGCCGGAATGCTTCTAGGGACACCGCTGTCCCGACCGCAAAAAATTGCACACTCGGAGGAAGGGACTGGGCAAAACGCCAAGAGAGGTCCGTCCCGGTCGCAACTAACTATCTGACGCAGAATAACTTGGCGGGAATATCAATATTCGGGGGGCCATCCAAGTGAGAGAGTAAATCTGGCGTCGCGTTGAGATATTCTTTGCTCTGTGTCGTTCTCCTCTAGTCCTGCTCCGACTTCGTATCTCGCGCCCCCACCCGGCCCACGCTCTTCGGCCGCGAACTGGGCAGGCCGCACTCCCGAATCTTGTATAGCAGCGCCCGGTAGCTGATCCCCAGGCCGCGCGCCGCCTTTTTGCGATTCCAATTGTTCGCTTCCAGCACCCGCAGGATCACCTTCCGCTCCAACTCCCGCGTCGCCTTGCGCGTAATCTTCTTCAAAGACACCGGACCATCCAGCGGGATGTCCGCATCCCACGTCTCCTGCTTGCGCGACATCATCTCGCCCGTGATCGCATCCTCCGCTCCCAGGATCACGTAACGCCGGATCAGATTCTCCAGCTCGCGCACGTTTCCCGGCCAGTGGTAGCGCTGCATCTCTTCCACCAGCGCCTGCGATAGCGCCTTGGCCCGGCAGTTGTATTTCTCGTTGTAGATCTCCAGAAAGTAGTTCACCAGGATCGGCACATCCACCGCCCGCTCCCGCAGCGGCGGAACTTGGATGTTCACCACGTTGATCCGATAGAACAGATCCTGGCGGAAATTGCCGGCTTCGATCTCTCGCTCCAGGTGCCGGTTGGTGGCGCACACCACTCGCGCTTCTACCTTCTTGTCGTCCTGCGCTCCGATGCGGCAGAACTGTCCGTCCTGCAGAAGCTGCAGCAGCTTCGACTGCAGGCTGGAATCCAGCTCCGAGATTTCGTCCAGAAACAGCGTGCCGCGGTGCGCCATCTCCACCCGCCCAGGCTTGGACCCGATCGCCCCGGTGAACGCTCCCTTTTCGTATCCGAACAGCTCGCTCTCCAGCAGCGTGCCGGGTATCGCCGGGCAATTCACCTTCACGAAGGGCCCCGACTCCCACGGCGACAGCTTGTGAATCAGCCGGGCCAGGATGTCCTTGCCCGTCCCGCTCTCCCCCTGAATTAGCACCGGCACGTTCGCCGCTGCGATCTTTTCGATCCGCTGGCGTACCGCCAGCATGGGGTGGGAGCGGCCGAAGATTACTAGTTCTGGGGGAAGCGAGCCGAGAGCGCGGCTAAAGCCCGAATTGGCTGTGGCGGGTGCGGCCATGCTTCGATTTCCGAGTACGCCAAACTTCGGGGGAAACAGTTGACTACGCTGCATCTGGAGCACCAAAGATTGCACACAGCCACGGAAACTGTAAAGTTCCCAAGGTGCTCCTGACCCCCTTGCCGCTCACCTCTTGCCGCTGCATATACTTACAGCGGAGCAGCCACGGAAAAGCCCCCTGCGGCACCCTGAAACCAGCCTCCTCGAATGTGCAAACTATTTCACACTTGGGAAGGAACTTTCCTCGGCTGTCGCTTCAGCTTAGGACTGTATCGCGCGGGTAAATTTCAGCCCCATCAGGTGATATCGCTCACCGTGCGTGATCCTCACCAGGCGGGCCTTCAGGCTGCGAATCGATTGCGAAGAGAAGCTGTCGGCCGGCAACGGCGCCACCGGAATCTCCAGGGACAAACTTGCTGATTTCGGAAGACTTCGACGGGTCGCCAGCAGGATTCCCCCGGCGCTGATGTTCAGCGCCGTGGCAAACTCCAGGAACTCCTTGCCGCTCTCGTCGGTGCCGCGGACGAAGACCGGGATCGACAGGGGCAGACGCTGGTGCTTGCGTCTTTCGACACCTCTAGCGGGGCTTGACATGCGCTGTCTCAAGACCGCTTGGGCGCACACCACGGGCCAAATATTCCTCGCCCGACTCGCCGCGTGGAAATCTTGCTCAACTTTCTGCCCTGCCTACATTTAACCCCTTTTCAACTCCCTGTAAACGCCCTTCCACGCGCCCGCATCTGCCTGGTAAATGCAGCAATCTTTTGCGTTTCCGGGGGAATAGTGTTGCAATTTGTTTTCTTGACACTGAACGGGAGGTTACATAACATCGCATAGCTCGAATGGCTAAGCTCAGCTAGCGGCGGGTTCCTTTCCTCCCCTTCAGTTCCCAAGCAAGCGAGACTTCGATGTCGAACTCTCAGCAGGATGCCGCGGTGCGTGTAGAAGCGAGCGCCGGTCCGCCGGTTTCTCCTTCTGTTTGCCCCGTCTTGCGCGATCCCGATCTCGGCTCCGCCGATTCCTCCCCCCAGGATCTTCGCCGCGCCTACGATGAACTGCGCGTGCAATACCAGCGCTGTTCGGCCGCCCTGGCCACCGCGGCCCACGACCTGCGCACGCCTCTGGCTGTAGTCTCCGGATACATCGAGTTGCTCATCAGCGGCAAGCTCGGCTCACTCAACGAAAAGCAGCAGCGCGTGCTCGAGGACATGCAAGTCAGCAGCGTCCGCTTGCAGCGCTTGGTCACCGATTTTCTCACCTTCGCCTCGCTGCAGACCGGCGCCGTCAACCTTCGCCTCGAAGAGCCTCAGGACATCAATGCCTGCTTACAGGAATTGAGCGGATTCTGGCTGCCGCGTTTTCAGGAAAAGGGCGTCGCCTTTTATTTCTTGTCCAACCCCAACATCGATCCCTTCCCCTTCGACTACGACAAGATTCAGCGCGTCGTCTCCAACCTTCTGGAAAACGCGCTCAAGTTCACGCAAAGCGGGGGCACCGTTTGGCTGCACGCCGAGCCACAATTGTGGGAGCGCCGCACCGGCCACAAGCCGCACCCCGATTTTCAGGAACGCCGCAAGCGCACCGTCCTTACCCCCAACGCAGTGCGGGTTAGTGTTTCCGATACCGGCCCCGGCATCGCTCCCGAATATCACCAGGAAATCTTCGGCGAGTTCTTCCAGGTGCCCGCCTCTGGCGCTGACGATCTCGGCATGGGCCTCGGCCTGGCCATCGCACGCCGCCTGGTGCAGGCCCACGGCGGCAAAATCTGGGTGGAGAGCGAACCCAACTGCGGCTGCAAGTTTTCGTTCCTGCTTCCGCTGAAGCGCGAATAGGAGAGGCATCAACCCGATGGCGAAGTCCCCCTTCATCATGGTGGTCGACGACGAGCCGACCATGCTCCGCTACCTGCGCACCCTGCTCGAAGTTGAGGGCTACAAGGTCGAAACCGCCACCGACGGCTCCGAAGCCGTGCAGCGGCTGCAGGCCGGACCGGTCCCCGATCTGGTCCTGCTCGACGTCCTCATGCCCGTGCTCGATGGGCTGCAGACCCTGGAGCAGCTCCGCGCCATGCACCCCCAGCTCAAGGTGGTCATGCTCTCCTGCGTCAGCGACACCCGCAAGGTGGTTCAGGCCATTCGCCTCGGCGCCCAGGATTACCTCACCAAGCCCTTTCAGAAGGCCGACCTCGACGCCGTCATCGAGCAATGCCTCGGCGGCCGCGACCAGGCTCATGCCCTTCACGGCGAGATCGAGGACCTCGGCGACGATGTCTTCTTTGTCGCCGCCAGTCCCGCCATGCGCAAGATCCGCTCCCAGGCCAAGCTGGTCGCCAACGTCGACATCCCGGTGCTGTTGCTCGGCGAGAGCGGCACCGGCAAGGAAGTTATCGCCCGCCTCATCCACAAGTATTCCCCCCGCGCCCACCGCACCTTCCTGAAGGTGAATTGCGCCGCCGTCCCCGCCGACCTGCTCGAAAGCGAGCTCTTCGGTTACGAGCCCGGCGCTTTCACCGGCGCTACCCACTCCAAGCCGGGAAAATTCGAGCTCTGCAACAAGGGCACCATCCTGCTCGACGAAATCGGCGAGATGCCGCCCCAGCTCCAGGCCAAGCTGCTGCACGTCCTGCAGGACCAGCAGTTCTCCCGCCTCGGCAGCCGCACCGTGATCAAGGTGGACGTCCGCATTCTGGCCGCCACCAACATCGATATCCCCACCGCTATCGCCGAAAAAAAGCTGCGCGAGGACCTCTTCTACCGGCTCAATGGATTCACCATCAACCTGCCCCCCCTGCGCAGCCGGCGCGAAGAAATCAGCCTCCTGCTCAAGCACTTCATCAGCCAGGTGGCGGAGCGCTACGGCCGTCCCCCTCTGCTCGTCACCCCTCACCTGCTGGAGGCTTGCGAGCAATACCACTGGCCCGGCAACCTGCGCGAGCTCGGCAACTTCGTCAAGCGTTACTTGATTCTCGGCGACGAGGAGATGGCCATCACCGAGCTGCAGATGGCGGGCACCCAGGAAAAATCCGGGCTGGGCGTCGCCGCCTCTGACACCGGCGCCCCCTCGCAGGACGGTTTGAAGGGAATTGTGCGCGGCGTCAAGGACGAGGCAGAGATCGAGGCCATTACCAAGGCCCTGGAGCAGACCAACTGGAATCGCAAGAAAGCCGCTATGCTGCTGAAGATCAGCTACAAAGCTCTGCTCTACAAAATCCGGCAGTACGACATCCAACGCGTGGGCTCATCGGTCAACTGATCACCCTTGCCTTCGCCATCACCCGGCTACATGGGTAACCGTATTCTTCTGCTCTTCCTGTTCCCCCTCCCCCGCGTCCAGCTCTTTCTTGTGGGGTTCCTTCGCCTCTTTGTACGCGGCATAGAAGAGCATCAGGCCCATGACCACGAAGACGGCCAGTGCCACGACCGCCATGAAGAGGATTGGCATAAACCACCCCCTTGGGCAGTCTGCTTCCGGCTGATACCAAATGCGGTGACTGTCATCACCCGCGCCGGTGACGTCATCGGAGGGCGCGCGCCAGCGTTCAGAAAATCGACCATGTCACCGCCACCGATTCCGCGGCTGGGATCAGCTTCGCACCGCCGCCGATTCCAGGCTCTCCCGTGCCCCCCGCTCTTCGCTTCCGGTCAGGATAAACTCCGCCTCCAGCCCCCGCTCGTGAGCGCTTCTCCGGGCCTGTGCCACCACGTGGTCGGTCTCCGCTGCCCGGTCAAGAATCAGCAGCACCGAGGGACCGGCGCCGCTCAACACCACTCCCAGAACCCCCTCCCGCCCGGCCAGCGAACGCATGGCGGGAAGCAACGGACAAAGCTGTTCCCGATAAGGCTCGTGCAGGCGATCGTGCAGCGCCTCGCCTAGCGCCTCCCTGTCCCCTTGCATCCACGCCCCCAACAGCAGCAATGAACGCTGCAGATTGCTGACCACGTCGGCCCGCGGGTAGGACTCGGGTAGCACCGTCCTCGCCATTTCCGTGGAGAGCGGACGCGGCGGTACCGCCGCCACGATCGGCCACCTCACCGGCGGAGCGAACTTCACCGCCTGCACGCCGGCCTCGCCGGCTGCGGGCATCGCTGCCGCCGCCAGCCCCCCAAGCCAGCACGCAGCAACATTGTCGGGATGCCCTTCGCGCAGCGCCGCCTCATAGAGAACCCGGCTCTCCCTCCACCCCAGTTGTCCGAAGTGGTTGGCGAAGGCGATCGCCGCCAGCCGCGCTGCGGCTGACGATCCCAGCCCCTTCCCCAGCGGAATCTGGTTGCGGATGCGCAGCGAGAGCGGCACTACTTCCTTGCGCCCGGCGGAGAGAATCTCGGTGTAGGTGTCCAGAATCAGGTGGCGGCGAAGATTGCCGCAAAGCTCGGCGTCACGCCCCTCCGCCGTCACCGCAAACAAACCCGCGGGCGCGGCTTCAATCTCCAGGTGCAGGTTGAGCGCAAGCGCAGCCGCATCGAACGCCGGGCCCAGGTTGGCCGACGTTGCGGGAAGCCGCATTTTGATCGATTCGCTCAAAACTTGCCCTGACCCGGCTCGGATTCCCTCTCCAGCAGCCGCAGGATTTCGTCCTCCTTCGCATCCAGCACTACCGGGGCTCGCTGGTGCCGCCGCAGTTCCCCTTCCAGCTTCTTGCCCGACTCTTCTTCCGCCAGCAGCGATCCCTGATGGAACTTGAAGGTGTACTCCGGGTCCTTCAGCACGTGGCCGGTCAGGATCAACACCACCGCTTCCCCGGCTCTGACGTGCCCCTGGGCCACCAGCTTCTTCAACCCCGCCAGGGTTGCGGCCGATGCCGGCTCGCAGCCGATTCCATCTTCGCCGATCTCTGCCTTGGCGATCGCGATCTCCGCTTCCGAGACTTGCTCCACCACTCCGCCCGTCGCTTCCAGAACCCGCACCGCCTTCTTCCACGAAGCCGGATTGCCGATGCGGATCGCCGTCGCCAGCGTCTCTGCCGCCACCGCGACCAGCCGCTTCCCCCCGGTCTCGCGCACCGTCCGCACCAGCGCATTCGCCCCTGCCGCCTGGATCACATCCAGCCGCGGCAGGCGGTCGATCAGCCCCAGCCGCTGCATCTCCAGCAGCCCTTTGCCCAGCGCCGAGCAGTTCCCCAGGTTGCCCCCCGGCGCCACGATGTGATCCGGCGCCCGCCAGTCCAGTTGCTCCATCAGTTCCACGGCCGCCGTCTTCTGCCCCTCGATCCGGTAGGGATTCACCGAATTCAGCAGGTATATCGGGAAACGATCAATCACCTCTCCCAGCACCCGCATGCAACCGTCGAAGTCAGTGCGCAGCTGGCAGGTCAGCGCGCCATACTCCAGCGGCTGCGCCAGCTTTCCCCACGCGATCTTCCCTTCCGGGATCAGCACCAGGCTGCGCATGCCCGCCCGCGCCGCGTAGGCTGCCATCGATGCCGACGTATTCCCCGTGGACGCGCACCCTACCCAGCGGAAGCCCCGCTCCCGCGCCACCGACAGCGCCGCCGTCATCCCCGTATCCTTGAACGATCCCGTGGGATTCATTCCCTGGTGC
>DATHDM010000278.1:0-15284 GCA_035319065.1 Terriglobales bacterium
GGACGCCCCCGAGGTCATCCTTTCGCACGTTGAGCATCAACCCCACCCTTCCCTGGGCGGCGATCGCGCCGGTCAGCATCAGCGCCAGATTCTGGATCTTCTCGCGCTTCCAGGACTCCGCATAGGACTGGCGGTTGGCGATGACCTGGGTGTACGACTCCATGATCGTGTCGATGACTCGCAGGCGGTTGGCGCGCAGCGAAGAGCCGGTTTCGGTAACCTCGACGATGGCATCCGCCAGCATCGGCGGTTTTACCTCGGTCGCGCCCCACGAAAAGTCCACCCTGACCTTGATCAACTTGCTGGCGAAATATTTCCTGGTCACGCTCACCAGTTCGGTGGCCACCACGCAGCCATCCAGATCCTCTGCGCGCTGAAAGCGCGAGTCTTCCGGAACCGCCAGCACCCATCTCACCTTGCCGCGGCTCTGTTTCGCATACACCAGGTCGGCCACTGCCTCCACTTCCAGGCCGCTTTCGACCACCCAGTCCTTTCCCGTCAGGCCCACATCAATCACTCCCTGCTCGACATACCGCGCCATCTCCTGCGCACGAATCAGCATGCAATCGATCTCTGGATCGTCTGCAAGGGGAAAGTAGGATCGGCCGCTGACGTAGATCTTCCAGCCCGCCCGTTCAAACAGCTGCACGGTCGCGTCCTGCAGCGAACCCTTGGGAATGCCCAGGCTGAGTTTGTGGCTCATCGCTGCCCCTCCGCGGCGGGAAGCGCCAGCTCCCGGGTAAAGCAGGAGCGCGTTCCCTCATGACACACGACCCCCTCGCCTTCCACTGCAACCCGATACAGTATTGTGTCCTGGTCGCAATCTGTGGCTGCCGAGATCACCCGCAAGCGGTTGCCGGAGGTTTCGCCCTTGGTCCATAGCTGGTTTCGGGTGCGGCTGAAGAAGGTAACGTAGCGCGTAAGCAGCGTCTGATCGAGGGCCTCGCGATTCTGGAAACCCACCATCAGTACCTCGCCGCTGGCTGCGTCCTGTACCACTGCCGGCGCCAGTCCCTGCATCTTGTCAAAGTCAATGGTCATGACATTCCTTCCCCGGGCACAACCCAAAAAGCAAAAAGCCCGCTGATTTTATGCCAGCGGGCCTCGGAATCCTGGTTTGCTAATGCTCTATCCGCAGACCTCCGCCGACTCGTTGTGCGAGCAATGATGATGGCGATGAGTCAGCGGGGTCATCAGAAGCTTCAGCATAGGTTTTTATAACCCCCATGTCAAAGGAAAGTTGTGCGCGTCACTCAGGCCCGGCGGCGTGGCAGCTTCAGTGAATCAGCGCCCGCCTCGGCCCGTCGGCCGCAGCGCGGCTGGGCGCACGGCATGGACCCGGGGGCGGCAGCCCTCGCTACCCGCATTCGATAATATAGAGCCCAGACAGGAGCCCCCATGCTGAGCTTGAGCCAACGAGCAGAGCGCATCGCGCAGTCCGACATCCGGACCATGTCGGTCGAGTGCGAACGGGTTCGCGGGGTGAATCTGGCTCAGGGAATCTGCGACACGCCGGTCCCCGCAGAGGTCTGCGCCGCCGCCGAGCGCGCCATCGAAAGCGGATACAACCAGTACACGCGCCTCGACGGCATCAGCGCTCTCCGACAGGCCATTGCCAAGAAGATGCGCTCCTTTAACGGAATCGTCGCCGACCCGGAAAATGAAATTGTGGTAACAGTAGGATCGACGGGCGCCTTCTATTGCGCGTTCCTCTCTCTGCTCAACCCTGGCGACGAGGTCCTGCTCTTTGAACCGTATTACGGCTACCACGTGCACACGGTTGAAGCCGTGGGCGGTGTTCCCCGCTACATCGCCCTGCGTGCTCCCGACTGGGTGTTCGACCGCAAGGACCTGGAGCAGGCAATCACCCCGCGCACCCGTGCCATCGTCGTAAACAGCCCCGCGAATCCTTCCGGCAAGGTGTTCTCGCGCGCAGAACTCGCCTGGATTGCCGAGGTCGCCCAACAGCACGACCTCTTCGTCTTCACCGACGAGATCTACGAATACTTCCTGTACGACGACGCCCGCCATCTCAGCATCGCCACCCTCCCCGGCATGCGCGACCGCACGATTACCATCTCCGGCTACTCAAAGACCTTCAGCATCACTGGCTGGCGCATCGGCTACGCGGTCTGCTCCGAGCGTTGGGCCGAGGCGATTGGCTACTACAGCGACCTGGCCTACATTTGCGCACCTGCGCCCCTGCAGCACGCCGTCGCCGCCGGCATTAATGCTCTGCCGGAGAGCTTCTACCAGGGACTGCGGCGCGACTACAAACAAAAACGCGACCTGCTTTGCCAGGCTTTAGCCGAAGCCGGATTCTCCTCGCGTGTTCCCGCTGGTTCCTACTACGTTCTGGCTGACGCATCCCGGCTCCCGGGCAGGAACAGCAAGGATCGCGCCATGTATCTGCTGGAGAATGCCGGAGTCGCTGCTGTTCCCGGCGGCGCGTTCTATCATGATGACTCCGGTGAGAACCTGCTGCGCTTCTGTTACGCCAAGACCGACGCTGACTTGCAAGAGGCGGGCCGTCGCCTGCAACGCATCGCAGTTCGCAGTTAGGGCCTGGGCTGTCGTGCTCCTATCTTGCTTTCTGATTCCTTCCTGCCTCGTAGCGCAAATCTCTGCGAAGAATCCTGCGCCCGCCAAAACTGCCGCAACGGTCGCTCTCCCTCCCGCACTGCAGGCGCAGTTGCAGAGCTCAGTCGGTCGCGCGATGGCAGGACGTAGCGGCGCAGCTGTCGTAATCGAGGTGAACTCGGGAGAAATCGTCGCCCAATATCACCTCGACGTTGCCGCCCGCAGGTTGGCCCGGCCCGGCTCAGCCATCAAGCCGTTCACGTTGTTGGCAATGCTGGAGAGCGGCACGATCAGCGCCGATTCACGTCTTCTCTGCCGGCGCAGCGTGCGGGTCGGCGCTCACCATCTGGATTGCACTCACCCTGAAGTCCCGGCCCCCTTCGACGCGATCGAAGCGGTGGCCTATTCCTGCAACTACTGGTTCACCCAAAACGCGGCGCGGCTGTCCGGCCCCGCCCTGCGCGATGCTCTGCTCCAGGCGGGGCTCGCCTCACTTACTGGAGCAGCCTCCAACGAGGCGAGCGGCCAGGTCCAGGAAGCGACTACCCTCGAGCAGCGCCAGCTCCAAGCCATTGGCGAGTACGGTGTTCAGGTCACGCCCCTCGAGCTGCTTTGGGCCTACCGTGGCCTGGCGCAGAAGCGAAATGCCGGCCAGAGCGATGGGCCGCTCGCAACCGTCTTTGCCGGGCTCGAAGCCTCGACGCGCTACGGCATGGCGCAGTGTGCGAACGTGAGCGGCGCCGCGGTTGCCGGAAAGACCGGCACTGCAATGGCAGACGAGGGATCCTGGACTCACGGCTGGTTCGCCGGATATGCTCCCGCCCACCATCCCGAGATCGCTTTGGTGGTCTTTCTCGAGCGCGGGCGCGGACCTGTAGACGCCGCCACAATTGCCGCTCAGGTCTTTTCCACCTACGCCCTCACGCGCGCCGGCACCATCCGGACCGAGCCGATGAGACCCAATCCGTGAAAATCCGCACCAATCCGCGGCTCGCGCTCATATTTCTCGCGTTCATCTCAGCCGGCGGCGCTCAGGCCCAATCCCGTTCCCTCCGCGTGCGCCTGTTCTGGCTCCATCCTCCCGCGACGATCACGATTACTTCCCTAAGCCCAACGGCGTCTCTGCGGCTCGGGAGTGCAAACCCCAAAACCGGGCGCCCGGGCAGCGCCATTGTCATGGCCGCCGAAGGCAATCGTCTTCGGACTGGCGGACACCTCTGGTCGCAGGCGGAGTGGCTCGGCAAGGCTCGCCTGGAGGGAGAGGGCTTCGCCTCTTTCCAGATCGCCTTCCCCCTCACCATCACTGCGCGCCAGGGGCGTTTGCACATGATCGCGAGAATGTCGCTGGAAGAGTATGTGGCAGCCGTGCTCGCGGGTGAGGCCGGAGGTTTCCAGTCCGACGAAGCGCTGAAGGCTATGGCTGTCGCCGCACGCACCTATGCCGTCAGATTTCAGCCACGGCATGCGGCCGAGGGATTTGATTTCTGCGACACCACGCATTGCCAGGATCTCCGCTTAAGCGATTGATTCCCTCCGCGTGGACGCCGCCGTCACCGCCACCGAAGCTGAACTGCTTTGGTATGAAGGGCGTCCCGCTGCCACTTACTACAGCCGGAGTTGTGGCGGTGCGCTCGAAGACGCTCACCTGCTCGACCCGCTCCTAAACGCTCCCTACCTTCGCGCGAGGGAAGATCGGTTCTGCATGCGGCGTGATCGCGGGGAGTGGAGCAGCGAAATCAGCAAGGCCGAGCTGCGCCAAGCCCTGCTGGCGTCGGACATTCGCCTGCCCGATCGCCGGCTTTTCGTCGCAGTGGAGCGAAGATCGTCATCCGGCCGGGTTGAAGTCTTGACCATCAGTGGCGTCAAGCTTCCAGCCGGGACGGTGCGCTTGGCCGTAGGCCGCGCGCTGGGCTGGGATCGCTTGCGCAGCGACTTATACGAGCTCCAGGACGACGGTGAGCAGATCTTTTTTCATGGCCGGGGCCAGGGGCATGGCGTCGGCCTCTGCCAAGCGGGGGCCGAAGCGATGGGCGAGGCGCACCAGGATTACCACCAGATCCTGGCCTACTACTACCCCGGCACGCTTCTGGGCATCAATGCCCAGGGCCTGCGATGGCAAGCACTGGGAGGCGAAACCGTGGAGGTGCTGACCACTCACCCCGAGTCGGACCAGAAGGTCGTCACCGCCGCCGAACGGGCCCTCCATCAAGCGCAGCAAGCCACTGGATGGACCGCGCAAACCAGGCCGCAGATAAGGGTTTTTCCCTCCATAGACCTATATCGTGACACGACAGGCCAGCCCGGATGGGTGGCCGCCAGCACCCGCGGCCGGGTGATCCGGCTGCAGCCGCCATCGCTCCTGGGAAGCAGGCTGGATGCGACTCTGCGGCACGAGTTTCTGCATCTGCTGCTGGAAGATCGCGCGCGTCCCGGTCTCCCTTTGTGGTTTCGCGAAGGGCTCGTCCTCTGGCTCGAGCAACCAGGGCGCGCTCCCCTGCCGAGAGTCGATCTGATGCAAGTGGAGCGCGATCTCGCCTCCGCCGACCAGCAGAGGATGCGCGCCGCGTACACGAAGGCAGGCGGTGCGGTAGCAGCGTTGGGAAAGCAATATGGGAGAAGCTCGCTCTTGACCTGGGTGACGCAGGGAGTCCCGGCATGGGCGTCTGCCAGTCTCGCGGTTGAGAGCCGCTGAACAGCGTCTATGACTCCGCCGGCGCCCGCGCTTCCTTCCCGGGCGGTTGGCCTGAAGCTGGCTCGCTCACCGCTGCGGGCGGTTCTGCCCGTTCCGCGGTCAGCCTGCCGAGCGCGGATGCCAGCAGCAGCCATGCCGTGATCAGCAGAACATAGCCCACGAAGAAGCGCAGGCCGGCGCTGGTCGCTTGCCGCTCTAGTGTTCCGGGATCGTCCCATCGCGGAAACATTCTCGCCAGCTTCCACGGCGCCCAGATCCCCGCCATAAAACACACGGCATAGACAATCCAGCAGCGTAAGGTCAGGAATGCGCGAAGCGCGCGACGAAGACTGTCTCCTGCCAGCCCGCGAAATCCCCGGGCTGCTGCCTGCGTACCAAGCGGGAGAAAGAAGAGCGGAACCAGGAACCAGAAAACAGAAAAGAAAATCCACGCGCCGATCCTGGCCACCTGCCGTGGACTCACCGAAGAGCGCAGCGCCCCAGGCAGCAAGTGGCGTACATATCCTGCAAGCTGGCCGTTGTACGTCCGGGCAAAGCTTACCAGCCATAGCGCCGCCGCAAAAATGATCAGCCACACCAAGAACGCAGGCAGATGCATCAATGCGCGCCGCGCGGCGGCCGCCAGCGACGCCCCTGCTTTCTCGTGATCGCTCTGAAAATAAGTGAGGGTTGCGGCCTGCAGCCAAACGGCAAGGAACGCGAGGGCAAGGCCGGCCAGCACCGACCCCAGGAACTGGAGGGCTCGCTGATCCGGAATCCGCAGCCACCCGAAGAAGGCGGAGAACAGAGCCGCATCCATAAGGAAATGCAATAGCCAGAGACGCTTGGATCTGCCAAGCGCGGCCGCGGAATCAGCTTCGAAGTTCTCCATCTCCAGGCGGTTCATGGTTCGTTCTGCTTTTTCACGTCCACTTGCAACTCGCGCGCCCAGCAACTTGCCTCAGGCGCACGACCTGCGCGCTTCATTTCACCTCCACCTCGATGGGATCGCTCGTGGCCCAATACTGGGGCTGATACATGGGCTCAATCTTGGCCGGGCTGACGCGGAATCTCCCCGGGTTCACTACCTTGAGCAGGTAATAGAATTCATGTTGACCCGCAAGAAACCACGTCTGGAAGAAGGCTGCGCGATCATCGTGAAATTCGCGTCGCGTGAACCAGAAATTCCACCAGGCGGGTTTGTCCTTCACCTCGTACAGGTCGTCGCGCTGGATGAATTCCGTGCCGGCGGGAATCGGGTCTTCGATCATCATATAGCGCCAGTCGCTGCCGCTGGCGGTGAGCCGGACCGCCAGTGTGTCTCCCGGTTGCACCGGCCCGGCAAGGCGTTCTGCCTGGTAAACGATCCGCTCACCCTCGCGTGTCGGCGTCAGCTTGAAGTACTCGCGCGCCAGCGTGAGCGAAAAACTACCCACGTTGGTCAGCTTCTTCTCTGCCGAGTAGTAATCGCCGCGCACCGACCAGTACAAGCGGCCGGCTCCAGTCTTGCGAATGCGCACATTGTTGCTCGCAGCCACTGCCTCCGCCGGCACATTCAAGGCCGCGGGCGCAGGAGAGAGCGCGTCGCCTTCGGTAAATTTCCGCGAGAGCAGCGTCTTGCCGTTGACCACAACCTCCACGTTGAAATTGGGCCTCAGTTCGCTGCTGCGCTTGAGGAAGTTGGTCAGCCCATAGATCACCATCGCCGTCTGCTTGGTGGAGTACCAGTAGTAGCCGTTGCTGCGATGCGTGACCAGCCACACCGCCGCCTTCGGCACCAGCGGACTGTCGGGTTTTACTGTGCTCAGGAATTTCAGGGCGTAGGCCGTCGTCTCCGGGCTGGTGTCTTCGTAGAAGTCCATCAGGTAGTCGCGGTCGCTCTCCCACCACGCTTGCTGTTCGTCGCTCTTAGCCTGTTTCTCGAGCGTCGTTGCCAGTTCGGCAGCCCGCGCATCGCCCGCCTTGCTCATCGCCAGGCCCAGAAACGCCAAACCGTGGGGAGTAAGGCTGGCGCGCTGGTTCCATACCGAATCCAGCGCGTCGCGGCTGTTCAGTCCGCTTTCCATCAGAGCGTAGAGCATGTAGGCTCGCAGGTCGGCGATGATCTTCGGGTCCTTGTCAAACTCGCTCCTCAGCCACCCGCGGGCGCGGTCCATGACGCCCGGCTTGATAGCGTATCCCGCCTGCTGCGCCTGGCTTAGCCCAGCCAGCACGTAAGCCGTCATGAAGACGCCGCTGTCGTCGGTTTGCCACCATCCCCACCCCCCGTCCTCATGCTGGAACTGATACAGGCGATCGAGCCCGGCAGCGATTTTCTTCGTCAACTCCTGCGGGTTCATGCTCGTCTTTAGTCCCAACTCCCGCGTTGCCTCAGCCACGATGATGTTCGGCAGGAAGCTGGACATCGTCTGTTCCGTGCACCCGTATGGATACGTGGTCAGGTAGTCCAGAGCGCTGAAGACTGCGCCGGCAATCGAGGGTGACACCGTAAAGCTCATTGCACGCGAGCTTGGCTCCGCGCCCGGCGGGAAGACGATATCCACCGGAACTTCCCCGCTGGTCTCGGCGATCGAGCCGGAACGGGCGAGGCCGAGCTTTACGCCATACGGGATCACCGGCAGCGTGATCTCCATCGCGTCGGACTCTTCGTTGGTCAGCGCCTTCCCCAGCAGATCTGCCTGGCGCACGTTTGTGGCCCGCACGCGCCAGTCAACCTTGGCGTCGCCCCGGCTCGGAACCTCAACCTCGCGCGTCGCTCCCTCCAACATCTCCAGCCCCTTTACATCGAGGGATACGCGAGCTGTCTTCGCCTCCTTCAGGTAGTTGTGGACAATGCCTGACACCGTGACTTCGTCGCCCTGGCGGAAGAAGCGTGGCACCGCCAGCTGCAGCATGATGTTCTTGCGAACCACCACTTTGTCGGTCGCGCTGCCTACCCGGGAATCCTGGGTAATGCCGCGGGCGGTTGTCCGCCAGGTGGTCAGCGAGTCGGGAAAATTGAATCGCACCTGGACGCGCCCGCTGGCGTCGGTGCGCGCATCCGCCACCCAGAACGCCGTATCGGGAAACGCCTTGCGCACGCGCGGCTGCACCAGCCGCTCAGGTTTCAGCTGGGCCAGCCCGCGGCGGCCTTCTCGTACCGCGGCCAGCTGCATCTGCTTTTTGCCCGCCTGCCCATAGAAGTAATACGCAAGCGAGCTGTCGGTTCCTACGCGGTTGAACGTGCGCCCGTAGAAAAACTTCAGGACGTCCTGCGTGCTATCGGGACGTATCGCGTAAATCGCTTCGTCCACCACCCCCAGGCTGAACTCCGCACCGGAGACGGGGTGACCCGTGAAATCCGATGCGGTCAGCGTGTACGTCGCCGACTCACCCGGCTGGAACTGGGGCTTGGAGGGCTGCAGCTTCACGTTGAGCCGGAACTGGTCGGGAGGAACGTTCAGGTTCTTCGATCCCTGATGGAGCTTATTATCGCGCAGAAACGCGGCCGCAACGTACACGTTGGGCGCATACTCGGGCTTGATGGGAACATCGACAGTGACCGTCCCTCCCGCCGTGTGCGCAACCTGCCGGCTGAGGATGGTGGCGCCCTCCACCGTCACCAGCACATGGGCTGCGCCTTTTCCAGTCATCATCAGCAGGTGCGCCACATCGCCCGGCTGGTAGGACCTTTTATCCGGAATGATCTGCACTTGCTCGCTGCGCGCGCCCATCCACGATGCCTGGTAGTCCGGCAGCCACAGCATGGTTTGCGCTTCGAGTTCACGCTTCTCCGGCGTGATCGCCGTCACCCTGACGCGAATTGACCCGCTGCGGTTGCCCAGCGGGAGATTGACTTCTGCATTGCCGCTGGCATCCGTTCGTCCCTCGGTGGAATAAAACTGATTGCAGGTTTTGCTATTCCACACGTAGGGACAGGCTTCCAGGCGAAAGGCGGTCTCGACCGGCTTGTTGTCGTAATCGCGCGCCTGCACCTTCAGCTTGGCCGTGTCGCCCGCCTGGTACACATAGGAATTAGGCTCGACGCCGATGCGGAAGCTTCCATACGTAGCCAGCACATTACCGTGCCCGGCAATCTCCCGATTGGCTTCATCCATGACCCGGGCTTCAATCCGGTAGTTGATGTCGTACTTGTGCGCATCCACTTTGGTGGGAACGGTGATCTCGAGACGCCCATTCTGGTCCAGCCGCCCGCTGACCTCCTCGGTCTGGACTGCGCCGTAGTAGCCATCTTCCTCGCCCTCCCCTTCGCCTTCCACTGTTGAATACTGATCCTCGTCCTCCTCCCGGCCGAAGCCCCACCACCAGGTTCTTGACTGATGCACCACCCAGGTGACCTTCGCGTTCGCCACCGGTTCGCCGAAGTAGTACCGGGCGTCGATCGTGGCATGAATCGGATCGCCCTGGAGCACGCGCGGCCGGTCGCCGGTCACGCGAACCTCGTATTCCGGTTTCTTGTACTCCTCGACGTAGAAGCTCCCGCCTTGCAGGTAGCCTTCTCCGGCGTGCAACTGAATGAAGTAGTTGCCCAGGGCGGCGCCGGCAGGCACGGCAAAATCCGCGTGAAAGGTGCCCATCGGCGATAGCGTCATGCTCTTGGCAAAGACAGACTTGGATTCCGGATCGAGCACTTCCACCCGGTACTGCACGTTGGGCGGCAGGGTGTAGAGAACGCCCGGCCGTGCGCGCAGGATCACCTTGAAGTGCACCGTGTCGCCCGGTCGGTACACCGGGCGGTCGGTGTACACGTAGCTGGTAAGGGTTCGCGCCGCATCGCTGCTCAGATACCAGGAGTACGGAGCGTTCACCGCGAAATCGCTGGCAGTGCTGGCCATCACCAGCACCTGCTCCGGTCGATCCTCCTGGATCACTGTCTCCGCCAGTCCGCTGGCGTCAGTTTGCTGCTGCGCTAGCTGCGCTCCCTTAGACCAGAATCGGACGGTAGCGCCGGCGATCGGGGCTCCGCTGCCGCGCTCTGCGGCGAAAGCCAGGATGTGTCCCGGCGCCGTCTTGGTGATGATCGCCATGCCGCTGATCATCACGATCGTGTAGGCGCGAAGCTTGCCGTCCGTCACTTCCACCAGGTACGTGCCCTTTTCCGATATCGGCAGGGAAACCTGCTGTGACTGCCAGCGCTCTTTCGATTCGCTGAAACTCTGCCGGAACGTGGCCACCAACTGGTCGCGATTGATCAGCGGAATCTGCGCAAACGTGTCAACGCTCGGCCCACCTGGGGTGGGAGCCGCTGGAGCTCTGCGCCCAGCCCGCCATTTGCGGATTGTCTCGCGGTTGTTGGCGGTGAACTGATAGCGGAAGAAATCGCGGATAGAGGCAAAAATGCGGTACTTCCAATGGTGAAATTTCTCGATCAGCGTCTGCGTGTGAGGGACCTGGGGAGCGCGCCCTCCAAAGCTGTGGGTATCGCGCAGCTCGCTGAAAAACTTTACCGGATCCTTCACTTTGTAGATCCGGAACTCCAGCAGCTTCTGGTTCTGCGCCCACACGTCAATCGCGGGATTCTGGCCTGGAGCCCAGCTGCGGTTACTGTTGACCGAGAAAAACGCTTCGCGGGCTCCATCCTCCTGCGCCAGTGCGGGCGTCAGCAGCAGAAGGCTCAACAGCAGCGTTCGAGCTGCGCCTCGCCGCACCTCAGTCCGCCTCCCGCAGAATATTCCAGCGATATACCCCCAGGAACGCGGGGTTGTTAGGCAGCGGACGCCAGCGGGTGAAGGGAAAATTCAGCAGTTCGGGCACGCTGAGACGGCGAAGCTCGCCGGGATCCTTCCCCGTGGGGCCAGTATGGTAAACCACCCACTCTTCCCCGTCGCTCGAAAACGGGCTGTGGCCAAGGAAAATCATGGCATGCCACGGCGAGCGCTGATCCGGCTGGCGGAAGAAGAGCAGGTCGCCCGGACGTGCCTGGCCGATTTCGCGCGAAACGAAGTGCGTATTGAATTTCTGCAGCTTATCCGCATCCGCGAACTGCCGAAATGCGTCGGAGTTCACATCCTCAGGGCGCAACGGACCCGGAACCACTCGAAACATTGATGCGCCCAGCGGGGTGTGGGGGTAGTTGTACGCGCGGATGGAGGCCAGCGGCGGCACCTCGCGCAGTCTTAGCCCTGTGGCCCAGGCGCCGTCGTGTTTGCGCAGCGCTTCGCGATAGGCAAAGCGCAGCAGCCCGGCGCAGTCTGTAATCTCAGGGGCGCGGTCTGCAGGCGGCGCCAGATATTCCGCCTCCGCCAGAAAGGTGAACCAGCGGACAAATGCCTCGCGATCCGCAGTCTCGTACAGACGAAGCTGGTCGGGCGTGCCGTCGGAGAATGTATCTGTGAACTCAGGCGCGTTCGGATTCGGGGCTCCGGCCACCGCCAACGCAGCGCCCAGGGCGAGAAAGGCGGCCGCGGTGAGCAGTCGAGCGCTGGGAATGAACCTACGCACGATTTCTTCCTGAGCGAAGCGGGTGATTATAGCGCGCCGAGTTCAATCCGCGATGAATCTCTGCTGCTCAGATCCTCTTAGCAGCGGAGTCGCCGCCAACTCCCAGCTCAATCGCGGCGATTCGTCAGAATGTACTTGCCGCCGCTGTGCGCCAGCTCGAAGGCTGGCTTGGCAGCAAGTTGCGGGACGTCTCGCACGTCGGTCCATAGAAACACCCGCGTAGAGCCGTCCCACAGCCGCGCGATGGAGGCGTCGGTCTCGAACACCTGGGGTGCGTCGGGAAAGAACGAGCCATACCACAGATTCGCGCTGCGTTCGTGCAGGATGCGCACCGGAATACCGGTATAGAAATTGAGCGTCGAGCCGGATTCGTACTCGCCGTTGATCACAATCACGTCTCCCGGCCGATAGACCCTCTGAATCGCCACCGCCAATTCCTTCGATCCCAGGATGGGAGCGAACTTCTGCAGGGCCAGCCACACGGCAAACAAGATTGCCACCATCATCAAGGCCAGCGCAGCGTTGCTCACCCCGGGCAGGTTGCGGCGCCGCGTGTGCCACGCCAGTCCGGTGCCGATCAGAAACCCCAGGCCCACGATCGCCAGCTCGCCGCGAAACCACCCCAAAGCCTGTGGCGTAAGGTCAAACACATGGCCGAGGGAGAGCGCGTACTGCTCCGGATTTCTCTTCAGCAGGTCAGCAAGTTCTGCCCCGGCAGGCGGCCGCTTCGACAGCATCAGCAGCCCCATTGTCGCCACGAATACGATGATTCCGACCGTAAATAGACATAGAGCCGACATGCGCCCCGCCCGCCTTAGCCTGGGACTTTCGGGGGAGCCTTCGCTTTCCTGCGCCAGCCAGCCACCCACCAGCAATGCCAGCGCAGGAAGCGCCGGGATCGTGTAGTACTCCTGTCGCGTGGAGAAGCTGAAGAAAACCAGAATCACTGCCGCCCAGATCGCAAGCAGCAGACCCGCTCTCTGCTGCCGGTCAAGAGCATGCGCAAAATCCCGCCGTCGGTGCGGCGCCCGTGCCAGCGATGGGGGAAGGAAAGCGCACCAGGGCGCCAGCCAGACCAGCGCCAGGGCCCAGAAGGCAAGCAGCGGCACGGTGTCGTAGTCGCGTGGCACGCGTTGGTTCAGATAACGCAAAAAGTGCTCGTTCACAAAGTAGAACCAGAAAAATCCGCGAGCCTCGCCGGCGGCGGGGTTGCGAATTCCCGCCAGAATGTGCCAGGGAGCGGCAATCAGCAGAAACACAGCCGCGCTCGACAGCAGGCGCATGCGCAGCAGCCGCCTCAAATCCCGCGTCAGCAGGAGATATAGAAAGACGATGGCCGCGGGAAATACCAGCCCGATCAGCCCCTTGGTCAAAACGCTCAGAGCCGCGGCTGCGGCCAGGCCCCAGCATGCCCCCCGCGAAGGCTTCTGCTGCTCTAGGATCCGGAAAAAGAAGTAACAGCTAAGCGTCAGCCACAAGCCCACCAGCAGATCCGGAATCAGGATGCGGGTAAATATGTAAATTCCAAGGCTGGTCGCCAGCGTCAGCGCGCTATAAAAGCCAGCCTTCTCTCCCGCGGCTCTCCTCCCAAGGGCGAACACCGCCAGCATGGTGGCAAGCACGCCCAGAGCAAGCGGCAGCCGCGCCGACCACTCCTGCACGCCGAACACACGGAAGCTGGCGGCGATGGTCCAATACAGCAGTGGCGCTTTTTCCAGGTAGCGGATGCCGTCGGCGTGCAGCGTAACCCAGTCGTGGCGCAGCAGGATTTCACGCGCCGCTTCCGCATGCACGGAATCCGCGTCGTCAAACAGCGCGGGCGCGAACAGTCCGGGAACGTAGATTACCAGCCACAGCAGGACCAGCGCGCACAGGTAGAGCCGGCTGCGCGGCTGGGCTGTCTCTATCGCAGATTGGGTGGGAGTCATCAGCCCGTGCTGCGAGCGGTTATGGCGAACTCCATCGCCCTTCGGCCTGGTAGTGTAGCAGTCGCCTCTCTTCGCTCCAAGCTAGGTGATCCCCGTCACCCCGGGTCGTGACAATGCACACAGTGGGCTCCGGCCATCGGGATTAGCGTTGCCTCGTGGGGAGGTGGCTATGGCTGCTGCTGCCGCGATTGACGTGATGTACTTTCCCCCCGCGCGCGAAGGCATGGCCGAGGCTTGCTCTGCCGAACCGCGATGTTACGAGCCGGTCGAGCGCGCCGCGGAATTGCTGCATCGTGCCGGCCTGGACAAGGCCTTCGTCACCCAGTGCAAGCGCTGGTCCTGCGAGCGGCGATGGATGTGCGAGGACACCGCCCTCGACGATGTGCTGCGCTACACCCTGCCCTATCCCTGCCTCTTCGTCGGCATCGCCGGCTACAACCCGCTCAACATCTCCGCCAGCCTGCACGAAGCCGAAATCGGCGTCCAGCTCCAGGGCTTCCGCGGCGTATACGTGCATCCCGGAAGCTTTGGCCTGTCCATCAACGACCGCCGCATGTACCCGCTCTACGCCAAGGCCGTGGAGTGGCGGGTACCGGTGATCCTGGATATGCGGCACCTGCGCGACTTCAGCGATGGTCTCACTCCCGCCGCCATGGCACGAGTCTTGTGGGACTTCGAGGAGGCCACCTTTGTAATCGCGCAGAGTGGGTGGTCGGTGTCCGACATGGAGCATCTCGCCGGCAGGTGCGAGAACATCGGCTTCGCGTTCGACAGCCGTGCCTTGGGGAGAGCCGATCTCCGCGAGTTCGTCGGTCTTCCTGTGCTCCGCGACCGCTGTCTGTGGGGCAGCAACGGCCAGCCCTGGGATGTCTGCCTGCCGGTGGTTCAGTCGATGCCCTTCACGCCTGAGGTTCGCGACAAGCTGCTCCATGAAAATGCCGATCGCATTTTCCGCCTGCAGGCCCTGGACTCTGTGACGCCGCGCAAATGGCAGCCCACCGCCGGCAGCGCTCAAATCGCCGCCGAGCGATAGCCTGCTCACCGAAACCACAGCGACCAGACCACGTCCACCAGGGTGTGCGTCGTGCCCGATGACAGCAGCCGGCGCCGATCGCGCCAGGCCCGCCCGTAGAACAACCCCGCAATCGTCGCCAGCAGAACATACCGCCAGTTGAAGGGGCGGGGCTTGTTGAAGTGCGAGAGCCCGAAGATCACCGAAGCCACCAGCCACGCGCTCACGCGTCCCAATCGCGCCTCCAGCAGGTTCTGGAGCAATCCGCGAAAGAAGAGTTCCTCCGGTATGGCCACAAAGAAAAACGTGATCAGCAACGCTGTCAGGACCTTGGATGCGGGCGGCACACCGGAGTGATATTGGATAAAGCCCAGCGCCATACCCAGACCGATCGCGATGGGCGCGAAGAACGACCATTCCCTCAGTCCGACCCCCAAATCGCGCAGCCGCGGCGGAAAGTCAAAACCCACACCCTCCAGGCGGCGCAACACCAGGAAGACGTAGAGCACGGAATCGACCAGCAGGATCTTCGGCAGCGCGCTCAATCCGGAGTGCGGCCACGACCCCGCCAGCAGCCGGAATTCCACCGGAAAGCCAGCAACTGCCAGAGCTAGAACGTCCTGCCACGACAGCCGATTGCTCTGCGGCGGTA
>DATHDM010000279.1:0-30025 GCA_035319065.1 Terriglobales bacterium
GCCGGCCAGGACGTCGAGCTCGCGCTGGCCGGCAACGGCAACCGGATCGCATTTTCGATCCTCAAGCAGAATGCGGAGGTCTGGCGCCTGCCGGTGGCCGCAGACACCGGACTGGCCACGGGCGCGCCCCAGCAGGTCATCGGCACTACGCGCGAAGACAGCCGCGGAGCCTGGTCGCCCGACGGCCAGGCCATCGCCTTCAACTCCGATCGCAGCGGCGACATGAACATCTGGGTCCGCTCGCTCAAGGACGGCAGCGATCACCAACTCACGCGCGGGGCCGGGGGAGACTTTCAGGCGAACTGGTCGCCCGATAAAAAGCAGATCGCATTCTTCTCTTCACGCTCCGGCACTCCCAATATCTGGCTGGTGGACACAGATTCAGGAGCGCTCACGCGATTGACCAGGGGCAGCGTGGACTTGAATCCTTTCTTCTCCCCCGACGGAAATTGGATCGCTTACCAATCCGACCGCAGCGGCCGGTTGGAGGCATGGGTGATGCGGCGCGACGGAAGCGAACCCCGGCAGCTCACCCGCACCGGCATCACCGGTCACTTCATGCGCTGGACCGCCGGCGGAGACGCGGTGGTTTACCGCTGTCCCTCCTGCGCGGGCAAGCCGCAAACCATGAAGGTCAAGCTCGAGGGCGGTGAGCCCGAGCCGCTGGTGGAATCCGCGGGAGGATCACACATATCGTTCTCTCATGACCACTCGCGGATCATGGATGTGGTCGGGCACCGCGTGCTCTGGGTGACGCCGCTTGGCGGCAAGCCCGTGAAGGTTTACGAGTTTCCCGACCCCACCGTACGGATCGATTATCCCGTGTGGTCGCCGGATGGGAAGTGGGTCCTGTTTGACCGCTTCCTGCCGCAGGGCGGCGACGTCTGGATGATGGAGAATTTTGAGTAGAGTTGGCCGGAAGGCCGCCAGGACGCGCACCTTGCGACTCCTGGCAAACCGCGCTCAAT
Organism: Terriglobales bacterium; assembly: GCA_035319065.1. GTDB lineage: Bacteria > Acidobacteriota > Terriglobia > Terriglobales > Acidobacteriaceae > DASPRM01. The sequence goes on from DATHDM010000279.1 coordinate 969, forward strand.
GACTTCATGCCCGTTGCCGTTTTGTGCTAGCTTCGTTCTGCCCTTCGTCTTGCGAGCTGGATACTCATCGCCAAGGAGGCTTTTCGTGACCAGAAGACTCGTGTTCCTGGCCTGTGGCCTGTCTCTAGCTTTGCTTCCGCGGATGATGTCCGGCCAGGACAAGACGGGAAAGGTCACCGGCACAGTGGCCTATCGCGAGCGGATGGCGCTGCCGGCCAACGCCATGCTCACGGTGCGGTTGGAGGATGTGTCGAAGCAGGATGTGGGCGCCACCCTGGTGGCAGGAACCGCCTTCTCCACCAACGGGCGGCAGGTGCCGATTCCCTTCGAGCTCGCCTATAACCCGGCAAAGATCTCCCAGAAGGGACGCTACGTGGTGCGCGCCAACGTGGACGTGGATGGCCAGCTCCTGTTCACCACCACTCAGTCTTATCCGGTGCTCACCAACGGCGCCGGCAACGAAGTCGATCTCCTGCTGCACATGGTGGCCTTTCCTCCCCCCGGTGTCGCACCGGCGGGAGCCGCCGGGCCTGCCGCTCCCCTCATGGGAACGGAGTGGACCCTGACCGAGCTTGCAGGCGAGACCCTGGAAATGCCGCCCGGGGGCCGGCCGCCTAATCTCACGCTCCTCGGGAAAGGCAACCGCGTCGCCGGATCCGCCGGCTGCAACCGCATGATGGGCAGCTTCACGGCCAAGGGCGCAGGTCTGCACTTCAGCCAGATGGCCACCACCATGATGGCCTGTCCCGAGCCCATCATGACGGTGGAGCAGAATTTCCTGAAAGCCTTGAACGCGACCGACAGCTACCACGTCGAAGGCGATACCCTGGAGTTCCGCCAGAAGGACAGAGTCCTCGCCCGCTTCAAGGCGCAACCCAAGGCGGAAGAGAAGAAGTCGTAGGGAAGCACTCACCCATTCGTCACTGGCGCTGCCGGGCGCGGACCGCTCTACTGCCCCACCGCGGGGAAGGCGGGGCGGATGCTCTCCAGCCGGTCAGCGGCGCGGTTAAGGGCCGCTGTCAGCTCGGCCAACTGCTGCACCGCCAGCTTGGGGTCGGAGTTCTCGATCGCCTCGTTAACCCCCGGAATCACCGATGCCGAGTAGCCCTTCAGATCGGCGGGCGCGAAGATGGAATGCTTGAACCACGGACGCCGCGGCAGGCCGCCGGGGATCAGCAGCTCGCGTTCGGTGGCGATCAGAACCGCATTCAGAGAATGGGGATCGAGCGCCGAATTTCGCTGCGCGAGGTTCATCGCCGCTCCGGCCGCGGCAAATCGGTGCGCCGCCGCCATCGCACTCTGGAAGCTGGGTGCATCATCTCCCAGCGCCTCCCGCGCATGCTTTTCGGCGGCTCCCAGGTAGCGGACAATCTCGCTGCCGTAAGCTTCGTAGTCGTGCGGCAGCACGTCCGCATTCGCCATGCGCAGCACTTCCATTCCAATCACGCGGGCGATCATCTGCGAGTAGAGGAATCCGGGATCACCAAACTTGCGGAACCACTGGTAGTTGTCGAAAACGGAGTGATAGACCCCGTAATTGCCCGAGGAACGAACATCGCTGGAAGGAACCCCGGCGTGGTCGAGAAACGGAGTGTAGTCGGAACCCGAGCCCAGATTGCCGAGCTGGGCGGTGTCGGAGCCCCCACCCGCCACGGCCACATTCTTGCGTGCCCCCTGTCGCCAATGATCGTAAAGCGTGCCGCCGGTCGGCTCGGGAACCGCCTTGGTGATGTCGCGCAGGAATCCCTTAAGGCTGGGGGTCGCGGCGGCGCGGAAATTCGGCCCGGCTCCGCCGGTATCGCTATTGAAGTAGGCGACCGCCTTGCCGAGATCGGCTTCGTGCTCCTCCACCCATTCCGTTGAACCGATCAGGCCCTGCTCCTCCGCATCCCAGCTGGCAAAAAGAACCGTGCGCTTGGGACGCCAACCGGTTTTGAGCAACTCGCCTAAACCGCGCACCGCCTCCAGCATGGCCACGGTGCCGCTGATGGGATCCACCGCGCCATAAACCCAGGCGTCTCGATGGTTGCCCATGATCACCCATTCGTCCGGATACTGGCTGCCGCGAATCCTGCCGATCACATTCCAGATCGTGCGGTAGCCATAGTCGTTGCGGATGTGGAGCTTCACGCGTGTAGGCCCCGGCCCCAGGTGGTAGGTGAAGGGCAGGGCCCCCTGCCAGTCGCGCGGAGACTCCGGTCCTGCCAGGTTGGCCAGGATCGGCTGCGCGTCGTGATACGAAAGCGGCAGCGCCGGGATTCTCGGCATGTCCGGATTCGAAGCTGGATCCATTCGGCGCGAATCGGGCAGCGATGGCACCGAAGCGAATCCCGGCGTCGTGGGGTCGCCGGGATGCTCGAAGCCGTATTCGATGGTCCCTCGCTGCACCGCCGTGGCCGGCCGCCACGGCCCGCGCGGGTAAACGTCCCCCTTGAAATAGCCGTCGTCCATGGGGTCGGAGTAGAAGATCAGGCCAACGGCTCCCTTTTCCTGCGCCAGGTAGGCCTTTACCCCGCGGAAATTCTCTCCGTAACGCACCATGACGATCTTCCCGCGCAGGTCGATGCCGGCCTCGGCCAGCCGGTGAAAGTCTTCTGGGCGGCCATAGTTGGCGTACACCACTTCTCCTTCGACATCGCCGGAGGGGGAGTAGCCGCTAAACGCCGGCAACACCTGAGGGTTGTCCTGAAAGGGGTCGCCGTCCACCGCTTCCTTGGAAGGCCCGTGCATGACCACCCCGGCAGGGGCGGTTACGTCGATGCTGATTTCCCGCGGGTAGTTCATCCACACCCGGTACTCCACGATGGAGGTTTCCAGTCCCGCTTCGCTGAAACGGCCGGCGACGTAGTCGGCGGTGCTGCGATCTTCCGCCGAACCCGCGATGTGCGGTTCCGCCGTCAGAATTCGCATGTGGCGATCGAGCAGCCGGGGATCGGGCACGGCCAGGAAGCGGCGCTCCAGTTCTGCTTCGGCGAGGGGATTGCGGAAACCGGTCAGGGGAGATGCGCCGCGCACGCTATCGTTGGAAAAGCCGCTTGCGGCCACGAACAGGGCAGCGAAAAGTAGCCCCTTACATCGTTTGACAGCCATCCGAGGGCGATCTCCGGAGGTCCCGGGAGGAGAGGACGGAGTGAATTGCGCGCTTATCTTACCAGAACTAGGTCGCCGGGGAAGTCTCTGATATCGTCGAAACAGCCATTTTTCGCAAGCGCGGCCCATGATGAGACGCAAGTTCCTGCTTCTGGCGTTGTTCGGATTGCTGCTCTGGTTCTTCCTCGATTCCGGCCGCCTCCTGGTCCTGGATCGCCCGGAGAGGGCCGAGGCCATCGTGGTCCTGGACGGCAGCAGCATCGACCAGCGCTACGCCAAGGGCTTGGAAATGCTGCGGGCCGGTTATGGCAACCGCCTGTTTCTCGATGCCCGCTCCGATTACACCTCCTACGGGCGCACCCCTGCCCAGTACGCTTCCGATTGGGTGAAACAGTCGGCGGGCGATCAGCTTTCACGGGTGAGCGTCTGCGACATCCAGTCGAATTCCACCCGCCAGGAGACTGCTGATGTGACCCAATGCCTGGACAGCGTGGGAGCGCGCAGCGCCCTCATCGTCACCTCAGATCACCACACGCGCAGAGCGCTCTCCATCTTCCGCAAGCTGAAACCGCAGTATCGCTGGTCGATTGCCGCAGCCGCCAATCCCGCCGAATTCGGCGAGAAGTGGTGGAGCCACCGCGAGTGGGCCAAGACTTGGCTCACCGAATGGGAGCGCATGCTCTGGTGGCAACTCGTAGACCGCTGGCGCGAGGCCCCTACTCAATGAACATGCAATCGCCGTAGGAGTAGAAGCGGTACCGCTGCTCCACCGCGTGGCGGTACGCGTCCAGCACCACCTCCTTTCCTCCGAAGGCGCAGACCAGCATCAGCAGCGTGGACTTGGGCAGGTGGAAGTTGGTGAGCATTGCGCCTGTCACCCGGAAGCTGAATCCAGGGTAAATAAAGATCCCCGTCTCCCCCGAGCTCGCCTCGATGGAGCCGGGAGGGGAGATCGAGGCCGCCTGTTCCAACGTCCGGACGGCGGTCGTACCTACGGCGACCATGCGTCTTCTGGCGGCCAGGGCGCGGCTCAGCTTGTCGGCCGCCTCCTCGGAGACCCGGTACCACTCGGCATGTAGCTTATGCTCCTCGACCTTCTCCTGGTGCACCGGCTGGAACGTTCCTAGGCCAACGTGCAGGGTGATTTCCACCGTCTCGACTCCCCGTGCCTGGATTCGCTGCAACACTTCGGGGGTGAAATGGAAGCCCGCCGTCGGCGCTGCCACAGAGCCGCGCTCGCGGGCAAAAACCGTCTGGTAGCGGTCCCGATCCGCAGGTGCGTCGGGGCGGTCGATATAGGGGGGCAACGGGACGTGGCCGATGCGCTCCAGAATCGCGAAGAAATCCGCTACCGGCAGAAAACGCAACGTCCGTTCCCCGTATCCGGCCCGCGCAATGACCTCCGCCTGCAGCTCCCTCTGCTCCCCGAAGTAGAGTTGCTCTCCGACCCCGACCTTCCTCCCCGGGTGCACCAGGGCCTCCCACACCGGCGCCTCGGGGCTGGGGAGCTGGCGGGTCAACAGGACTTCCACCTTGCCGCTTAGAAAGTCGCGGGCAGCCGGATTCCGTGGACTGATCGCCTGCGCCCGTGTGCCCTGCCGGTGGCCGAAGAGGCGGGCAGGGAATACGCGGGTGTTGTTAAAGACCACCACATCGTCGGGACGCACCAGATCGGGGAAGTCGCGGAACTGCCGATCAGCCTGCCTGTGGGTTTTTCGGACCAGGTGTAGCAGGCGGGAGCCCGCCCGGTCCGCCAGGGGCTGCTGCGCTATCAATTCCTTCGGAAGCGGATAGTCAAACTCGGAAACCAGCACCGCAGGGGATTATAAGAGGCCGGATTGTGGGATTGCCGCGAGACGCCTAAAACATAAAATTCTCGTGAAAGCGCGATATGCACGTTGCCCGGGTGCCATAGCTGAAGTACCATACGGTTGCTTCGTTTCAGTTCACGGAAAGGCCTGTTTTTCGAAGAATCTGCATTGTTTCCCATGAAGGCCGAGCGCGAAATCAGGGACGAAATCGTCCGCTACGGGATGATGCTGTACCAGCGTGGGTACGTGGCCGCGATGGACGGCAACATCTCCGTGCGCCTGGACGACGGCACCATCCTGGTGACACCCACCTGCATGTGCAAGGGACTGATGTCGGCCGATGACATCGTTCATATCGATGGGGGAGGCCGGAAACTCCACGGCCACCGCCGCGTTTCCAGCGAGCTGGGCATGCACCTGCTGATCTACGAGATGCGGCCGGAGATTCGCGGCATCGTACACGCTCATCCCCCGACGGCTACCGGCTTTGCTGCCGCCGGCCTGGCCCTGGACCAACCGATTCTCTCAGAAGTTCTCTTGACCCTGGGCTCCATCCCGCTGGCGCGTTACGCCACACCGGGAAGCAAAGAACTGGCCGAAGCCTTGCAGCCCCTGGTACTGGAGCACAACGCCATCCTGATGGCCAACCACGGCGTGGTGGCGTTTGCGGAGGAGTTGGAGCGCGCTTACATGCACATGGAGACGGTGGAGCACTTCGCCAAGATCGCGCTCACCAGCAGGCTTTTGGGCAGACAGCAATTGCTCACCGACGACGACGTGCGCAAGCTGACCGAGATCCGGCTTCGCCTGGAGGGCAAACAACCCTCCTCCGGAAATGGTAGCGGCGGGGCTGGAACCAGGACTCCAGCGGCTCCTGCCGAGCCAAAGATTCCAGTCGAAAAGCCATAGGCCAGACCACGGACTCTGTGGATCCCGGGGAAATGCCCGCGAATTTCGGGCCGAGATGGTATTGCTTACTCCCTGGTGGCGACCGCCGGCTGAATCTCCTGCACGTCCACCAGGTTCGTGGGATAGTGGCCGGTATAGCAGGCGGTGCAGTAGGTAGTGGCCTCCCCATCCGCGCAAGCCTTCTTCAGCCCCTCCAGAGAAAGATAGGCGAGCGAGTCGGCGCCGATGAACTGCCGAATCTCCTCGTTGCTCTTGTTCGCCGCTATGAGCTCCTTCTTGCGCGGCGTGTCCACTCCGTAATAGCAAGGCGAGATGGTCGGAGGACACGAAATCCGCATGTGGACTTCCTTCGCGCCCGCCGCGCGGATCATGCGAACGATCTTCTTGCTCGTCGTTCCGCGGACGATGGAGTCATCAATCAAAATTACCCGCTTGCCCTCGAGGACACTGCGCACAGGATTGAGCTTCAGCTTCACCCCAAAGTCGCGGACTCGCTGCTCGGGCTCGATGAATGTGCGCCCGACATAGTGGCTGCGAATCAGGCCCACGCGGTAGGGAATGCCGCTCTCGGCAGCGAAACCGATGGCCGAGGGCACGCCGGAATCGGGGACGGCGACCACGATGTCGGCGTCCACCGGAGCCTCGCGCGCCAGCTGCCGTCCCAACTCCTCGCGGCTGAGCGAAACGGAGCGCCCAAACACCACGCTGTCGGGCCGCGAGAAATACACCTGCTCGAAGATGCAGCTCGACTGCGGCTTCGCAGGCGCGTAGAAGCGCGAGTGAATTCCTTCCGGACCAACCACCACCAGCTCGCCCGGCTTGACGTCGCGTTCGAACTCAGCCCCGATCAGATCGAAGGCAGTGGTCTCCGAAGCGAACAGGATGGCGTCCCGGCGCAGTTGATCGCCGGCGGCAATGCGCCCAAGCGAGAGCGGCCGAAAGCCGTAAGGATCCCGCACCGCGAAAATGCGGTCGCGGGTGGTGATCACCAGGGAGAAGGCGCCTTCGATGCGGCGCAGCGCATCCGCGATGGCATCCGCCAGAGTGTGCTCGCGCGAGTGCGCGATCAGGTGCACGATGACTTCGGTGTCGCTGGTGGTCTGAAAAATCGAACCGTCCCGCTCCAGCCGGGAACGCAATTCGCCGGCATTGGTGAGGTTGCCGTTGTGCGCCAAGGCCATCTGGCCCTTGTTGCAATCCACCAGGATGGGCTGGGCGTTGAGCAGCGCGGAATCCCCGGCCGTGGAATAGCGCGTATGGCCGATGGCCTGGGTGCCGGCCAGCTTCTGCAAAACATCCTCGCTGAAGATGTCCACCACCAGGCCCATCTGCTTGTGCAGGCGCAGGCGTTCCCCATCGGAGGCCACGATCCCGGCCGATTCCTGACCGCGGTGCTGCAGCGCGTGCAGCCCCAGGTAAGCCACGGTGGAGGCCTCGGGATGGCTGTAAACCGCCACCACTCCGCATTCTTCCCGGAACTTGTCCAGAGTTGGCATTTTCCGCTCGACTCAGCTCTTCTCCAGAATTTCAGGAACCAGGTGCTCAGCGGTCTCGGTGTGCAGGGCCACTTCCAGCGCTCCCGCCCATCGCGACTGCAAATCAGAAACCGCGGCCGATACCACCACTCTGCCGCCAATGGTAATTTCCAGTTTGTCGGATTGAGTTTCGCCGATCAGGCTGGCCGCGATGCCGTGCTTCGCCGCCATTTCTTTGATTCCCGCCACGCGCGCCGGGGCGCAGGAAAGCACGATCCGGCTGGCATCCTCCCCGAACAGCTCACAGACCGCGGGAAGATCGCTCGCAGCCAGTTCAACCCTGGCGCCCACGCCATTTGCGAAGCCGGATTCGGCCAGCGCCACCGCCAGGCCGCCCTCGGAGCAATCGTGCGCCGAATCCGCCAGCCCCGCGCCGATGATCTCGACTACGCATCTCTGCAGGGCCCCTTCCTGCTCCAGTTCCAGCGCCGGCGGAAATCCCCAGATCTGCCCCAGGATTTCCTTGGCGTATTCCGATGAGCCGAACTCCACCTCGGCGTCTGTGAGATCGCCCGCCTCGGAGCCCCGCAAGAGCACGAGGCTGCGCTCTGCCGACTGGTAGTGCGGCGTGGTCATGCGATCCAGCTTTTCCAGAATGCCCACCACTCCCAGAACCGGCGTGGGATAGATGCCCTCCCCCAGCGTCTCGTTGTAGAAGCTGACGTTGCCCCCGGTGATGGGGATGTCCAATTCCTCGCAGGCGCTGCGCATGCCATCGATCACCTGCGAGAACTGCCACATGATATGCGGCTTCTCCGGATTGCCGAAGTTCAGGCAGTTGGTGGCGCCTGCCGGAGTCGCCCCCGTACAGGCCACGTTGCGCGCGGCTTCCGCCACTGCGTGCATCGCCCCCAGGCGAGGGTCCAGCCAGCACCAGCGGCCGTTGCCATCCAGCGCCATGGCCAGCCCGCGCTCGCTTCCCTTCACACGGACAACCCCCGCGTCGCCGCCGGGACGTTGTACGCCGGCCAGCTGCACGTACGATTCGTACTGCTCGGTAATCCAACGCTTGGAGCAGATATTGGGGCTGGCCAGCAGCCGCTGCAGGTCGGCCGTGAAGTCCCGCTCGCCGTCCAGCCGTATGCCCTCCGGCAGCTCACGCAAAACCGGCGTCTCCCAGCGCTGCATGGGACGGTTGTACACCGGCGCTTCGTCCGTCAGCGCGGAATTGGGGATCTCCGCGACCACGCTCCCGTGCTCCCGCACGCGCAATTTGCCGTCGTCGGTCACTCTGCCTACGGTCACGGCGTCCAGACCCCATTTCTGGAAGACGCGCGCAACCTCCTCTTCGCGCCCCTTCTCGGCCACCAGCAGCATGCGTTCCTGCGACTCGCTGAGCATGATCTCGTAGGCCGTCATGTGGGTCTCGCGCTGCGGCACCAGGTCGAGCTCGATTTCGATGCCCACCTGCCCGCGCGCTCCCATCTCGCAGGTCGAGCAGGTGAGGCCGGCGGCGCCCATATCCTGAATGCCGACGATAGCTTCGGTCTGCATCGCCTCCAGGCAGGCTTGCAGCAGCAGGTTCTCCAGAAAGGGATCGCCCACCTGCACGTTGGGACGTTTTTGCTCCGATGCCTCGCTGAATTCCTCGCTGGCCATGGTGGCCCCGTGGATGCCGTCGCGCCCGGTCTTCGCCCCCACATAGATGACCGGGTTGCCTTCCCCGGCGGCGCGCGCATAGAAAATCTGGTCGCGCCGGACCAGGCCGAGAGCAAATGCGTTCACCAGCGGATTCTGCGAATAGCAGTCTTCAAACTTGGTTTCTCCGCCCAGGTTGGGCACCCCGAAACAGTTGCCGTAATGAGCGATGCCGCTGACCACGCCTTCCAGGATGCGGTGGTTGCGATGGATAGTCTGCTGGTCGCTCCCACGCCTGCTTCCACCCTCGGTGATCGGGCCGAAGCGCAGCGAATCCATCACTGCCACCGGATGGGCGCCCATGGTGAAGATATCGCGCAAGATGCCACCTACGCCGGTGGCAGCTCCCTGAAAGGGCTCGATAAACGACGGGTGATTGTGCGATTCGATCTTGAACGCGCACGCCCATCCGTCCCCGATATCGATGATTCCGGCATTTTCCCCCGGGCCCTGGATCACCCGCCGGCTGCGCGTGGGCAGGCGCTTCAGGTGAACCCGCGAGGATTTGTAGGAGCAGTGTTCGCTCCACATCACGCTGAAGATGCCCAGTTCGGTCAGCGAGGGCTCACGCCCCAGCAGGCGAATGATCTTCAGATACTCATCGTGGGTCAGACCGTGATCGCGAATGACCTCGGGAGAGATGGCTGGCGCGGTTTCAACGTTGGACATGAACTAAAGGCACGATAACCCAGACGGGCGCGGTGCCCACACTTTTATTTTCGCATGTTTGGCGCGCCCGGCGGACAGCCCACCGCCTGCAATTCGGCGCGCGGGGAGCCGGGGTCGGCGGCTCTGGGGATGTGGGTATATCATGGAGCGCCATGCTGGGTGGCCGCACCAACGAACAATGGATCGCGCAATACGCCTCGAGCCATCAGCATCCCGTCAACCGCGCCTGCCACACCTTCGGCATCCCAACCATCGTGCTATCGCTGGCGCTGTTTATTGCTGCCATCTTTGTGCATTCTTTGCTCCGCTATGCCATTGTCCTGTTCGTGATCGGGTGGGCCTTGCAGCTCATCGGCCACGCCTTTGAGCGCAAGGAGCCGGAATTCTTGCACGACTGGCGATTCCTCTTCGTCGGCCTGCGCTGGTGGTTTGCCAAGATTCGCGGCCGGGCGTGAGCCGGTTGCCCCCAGGCCTCTCCCGCCCCTCCTCTTCATTTAAGATCAGTGCTGATGAAGTCGATCATCGTAGGCACGGCCGGACATATCGATCACGGCAAAACCGCTCTGGTCAAGGCGCTGACGGGAATTGACGCCGATCGCCTGGAAGAAGAAAAGCGGCGAGGAATCACCATCGACATCGGCTTCGCGCATCTCGAGCTGAAAGCCGAGCACGGCGACTCCTTGCGTCTGGGCTTCGTGGATGTTCCCGGGCACGAGCGCTTCGTGCGCAACATGCTGGCGGGAGTCGGCGGAATCGACCTGGTGTTGCTGGTGGTGGCGGCCGATGAGGGCATCAAGCCGCAGACTGTTGAGCACTTCGACATCTGCCGGCTGCTTGCGGTGCGCCGCGGAATCACCGTGATCACCAAGGCGGATACGGTGGATCGCGACACCCTCGATGTGGTTCGCCTGGAGCTGGAAGAGTTCCTGCGAGGCTCGTTCCTGGATCCGGCCCACTCACCGATCGTGGCGGTCAGTTCGCTCACCGGGCATGGCCTGGAGGATTTGAAGCGCGAGTTGGCAAACGCCGCCCTGGAGATTCCCGCCAGGGACTCGGCCGCCCTGCCTCGGCTTCCCATCGACCGCGTCTTCACCATGAAGGGATTCGGCACCGTAGTGACCGGAACCCTGATCGCCGGCACGGTGAAGCGGGACGATGAGCTGGAAGTTTTTCCCTCCGGCCGTCGTGTGCGCGTGCGCGGGGTGCAGGTTCACGGGCAGGCTGCCGAGCTGGCCATCGCTGGCCAGAGGACGGCCCTGAATCTGATCGGCGCGTCCACCGAGGAGCTGGCGCGGGGCATGACCCTGGCTTCCCCCGGAGTTTTTCGCACCACCCGCCGCCTGGACGTCTCGCTCTCGCTGCTGCCCGCCGCCAGGCCCTTGCGCGATCGCGCGCGGGTTCACCTGCATGCCTACACCAGCGAGACCGTCGCCACCGTCGTGCTCTACTCCGGTCCGGCGATGCAACCAAAGGAGACTGGCTTCGTCCAACTTCGGGTGGAGGATCCGGTGATGCTGCTTCCCGGGGACCGCTTCATCCTCCGCCAGTTCTCTCCCGTGGTAACGATTGGCGGCGGAGTGGTGGTCGATGCGTTACCCCTGAAATCCGCTCGCAGAAAGGCCGCGCCGGAAAAGATTGTCGGCCTCCTGGACCTGCTCCGGCAGGGCTCGCGGGAGCAGGTGCTCGCAGCGCGTGTGCAGCGCAGGGGCGTGCAGGGCCTGCCGCTGACAGAGATCATAGGCGAGACGGGATGGGCGCCGGCGATCGTGGCCGCCACCGCCTCGGCGCTGGTCTCGCCGAAAGCGCCGCCTGCGCTGAAGCTGGTGCGCAGCGGAGGCGTGCTGCTCTCCCACAGCTCCTTCGAGCGTGGAGCGGCGGACATGCTGTCCGCGGTTTCAGACTTCCACGACAAGAACCGGCTGGTCGAGGGCATCGGGAAAGAGACCCTGCGCGAGAAGCTCCAGTTCCCCCCCGAGGTCTTCGCGGGCATGCTCGATCACCTGGTGCGGCAGAAGAAACTCGAGGTCGCAGGTGAGCAGGTGCGCGAGGCCGGCCGCGGCGTGGCCATGAAAGATGACGAGGCGAAGGCGAAGGAGACCATCGAGCAGGCCTTCGTGGCTGCCGGACTGCGAGTTCCCGCGCTCAAAGATGTCATGGCGGGGCTGCCGGTCGATAAGATGCGGGCCACCAAGATCGTCACCCTTCTGCTGCGCGACCGGGTGCTGGTGAAAGTTTCCGACGAACTGGTGTTCCATCACACCGCGCTCCAGGAGTTGCGCAGGATGATGGCTGCGTACAAGGCCAAGTCGGCCCGGATCGACGTTGCCACCTTTAAGGACCTGATCGGACAGACGCGAAAGTACGCCATCCCGCTGCTCGAATACCTCGACCGCGAGCGGGTCACCAGGCGAGTTGGAGATGAACGACTGATTCTGTAGGAGGATGGAATGCACGCCACAGAGGTTCTTCGCGACATGGTGGAAGCGGTTCCCGAGCGCCTTCGTGCACTGCCGGGCGAGACGGCCGCGCGCCGCGGCCCGGACGCGTGGTCGCCCCGGGAGGAGCTCGGACATTTGCTGGATTCAGCGGTGGTCAATCACGTGCGCCTGGTGCGCGTGCAGTCGGAAGACGTGCCCCAGTTGCCGGGCTACGATGGCCCCTACTGGGTGCGGCTGCACAACTACCACAACCGCCCCTGGAGCCAGTTGATCGATACCTGGCAGCTGCTCAACCAGCACCTCCTGATGGCCGCCGAAGGCACCCCTGCAAAAGCGTGGCAGCGATCTTGCGCCTTCGAAGGCGGCCCGCCGGTGACGCTGGACTTCCTGCTCACTGACTATGTCCGGCACGCCCTGGATCATCTGCGACACATCGGCATCCGGGTTGACGATTTCGCGGTCGATGGTCCGGCGGCTCGTAGCGCGTGAGTCTTCACTCATTTCATGTGACCCGCAAGGTGAAAATCATCGGCGCTGGACTCGCTGGATCGGAAGCGGCGTGGCAGTGTGCCCGGCGCGGAGTTGAGGTCGATCTCTACGAGATGCGGCCGCTGCGGGCAACCCCGGCGCATCAGACGGCCGACTTCGCGGAGCTGGTCTGCTCCAATTCTTTGAAATCCGACAGCCCCAACACCGCTCCCTGGCTGCTCAAGCAGGAGATGCGGCGGGCGGGGTCACTGCTGATCGAGATCGCGCGCCAGGCGCAGGTTCCGGCGGGGCACGCTCTGGCGGTCGATCGCCATGCCTTCGCCCGCCAGGTGACCGAAGCCATCTCGCGCCAGCCCCTGATTCACATCCGCCGCGAGGAAGTGACTGCCATCGATGAATCGGCAGCCATCACCCTGGTGGCCACCGGGCCACTGACCTCCGACGCGCTCTCGCAGGAGATCGCGCGCCTTTCCGGTCACTCCCATCTTTTCTTCTATGACTCGATCAGCCCCATCGTGGAAGCCGAATCCATCGACATGTCGCGCGTTTACCTGGCTGCACGCTACGACAAGGGCTCGCCCGACTACATCAATTGTCCCTTCACCCAGGAAGAATATGACCGCTTCTATGACGCCCTGACGGGGGCAGTGCCGGTGGATGGCCACGAATGGGAGAAGCTCAACTACTTCGAAAGCTGTCTCCCCATCGAGGAGATCGCCCGCCGCGGCCGCGACACCCTGCGCTTCGGCCCCATGAAGCCGGTGGGACTCAAGCACCCGCGCACCGGCAAGCCGCCCTACGCCGTGGTGCAGTTACGGCAAGAGAACTTGCGGGCCGATTCGTATAACCTCGTCGGCTTCCAGAATCACCTGAAATTCGGCGAGCAGGCGCGCGTGCTGCGGCTGATCCCCGGGCTGGAAAACGCGCGCTTCCTGCGCTACGGCCAGATTCACCGCAACACCTACATCAACTCGCCGGCGCTGCTTGCCCCGACCTTGCAGATGAGAGCGCATCCGCAGGTGCTGTTCGCGGGTCAGATTTGCGGTGTGGAGGGCTACGGGGAATCGATCGCAACCGGGCTGATGGCCGGTGTCCACGCAGCCATCCTCAGCCAGGGTGGCGAGCCCGTGGTCTCGCCCCGCGCCAGCGCGTTCGGCTCTCTTGTCCACTACATCACCCAGGCGGACGCGCGCAACTTTCAGCCGGCAAACATCACCTTCGATCTGCTGCCGCCGCTGGACGAGAAGGTCCGCGACCGCAGCCGGCGCCACCGCCTGCAATGCGAACGCGCGCTCGCGGAATTCGAATGTTGGTGGAAGCAGGTTGCTGCCGCTCTCGAGGCTGCGTGAGTGCCCGCTTTCGCTCAATCGGCCTCTCGTGAACCCTGAACCCTCACTGAGCAGCGATCTTGATGAAGCGGATTTCAGGAATTCCCTGGTTCCAGTCGGCGGAGATGTGTTCGAAGGTAAGTCGGAACTCGCGGTTGGCGTTCGGAGTGAGCGGCTCTTGCGAGAGGGGAATCGTGTCGTTGTATCCCGGCCGTTCGCGCAGCAACCGCAGCGGTTGCGTCTCCCGCTGCACTACTTCGCCCAGCGAATTGCGGAAGACAACTTCCAGGGTCGCGTCCACGACGTTTTTGCCGCCCAGGTTGGCGATCTTGCCTTCCAGGTAGGTAACGGTTGCGCCGACGAAGTTGTGCGCCTGGCTGAGCTTCAGCTCGCTGACCTGCAGACTGGCGGCGTAAGGCGCTTCCGGTGCGGGCCCGGTTGCGGGCCCGGTCTTGCGGCTCAGCAGGAAGACCACGCCGATCACGATCAGGATCACGGCCGCGCCGATGGCCAGCGGAATCCAGCGCCCACCTTCATCTTCCAGCGGCGGTTTGGAGAACGGCCCGTCCATCGCAGACATGGTGATCGATTCTCGCTTGCGTGAACGGACGCGTCAATTGAGGCAATGGTGCGGAGGCAGCCCTTCCCCCCTTGCGCGGACTCCCGGCCTTACTCGCCCGCCACTGTCAGCCCGTCGATGCGCAGGGTGGGCGCAGCCACGGCGCCGCGGAATTCCAGGTCGCTGCCGATCTCGGAGATGTTGTTGAGCATGTCGCGGAGATTTCCCGCCACCGTGATTTCTTCCACCGGATAAGCCAGCTGCCCGCCAGAGATCCACAGGCCCGACGCGCCCCGGCTGAAATCGCCGGTCACCAGGTTGACGCCGAAGCCGAGGAATTCGGTGACGTAGAGTCCATCGGGAATGGCTGCGATGATCTGCTCGGGAGGCTTCACGCCGGGCTCAAGAAAGAAGTTGCCGACGCCGATGCCGGGTGTGCCGGCCAGGCCGCGCGAGGCGTTTCCCGTAGTCTGCAGGTTGAGCTTCTTCGCGGTGTAGGTGTTCAGCAGATACGACTTGAGGACCCCTTGGTCGATGATGACGGTGCGTCGCGTGGGTACGCCTTCATCGTCGAACGGCGAAGTTCCAAAGCCGCCGGGCATGGTCCCGTCGTCGATCACCGTGACGTTCTCTCCCGCGACCTTCTCCCCCAGCTTGCCCGCCAGGAACGATGCACCGCGATAGATGGAGTCGCCGTTGACCGCATCCGCAAGGTTGTCGAGCAGCGAGCGTGCCACCAGGGGATCGAAGACCACCGGCACGCGCGCGGTCTTGGCTTTGCGCGCTCCCAGGCGCCGCAAGGTGCGCTGCGCCGCAATCTTGCCCACTTCTTCGGGTGAGTCCAGCAGCCTCAGGGAACGGGCCACCGAAAACCAGTAGTCGCGCTGCATGGCGCCATTGTCGTCACGCGCCACCGGTACCGCGCTCACCGAACAGTACGAGCGGCGAAACTCGCCCACGAACCCGAGAGAGTTGGCGAGCACCTTGCGGCCGTCGGCGGCGTCGAAGGAGCCGCCTTCCGAATTCTGGATCCGCTTGTCGGCGGTGGTGGCCGATCGTTCCGCCCTCCGCGCGTAGTCGATGCGCTGCTCGCCGGAAAGCGAGTACACATCCTCGTGGTAGAGGTCGAGATCGGCGGTGTGCGTGCCCAGCAGATTTGCGTCGGGCAATCCGGCCACCGGATCCTCGGAGGTGACCCGCGCGAGTGCTATCGCCGAGTCCACCAGCTGGGCGAGGCCGGCGGGCGAGAGATCGCTGCTGTAAGTGCTGGCGGCACGCTGGTTGCGAAAGACGCGGACCCCGATGATGCGGGCGCCGGACTCCTTCAGGGTTTCCACCTCGCCCATGCGGACCACGGTGGCGAACTCGTTTCCCTCGCGCGCCACGGCTTCGGCGGAGCTGGCGCCACTCTCCATGGCGCGACTTACCACTTCGACGGCAATCTCTCTCAATTCCATGAATGAATATCAGTCCTTCAGCGCCGGGCGCGTTTGCCCAGAATTGGCTCGGGTTTGGCGGGCTTCTTCTGCTCGCGGAAGCGGTGATGGCTCTCCACGATGACGTTGCGCGCCACCGGGGCGTCGTGCCACCCCTGCATCTGGGTGCGCTTGCCCTCCAGGTCCTTGTAGATGGAGAAGAAGTGCGAGACCTCCCGCATTACGTGCGGATAAATCTGCGTGTAATTGTGAACTTCCTCGTAGCGGGGATTGTTGCTGGGCACCGCCAGCACCTTCTCGTCCCTGACCCCCTGATCCAGCATCTCCAGCAAACCGATGGGGCGGACCTCGATCACGCAGCCGGGAAAACTCGGGATATCCACCAGCACCAGAATGTCGAGCGGATCCCCGTCGGCGGCCAGCGTGCACGGTATGAAGCCGTAGTCCCCCGGGTAGTGGACCGGGGAGTGAAGCTGGCGGTCGAGCCGGAAGATCTGGAGACTCTTGTCGTACTCGTACTTGTTGGATTCACCCAGGGGAATTTCGATCACTGCGTTCACCAGCTCGGGATGCTCCTCGCCGATGGGAAGGCGCAGGTAGTCGGTCATGCCAGGGCCTCCTACTCGCTTCCCGCCGTCCCGCCCACGGTGATGCGGTCGACTTTCAGGGTAGGAATGCCCACGCCGACGGGTACCGATTGTCCGTCCTTGCCGCACGTGCCCACCCCCTCATCCAGCTTGAGGTCGCTGCCCACCATGGAGACGCGGGTCAGAACGTCGGGACCGTTGCCGATCAGAGTGCAATTCTTCAGCGGCGCGCCGATTTTGCCATCTTCGATCAGGTAAGCCTCGGAAGCCGAAAACACGAACTTGCCGTTGGTGATGTCCACCTGCCCGCCGCCAAAATTCGCCGCGTAAACCCCGCTCTTCACCGAGCGGATGATGTCTTCCGGAGCATCCTCCCCGGCCAGCATGTAGGTGTTGGTCATGCGCGGCATGGGAATGTGCTCGTAACTCTCGCGGCGTCCGTTGCCGGTGTTGGGGATATTCATCAGCCGCGAAGAAAGCTTGTCGCTGAGATAGCCGCGGAGTATTCCCTTCTCGATCAGCACTGTGCTGCTGGTCGGCGAGCCCTCGTCGTCCACGTTAAGCGAGCCGCGCCGGGAGGGCACCGTGCCGTTGTCCACCACCGTGCACTTCTCGCTGGCCACGCGGCGGCCGATCAGCCCGCTGAAGGCTGAGGTGCCTTTGCGGTTGAAGTCGGCCTCCAGGCCGTGGCCGATGGCCTCGTGCAGCAGAATGCCGGGCCAGCCAGGACCCAGCACTACTTCCATCTCGCCCGCTGGAGCTTCCCGGGCGTCGAGCTGGATGATGGCCTGCCGCGCCGCTTCCTGGGCGAAGTATTCGGGCGTCTTCTCCTTCTGAAAGAAGTCCAGGGCCACGCGCCCGCCTCCACCGGAAGCGCCGCGCGAAGACTGGCCTCTGGGATCGCGGCCGATGCAGGCAATGCTCAACCGCGCCAGGGGCTGCGCATCCTCGGCGAAACTGCCGTCCGAGCCCAGCACAAAAATCCGCCGCAGCTCGTCGGCGTACGACGCGCGGACCTCGCGGATACGGGGATCGTAGGCGCGCGCGGCGCGATCGGCGCGCATCACCAGGTCCACCTTGTCTTCCACTACCGCTTCCACCGAGGGCAGCGTTACCGGGTAGAGGTTGCGATCCCCGCCCTCCTTAAGACCTACCGTCGGCGACTTGGAGGGGCCGCTGGCGATCAGCGCCGCAGTGCGGGCGGCGCGCAGGATCTTCTCCGGCGCCAGATCGTCGGTATAAGCGTAGCCGGTGCGCTCGCCCGCGATCACACGCACCCCGCAGCCCGCGGAAATGCCCCGCGACGCCGACTTCACCAGCGATTCGTCCAGGCTGACCGCGGTCGTCGTCAGGTATTCGAAATACAGGTCCGCGTAGTCGCCGCCGGCGGAAAGCGCAGCCGCCAGATAGCGTTCCAGGTCCGTAATCACTAGCCCGTAGTGATCGAAGAAAAATTTGGCTTTGTCCATGCTAGATGACGATTGGATGCCTGGGCGCGCAGCCGGATTCGGAGAACGGACACATCGCGTTGCGGCAGGATTCCCTTCCTATTATCCCATAGCCGCGATGTTTCCTCGCATGGCTTGCAGGAGGGCGATGCAGACGGCGTCACCTTCTTCCTCCGCTGGGCGGAGATGAGAGGAGGGTGCTATTTCCTGTATGATGTCCAGACCAGTCGCGACACGCCAGCCTAGAGTTGTCACGCCACTCGTACGGTTGAGATGGGATACGCAAAAAAAGCCAGCTCTGTTCTGCAACAGGAGATGGAACGCGAGCCTGTTTCCGGACGCGGGGTTTTGAGCCCGGAAGCCTTCCGCGCCGTGTTTCAGAACGCGGCCATGGGTATTGCCCTGGTCGCCGCCGACGGCGAAGTGCTGGAGGTCAACCCGGCCCTGCAGGAGATGCTCGGCTACTCCCAGGAGGAGCTGGTCGAGCTCGGCGTGGATGGCGTCACCCACCCCGACGACCTCGCCAAGGACGCCACCTTCTTCCAGCAGCTGATCCGCAGCGAGTGCAAAAGCTACACCATCGAGAAACGCTACCGCCGCAAGGACGGCTCGCTGATGTGGGGACGGCTTTCGCTCTCGCTGGTGCCGTCGGCGGGCGGAGAAAAGCCGGTCGCCATCGGCATCCTGGAAGACATCACCGAGCGGAAGGCAGTGCGCGATGAGCTCCGCAGCCGGCAGGAGCGCCTGAGCCTGGCGCTCGACGTCGCCGCGGCCACCGCCTGGGAGTGGAACCTGGCCAGCAGCGCCCTGACCGCGTACGGAGAATTACCCGCCTTCGGCGGTCCGCCCCCCAGGAGCTCTACCGAGTGGCATAACCGCATCTACCCCGACGACTGGCAGAAGATGTTCCCCGTCATCCAGGACCGCATGCGCCATGGCGGCGAGTACGAGTTCGATTACCGCATCCGCGGCACCGACGACAAACTCCACTGGCTGCACACCAAGGCCCGCGTCTACCTCGACGAATCGGGCCAGGCAGACCGGGTGCTGGGCGTGACCTCGGAAGTCACCCGCCGCAAGCAAGGCGAACAGGAGTTGCAGCAGGCCCTGGATGAGGTGCGGCGTACCACCGAGCGCCTGGAGCTTGCGCTCGCCACCGCCAACGCCGCAACCTGGGACTGGGACGCGACCACCGATGTGCTCCTGTGGGACAGGGGCGGCGCCGAACTTTACGGACGCCCGCTCTCCACCCTGAGTCCGCCTTCGGAGTGGCGCAAGGCGGTGCATCCCGTTGACCTCAAGAGAGTCAAAGCGGTCATCACTCACGCCCTGCGGACCCGCAGCGAGTTTGAGACCGAATATCGCGTCATCTGGCCCGACTTAAGTGAGCACTGGCTGGTGCTCCGCGGGCGGGTGTTGTGCGGCGCCGACGGCAAGCCAGTGCGCATGACCGGCATCAACATGGACATCACCGAGCGCAAGAAGGCGGAGGAGAGCCTGCGTGCTATCCAGGAGCGCCTCCGCCGCGCGCAGGCCGCCGCTAAGGTGGGCGCCTACGACTGGGATCTGCGGGCGAACGACGTCCACTGGTCGGCCGAGGTGCCAACCCTGGAGAATCTTGCCTCCCGCGGAACCTTTGAGGCCCTCATGGAGCATGTGCACCCCGGCGACCGCAGCCGGCTGTTGGCCACCGTCGAGCACATAATGAAATCGGAGAGCGAACAGAGCGAAGAGATTCGCATCAACAGCCCCACCGGCGAAACACGCTGGGTCCAGGTCACCGGCAAGGCGCTGCGCGACTCGCAAGCAGTGCCCATGCACGTCGTCGGCGTTGCCATCGACGTGACCGAACGCAAGCGCGCGGAGGAGGAGCTGCGGCGGCGCGAGAATGAGCTGCGCCTGGTGATTGACGCTCTCCCGGGGCTGGTTGCCTACGTTGACCCCAACCAGCGGTACCGCTTTGCCAATCGAACTTACCAGCTGTGGATGGGGGAGCAGCAGCAGGTGGAGGGGCGTCAGGTCATCGAAGTTCTGGGCTCGGCTGCCTTCGAGGTGTTGCGCCCGCATCGCGAGGAGGCTCTACGCGGGCGCGTTTCCGAATACGAGGGACTGGTTCCCTTCCTGCATGGCGGCGGGCGCTTCGTGCACAGCCTTTGCATCCCCGACCTGGGCGAGAACGGCGAAATGCGCGGATACGTGGCCTTTGTCACCGACCTCACCGAGCGCAAGAAAGCCGAGCAGAGCTTGCGCAACGCCGAGAAACTGGCGGCCACCGGACGCCTGGCGGCCACTATCGCGCATGAGATCAACAACCCCCTGGAAGCGATCATGAACCTGCTGTTCCTGGCGAGGAATGAAACCTCGATCTCTAAGACTGCTCAGGACTACCTGGCGCAGGCAGAGCAGGAGTTGGCGCGCGCCGCGCACATCACCCGCCAGACCCTCGGGTTCTACCGCGACGGCACCGCTCCCGAGAAGATACGCATCTCGGAAACCATCGACGATGTCCTCCGCCTCTTCATGCGCAAGCTCTCCGCCAAGCGCATCCGGGTGGAGAAGCGCTACCAGGATGAAGGCGAGGTCACCGCCTTCTCCGGTGAGGTTCGCCAACTGTTCTCCAACCTCATCGCCAATGCCGCCGACGCCATGAGCGAAGTCGGCACCCTGACGGTGAAGATCTCCAGGTGGAGTTCGCGCCTGGGCCCGGGCATTCGCACCACCATCGCCGACACCGGCTCCGGCATCGAGCGCGACAAGCTGAAAAAAGTCTTCGAGCCGTTTTTCACCACCAAGAAAGAAGTCGGCACCGGCCTCGGTCTCTGGCTCTGCAAGAACATCGCCGAGAAGCACGGTGGCAAGATCTGGCTGAAGAGCAGCCGCCGGGGCCAGCGCATGGGAACCGCGCTCTCTGTGTTCTTGCCCTTGGAGCCCCCGCTAGACAGCGCTCACAAGCGAGTTCCGCCGGCTGCCGGGGCGTAGAAACGCAATCGCTCGCGCGTTCCCTTGACCTCCCCACATGTCATCCTCAGCAGGGCCGAACCCAATCACGAGGCCTGAGTCCAGGTCCAGGTCTCGGGTCCAGGTCCAGATCCAGATCCAGACCCAACGACCTGCCCCATCCGAAGCGCCGAAGTGTGGGCGGCAACGCCTACCTGCTCCGTTTTCCTTCAGCGCGCTCCTCAGGCCCACGTCCCAGTCCCGCCTGCTCGGCGGCGATCTGGGCCAGCGACGACCAGTCGTCGTCTCCCAGTCCGTTTGCTACTCCGGCCAGGGCGCGGTCGCGGATCACACTCGCCACCGGCATGGGCACGGAAGCGCTCTCCGCCGCCGCCAGCGCCAGCCGGATGTCCTTCAGTCCCAGCCTCAGGCGAAACCCTGCCGGGCGATATTTTTCCTCGGCGATCAGCCCGCCGTAGGTCTTGAACACCGGCGCAGTGAACAAACTGCTGGTCAGCATCTCGACGTACGTCTTGGCATCGATGCCGTACTTCCGCACCAGGGCCACGGACTCACCCAGGCTCTCGATAATCGAGGCGATTAGGAAATTGCCGCTGAGTTTCAGCACATTCGCGGCAACCGGATCGTCTCCCACCTGGAATGTGCGCTGTCCCAGAACCGAGAACAGCGGCCGGCACTTCTCAACCGCCTCACCGGGCCCGGCCGCTACGATGAACAGCTTGCCCTCGGCCGCCGCCTGCGGACGTCCAAAGACAGGGGCAGCAACGTAGAACTGCCCTTGCTTCTGATGCGCCGCCTGCAGACGCCGGGAGAGCGCGGCGCTGATGGTGCTCATCGAGAGGTGCACAGAGTTTCTATCCAGGGTCCGGATGACCTCCCCGGGCTCAAACGTCACCGCTTCCAGCGCGCCGTCGTCGGCCACCATGGTGATGAGGACTTCCGCCCCGAGCGCGGCTTCCGTCGGCGTGCTCGCCACCGTCGCGCCGGCGGGCTGTAACTCCTCCGCCCGGGTGCGGCTGCGGTTGTACACGGTTAGTTCGTGCCCCGCGCTGAGCAGGTTGCGCGCCATCGCCTGGCCCATGTTGCCGAGTCCAATGAAGCCCACTCGCATGGATGTGTCCTCCCGCTCAGTTTGGATGTCCCTAAGGTGAGAGTGGAAGCGGATTCAGCGCAGCGAATCCGGCATGCTCGCCACTGCGTACGCCAACACGGCCACGACTGCCGAGTTCTCGCGCAGTTCCTGCAAATTCACCTTGTCCAGGGTATCGGCGGGCGTGTGATGGTAGTCGAAGTACGTGCGCGAATCCTGCATAGGGCTGAACGTGGGCACGCCCAACTGGCCCAGCGGGCCCAGATCGGAGCCCGTATCCTCGGCGGTAACCAGCATGCCCACGCCGCTGGGCTCGAGCGCCTCGGCCACAGGCTTCAGCCGCGCGATCGCGGCCGGCCCCGCCTTGGCGAGAATGCCCACCGGATGCCCCGCTCCCAGGTCGCTTTCGATCGCAGCGAAGTGTCTGCCAGCATCCGCCTTATGATCCGCGGCGTAGGTCGTACCGCCACGCAGGCCGTTTTCTTCGTTCATCCATGCAATCACGCGAATGGTCCGCTTGGGCCGCAAGCCGAGCTGGCAGATCAGGTGTGCGGTCTCCATGGCCATGGCCACGCCTGCGGCGTCGTCGATCGCGCCGGTTCCCAGATCCCAGGAGTCCAGATGACCGGAGACAATAACGATCTCCTCCGGATGCTCCGAGCCCTTCCAATCGCCGATCACGTTGTAGCTGACTGCATCGGACAATTGCTGCGGAGTGAGCGTGAGGCGCATGCGCACCGGACCCTGCTTGGCCAGGTGCGCCACCAGGTCGGCATCTTCAGCCGTCACCGCGCCGGCCGGGATGCCTGGATTCGTTTCCTCGCCGTACATCATCGCCCCGGTGTGCGGAAGGCGGTATTCCGCGCCGCCGACGGAGCGAATCAGCGAGGCCACGGCCCCCAGATCGGCGGCCGCGCGCACGCCTCCGCTGCGGTACTTGACGGCCAGGCTGTAAGCGGCGCCGCCAAATCCCGTTTCCGCCAGGCGGCGATCGAAGACCTCGTTGAACAGGACAATCTTCCCCTTCACCGCCGCGCGGCCGAGAGCGTTCAACTCGTCAAAATCCTTCACCACGACCACATCGGCGGTGATGCCCTCCGCAGGCGTTGCCACGCTGCCGCCCAGCGCGGTCACCACGATCCTCTGCGTGGTCTTCGGCGCCTGCCCGGAATACTTCGTAAGCTCGGCTGTCTCCTCTCCGCGCACCCAGTGCGGAACCATGACCTTTTCTAGTTGCACTTCCAGGCCGAGTTGCCGCAGTTGCTGCGCCACGTATTGGACCGCCGCCTCCGCCTGCGGTGAGCCGCTCAGCCGCGGCCCGATGTTGTCCGCGAGATAAGCCACCTGCTCGTAGGCGTAGTCGCTGTGGAGCGCCGCCTCCTGGAGTTGGCGCAGCTCGGCGGTCAGTTGTGGGCTCAGCGAGGGTGGCACTGCCTTGGCGTGCTGCGCCAGGCTTGACGGAAAGCTGAAGCATGCGAAAAGAACAGCCAGCACAAACGCACGGTGATCGTTCACTGGTGGATGACGCTCTCCCCGACGATATGGACGCAACCTGTGAACATATCATCGTGCGGGAAGGCGCGCCAACCGCCGGAAATCGAGTCGCCTGCGCCTGGGGACGAATGCCGATGCAACCCCCGCTGGAGCAGCGGTAGGATCGCGCGCACTTTGTCTATCGCGCCCCGGCGGCCGCAGGCAGGCCTGCCAGCGTCCTCAGCTCAGCCTGCGTGCCGTGGAAGCGGTTGAAGTCGATGGGCCCGGCAACGCCGGCCACCCGGCCGTGGTCGGAATACTGCCAGAAGGTCCATGACTTCCACCCACCGGGCAATGAGGGCTCACTCGCCAGGGTGTAATGCGCAATCCACAGCGGATACTCGGCAAGCCGCGTGGAGTTGCCCATGGACGACCGCCAGAAGGATGGGTAGCTGTAGACAATGGGCTTCCGCTTGAGCGCCAGCTCCACGGTCGCAAGCCACAGTTGAACGCCGTCCAGAACCGTGGACGCCGGCTGGTTGTCCAACACCTCCACGTCGAGCATCGGCGGCAGGTCGCCGGCGGAGAGTTCCCTCACCGTCTCCAGAAAGTTATTGGCCTGAAGGCGCGGATCGGTTGCCGCCCGATAGAAGTGATACCCGCCCCGCAGCAGCCCAGCCTCTTTCGCCCGGACCCAGTTGGAGGCGAAGACCGGGTCGGCAGTGTTGGCGCCTTCCGTGGCCTTGAGGAAGGCGAAGGCAAATCCCTCGCCCGCCACAGCTCGCCAATCCACGGCGCCCTGGTGATGCGAGGCATCCACCCCCAGGGGAACGCGCAGTTTTATCGTGGTACGATGAAGATCTTTCTTGCGGAGAGTAGTCGCCGTTTCCAAGCTTGTCCTGACCTGCCGTTAGGAATGCGCCTTGATCGGCTGGGTTTGGTCCCGCACCCAGCGGTTCCCGAAATGGGAGCGGTCAACAAAACGCTACCCAGACTTCCGCCCTGCAAGTCTGTGCCGCAGGTCACAAAAGCGCCCGCAAAGATCGCCGCGGCTCCGGTTTTGCCTGACGGCGGCTAAGTAGTAAGCTGTCGGGCGTCGTTTCTGGGTTAGGACGGCACTTTCACGCCGCCATGCGGGTTCGCCCTGGTCGGCGAGCCCGGTTCAGGTTCCTTCGAGTTCACATGGGGACAGTTGCTGTCGGCAGAGCCCCCTGCCGGGCCGCTTTTCCACATTCCCGGTTGTGCCCCCGCGCGCCGGAGATGAACTTCACCAAGGAGGGATGCCTGCAATGGCTGACCAACATTCGGACAAGTATTCCCGCCGGGATTTCCTGAAGATCGGTGCCGGCGGGGCCGCAGTTGCGGGCCTGGGACCCTACTTCCTGTTTCCCGAGAGGTCACAGGCGCAACAGAAGACTTTGAAGATCATCCAGTGGAGCCACTTCGTTCCCGGCTACGACAAGTGGTTCGACAACACCTACACCAAGCAGTGGGGACAGAAAAACAACACCAACGTGATCGTCGATCACATCTCCATCGGCGAGATTCCCGCCCGCGCCGCGGCCGAGGTGTCGGCGCAGAAGGGACACGACCTGTTCATGTTCCTCTCGCCGCCTGCCGCCTACGAGAAGCAGACCATCGATCACAGCGAGCTCTATCAGGAGGTGCAGCGCAAGCACGGCAAGATGGTTCCTCTGGCCCATAAGTCCACCTTCAACCCCAAGACCAAACGGTATTTTGCCTTCAGCGATTCCTACGTCCCCGATCCGGGCAACTATCGCATCGATCTGTGGCAGCAGGTGGGCTATCCCAACGGGCCCGACACCTACGACCAGCTGCGCGACGGCGCCAAGAAGATCCGCGACAAGTTCGGCAATCCCTGCGGGCTCGGCCTGTCGCAGGAGCTCGATACCAATATGGCCATGCGCGCCATCCTGTGGTCGTTTGGCGGATCGGTGCAGGATGAGAAGGGCAATGTGGCCATCAATTCCAGGAACACGGTGGAAGCTTTGAAGTTCATGCGCGCGCTGTTCAAGGAATCGGAGACGCCGGAGGTGTTCACCTGGGATCCATCGTCGAATAATCGCGCCATGCTGGCGGGCAAGGCTTCTTTCGTGGACAACGCGATTTCCATCACCCGCGAGGCGGAGAAGAGCAATCCCGAGATGTCGCGCAAGATCGGCCTGACTCCGGCTTTGAAGGGACCGGTGGCGCGCTGGGCGGCGGAACACGTGATGGACTGCTACGTGATCTGGAACTTTGCCGATAACAAGGAGGGCGCCAGGCAGTTCCTGGCCGACTACATCGATTCCTTCCACGACGCTTTTCTCGCCAGCGAGTTCTACAATTTCCCGTGCTTCCCGACGGTGGTGCCCAACCTGCAACAGGAGATCGCCAACGATCCCAAGGCCGATCCCCACGACAAGTACAAGGTGCTGGGCAACGTGCTGGAATGGGCCACCAACGTCGGACATCCGGGATACGCCACGGCGGCGATCGACGAGGTCTTCAACACCTTCGTGATTCCCACCATGTTCGCCAAGGTGGCGCGCGACGAGATGTCGGCGGAAGACGCCGCCAGTGCCGCCGAGAAGGAAGTCCGGCGCATCTTTGCCAAGTGGGCATAGCACTCGATGGCGATTGTCGAAACCAGGAACCTGACCAAGGTCTTCAAAGAGGGTCAGCTCGGGGCCGTCAACGACGTTAACCTGAAGAGCAACGAGGGCGAATTCCTTGTTTTCCTCGGCCCTTCCGGATCGGGCAAGACTACCCTGCTGCGCATGATTGCCGGCCTCGAGCAACCTACATCCGGCGAGATCTGGATCGGCGGCGTTCTGGCCAATGCCCTGTCACCGCGGGAGCGCCGCATTGCCATGGTCTTCCAGAGCTATGCCCTCTATCCCCACCTCAGCGTCTATAACAACATCGCCTTCCCCCTGAAAGCGCAGGGGCTGCGGAAATCCGAGCACCGCAAGAAAGTCGAGTGGGCGGCATCGCTGCTGGGCATCGAGCACCTCGTGGAGCGCAAGCCGCGGGAACTTTCCGGCGGAGAGCGCCAGCGAGTGGCCCTGGCGCGCGCCATCGTGCGCGAGCCCACGCTGTTTCTCCTGGACGAACCGCTCTCCAACCTCGACGCCAAGCTGCGCGCCTCGGCGCGTGAAGAGCTGGAGCAGTTTCATCGCCGCATCGGCACCACCACCATCTACGTCACCCACGACCAGGTGGAAGCTATGGCCATGGGAGACCGCATCCTGGTGCTCAATCAGGGTGGGGTGCGCCAGATCGGTACCCCCAAGGAGGTTTATGACGAGCCCACGGACACCTTTGTCGCCACCTTCCTGGGCTCGCCTCCCATGAACCTGCTGGAGAATGACAACCTCATCGTCGGTTTCCGTCCCGAGCACTTGTTGCCGGCGGAGTTGGTGAGCAGTGGAATTCCCTTCCCGTTGCGAGTGATCAACAAGGAATATCTGGGAGCGGAGTGGATTGTGTATGGCTCGCTGACCGGCCGCTTCGAAGGCAAAGAGGTGGTTTCGCGGTTGGGATCAGCGGCGTCGTACGAGGTTGGCGCGACGTACGACTTCGCTGTGCGCGAGCCCGACTTGAAGTTCTTCGATGGCAACACAGAGAAGCGCACGCAAGCCAAAGCGATGGCCTGGCAATGAGTCGGGGAACGCTGGAAAAGCGGGCTGGGTTGCGGCCAAAGCAGGAAGCTGGTCCGTCGGGTGTGGTGGGCACGAAGCGATGGCTCGCGTCGGCAATGTTTCTGCCTGCCATCCTCTACATCTTTGCCCTGATCGGGCTTCCATTTCTGCTGGCCTGCATTTACAGCCTCAGCGACATCAAAGTCGGCAGCGTTGGATATCACTTCATCGGGCTGGCGAACTTCCGCAGCGTGCTTGAAAGCCCCTCGTTCCGGAGATCCCTGGGCAATTCGTTTATCTTCACCATCAGCTCGCAGATTCTGGTGCTGGTGGGCTCGACCATCCTTTCCCTTGCCTTGAAGGAGCGCTTCCGTGGCCGGGGATTCGTTCGCTTCCTGATGTTGTTGCCCTGGGTGGCGCCGATTTCCCTGGGTGCGATCGGCTGGAAGTGGATCCTCGATTCCCTTTACAGCGTGATCAATTGGGTGCTGCTTGCCATGCACCTGGTAAGGCCCTTCGACACCCCCATGTGGCTGGGCGAACCCAGGCTCGCCATGATGTCGGTGATCCTGGTGCACACCTGGCGGCTGCTTCCGTTTTCGACGGTGATTCTGCTCGCCGGCCTGACCGCCATCCCCAAGGACATCCCGGAAGCAGCGGCGGTGGATGGCGCAGGCTTCTGGCGAACCTTGTTCCAGATCACGATTCCCATGATGCTGCCCATCGTGAATGTCGCCATCCTGTTCGGCATCATCTTCACCTTCACCGACATGACGGTGGTGTACATCCTGACCCGCGGCGGGCCCTACGATTCCACGCAGGTGCTGCCCTCGCTCGCCTTCTTCAGCGGAATTCTGGGAGGCGATCTGGCGGAGGGCGCGGCGATTTCGATGTTTCTGGTTCCCCTGCTGGTGATCGTCGCCTGGGCAATGTTGCGCAGCGCTCATCGCGCGGAGGTGACCTAGTGCGGGGCCCTGTGAGTATGCGGAAGGTGGCGGCGAGTGTGGCGCACTGGACCGTGGTGGTGGTGTTTTCCGTGCTGCTGGCATTCCCCTTCTACTGGATGCTCATCACCATGTTCAAGCGCACGGGCGACCTTTATAACCTGCAGAACAATCCCTTCATCTTTAATCAGAAGCCCACGCTCGATCATTTGCGGCTGCTGTTCAATGACACGCTCTATCTGCGCTGGATGTGGAACACGGCACTGGTGGGCGCGATCGTGGTCGCAATTACCCTGGCACTGGCGCTCCCGGCCGCTTACGCGCTGGCCAGGCTGACCGGACGCTGGGGGCAGCGGCTGGGCATTGGCATCTTCCTGACTTATCTGGTGCCGCCGACCCTGTTGTTTATTCCTCTCTCGCGTGTGGTGTCGCTTCTGGGATTACAGGATTCGATCTGGTCCCTGGTGGTGGTGTATCCCAGCTTTACGGTCCCGTTTTCCACCTGGCTGCTGATGGGATTTTTCAAGTCCATCCCGCGCGAACTCGAGGATGCCGCCATGGTCGACGGCCTCACGCGCTTCGGCGCCTTCGTGAAGCTGGTCATCCCGGTCTCGCTGTCGGGAATCCTCACCGTCGTGATCTTCAGCTTTACGCTGGTGACCCAGGAGTTCGTTTACGCCCTGACCTTCATCTCCTCCGAGGCACACCAGATGCTCGGCGTCGGCGTACCCATCTTCCTGGTGCGCGGCGATGTCTACTACTGGGGCTCGCTCATGGCCGCCTGCCTGATCGCCAGCGTCCCCACCGCCTTCCTTTACAATCTGTTTCTTGACCGGTTTATTTCCGGGTTCACGGTGGGGGCGGTGAAGTAGGCGGCTAGTCGCCGACGGCTGACTCCCGGCTCAGCTCGCCTTGGCTCGCGCCTCGTCCTTCAGCGCCGCCAGCACCTGCTCGGCGTGGCCTTCCGGCTTTACCCGCCGGAAGATGGCTTTCACCCGTCCATCCGGGCCG
>DATHDM010000280.1:0-26775 GCA_035319065.1 Terriglobales bacterium
AGAAAATCAAGGGCGCTTAGCAGTCTCGCCATAAGCCCTCCTTTGTTGAGCGCTCGTGAACATTGCGAGCGCTCCGCTTTCTGCGCTGGCTGGAGAATCGCCGAAGCTAGGTTCTCTTGGCATAGAACATCCACGCTATACGCTGCAGATCGCGTTCCATTTCCGGTTTGGTCTAAGTATTTGGTCTGACGCTCGTTGCTGGAGTCTTAATAACATCCGCAGTGCCGACTTGAGGGCACTGCCACAATGTGGGCAAGGAGGCCAACCTGACGCGAACGAGCGCCCGCGTCGTGACCATAATCGGGGCTTGGCCTGACGTGAGGCTCGGTACTTCGTCTACCATGCAAAGCGCGCGCAAGTACCTTCAATGGAAACCAGCAGACTAAGAGAAGACGGGCGCAGGAATGCCTTCCGTGCGGCTGGGCTATTCGGTCGCGGGCAGCCTTACTGGGACGCTTTTGCAGCCGCTGCTGGTGTTCGGCTTATGATTGGTACCTCAAATGATTGACCCAATATGTCGTGATAGGTGATGCTGTCTTCGCGCACCAATACCAGAATTTCGCGTCCAGTCGAGTACTTCGCGATGTAATCCATTCCTGCCGGTGGCGTGTACAGAACCACGTATACCGTGTCCTTGACTTTCACGGAGACTTCGTAGCTGTCGGGATTCGAGCTCGAAGCGAGCTGATGAGGTTCCACAGCAGTAATCGTGCCAACCTGATATTTCGTCGAAGATTGCCCGAACGCCAGCAGGCTTGACAGACACAAAACGATAAGACTAGAGATTCTATACACCTTATACCTCCTTTGAACGCCCTCTTCTTACGAGATTCCCTCTGCAAATTCAGGGCAACTCCCCAGTGTCAGCATTGGAGTTGCAGGTCCTACCAGCAAGAGCGGTCCTCGTCTTCCAGTCTCCCGCTCGCCAGCATGGACAGCAGGAACTTGGTGCAAGTTACGGTATTCTGAAACTGCTCGTCGTTGTCCAGTGGCGAGGGAGAGATGTAGTAATTCGCAAGCGCCATGTGTCGGTTTTGGTCGATCAGCCAATCGCCCCACAGCCGCAGGCGCCGAGTCTGGGTTTGGAGCTGCTGCAACGCTCGCCGATCAGCCTCATTTGCGACGGAAAGAGCTGCCAGTCTCAGCGAGTCGTCGATCGAGTCGAAGTCGGTCTGGATCCAGAACTCGCCGAGCGGGAAGCCCATCTTGATGGAGTTCGCGATTCTACGCTGGGTAAATTGCAGCCTGTTGGCCGCGTTCAATCCTGCAACCGCGAACCCTTGTGAGAACTTGGTTGGATCCGCTTCTGGCTTCATTTCTGCCGGCGTAGACCACACGTCAACGACTATCGTCTCGTCAGGATTGCTGCTGCTTAATCCGACATAGTATTGTTCGAAGGCGAGGTACGCCTCTTGTGCACGACTGATCTTCCCATCGTGAGTTGCCTGAGCGATCTGCCCCAAGTCTCCAGACATAGCCTGGAGAGCAGCCTGCATTTGTTCCAGGTATTGCTGTGGAGTATCTTGCGGCCCTGCCACTCCTAACTGCGCTTGCATGACAGCCTTGCTGGTCGACGGCTGTTTCGGCAAGCTCTCCATCCCAGAGGTGATCGGGTGTATGTCACTGCTGTCTTGGGCACCGGCTGAAATCACCAGCACACCAGTGATTAACAATGCGATCATCAACCGAGGTTTCAATATCGATCTCCTGACACCCGGTGGGAAGAGTGCACATGTGGGGCCAATCTGGCACTCTGCTAAATGATTGAAACCAAGCGGCTTTGTGGAGGCGCTTCCCCGCTTGATTGCCATGTGACGGTCAACTGCTTAAATGCGGGCACAGGAACGCTTGAACATCTTCGCAAGGCGCGGGAGCTGGCAAAGTGATCAGTAGGGAGGTATTTGAGGGTTCGGCATCAGTAGTTCTCCTCGCCGCTGGTTGCGTTACAAACCGTTCCCCAAGGACTCAAGGTCACGACGGCAAATGTTGCTGAACTCGCGCAGTGGATCGTTGCGCTTGCCAGCCCAGGCGTGAATCTCCTCTGCAGTGAGGTTGGGCTGTGAATAGGTATCAAGGATGGCTTTAAGGACCCGTTCGGCGCTTTCGATCACATTCATCGAGGAACTCAAACGCATACGACTGAGCAATGCATAGCTCGGTATGAGCCTGCTGGGGTCTTGGAACGCATGCTGGACAGCATCCGCGAAAACTTGGGCCGTTTCACTGATGAAGTCTGAATACAACTGCTCACGATGAAAGATTTCTTTGGCGAGGAGCTCCTGTCGATTCTGATGCCGCTGAGCAATCCAGCTGCTGACACTGGAACCCACTGCACCAACAAGCGACCCACAAAGAGCTGCCAGTACCGAAATCGAAGCTGGGCTCCAGGATCCAATGAGCAATTGCATTGTTGTGCACCTCCAGCGAACCAGCAGATACAACCACAGTCCTGCTTATTTGGACTGAGGCGGATAATTCTTAAGAAGCTTGGCCACAGCCTTTGCAGGTTCTGGTAGTGTCGTCACAGCTCCCAGCCTCCACCGAGGTTTTTGTAAATGTCGACCAGACTCACAAGTTCATTCAATTGCGCCTGGGCCAACCCTAGTTCTGCATTAAAGGAATTGGTTTCGTTGGTCAGCACCTCCAGATAGCTGGTAGCGCCGCCGCGATAGCGCTCCTCAGAGAGTTGCGCCGCCTCCTGAGCCGCGATCACCAGTTCCTGCTGATGTACCCGGAACTCACGATTCTTTTGATATCCAACCAGTGCGTCCGAAACGCCACGAAAAGCCTGCTGGATGGTCTGCTGATACGTCAGCACCATTTCCTTCTGCCGCGCCTCGCTCAATCGCACACCTGCCTTGATCCTGCCGCCCGCAAAAATGGGCTGGGCGAGTGATCCTCCCAAGCTCCAAAACCCGGCCGGGCCAGTGAACAGGCTGGTCAGAGCCGAGCTCTGGAATCCGCTGCTCGCGGTCAATGTGATTTGCGGAAAGTAAGCTGCTCTGGCTACTCCTATTTGAGCGTTGGCCGCCATCAACTGCGCTTCGGCTGCACGAATATCGGGGCGCCGCTCGAGCAGACGGGAAGGTATTCCAGGCGGGACCTCCGGCAAATGTGGCTGCTCTGTCAGCTGCATACCCCGTGCCACCGGACCGGGATTGTTTCCCAGCAGCGTGCTGATGAAGTTCTCCTGCTGCTGGATACGGCGTTCAAAATCAGGTATCTCCTCGGCGGCCACGGCAACCAGTTGTTCCGCCTGCCGCACGTCTAGCATGGTGGCCGCTCCACCGTCTGCCAGCGTCTGTGTAAGTTGCAGCGATTCCTGGCGCGTAGCCTGCGTCCGTCGCGAGATCTCAAGCTGAAGGTCGTATGCGCGAAGCTGGAAATAAGAGGCGGCAACATTACTTACCAGGGTGTTGATGACGGCGCGGCGCGCCCATTCTGTTGCCAGCAGATTGGCGCGCGCTGCTTCGGTTGCACGGCGGTACTTTCCCCAGAAATCGAGGTCCCAGAACATGGAGGCGCTCACCGAGTTCGTGTTTGTTTCGAACTCGGGAAGGGGTTTCTGTCTCGCGTAGCGGTCGTTGACCGCAGCCGCCCCGGCGCTGATCGTTGGCAGCTGATCGGCCCTTGTGATGCCCAACTGCGCCTGCGCTTCCAGGATTCTTGTCGCCGCGATGCGAACGTCGTAGTTGTTGTCCAGCGCAGCGCGAATGAGTTGCTGGAGCTGCGGATCCTGAAACACCTCCCACCACTTCTGGTCTCCGAAGGATTGCTCACCAGGCTGCGACGCCTGCAGGGATGGATGGTCAGCACTCTGCGATCCCTGCTGCGACGAGTTCTCGGCAAGGCCTGAAATCTGCTGAGGTGCGGCCTGTTGCGAAGCAGCCTGCTGCGACGGAGTTTGCTGCGATGCACTCGGCTGCGGTTGCGCTTCCTGCGACGGAGCCCCGCGGTATGCGCCGGGGACGTCAATCTTCGGTCGTTTGTAGTTGGGCCCGACCGTGCACCCGCAAGTGAAGATCATCAAAATGAGGAAAGCGATTACCTTTTTCACGTTAGTCACCCTCCACTGGAATCGGCTCGGGAACCGCGGCAGTATCGTGTTTACGACTCCAGCGTTCGCTTAGCGTCTCCACCGTTACGTACAAGGCGGGGATAATGAAGATTGCAAGGCCGGTTGCGGCCAGCATTCCGCCGATAACGGCGGTACCCATGATTTGCCGGCCTACGGAACCTGCGCCGGTAGCGATGAACAAGGGCACGCAACCGAGAATGAATGCGAAAGAAGTCATCAGAATCGGCCGTAGCCTTAGCTTGGCCCCTTCCAATGCGGCATCTACTAATGGCTTGCCTTTTTCATATTCTTCCTTCGCGAATTCCACGATCAGGATCGCGTTCTTCGCTGCCAGGCCGATGAGCATCACGAGCCCGATCTGCGAATAAACGTCGTTATCGATCTGCACCATGAAGGCTGGGAAGATCATGCCCAGGACGGTGCGCCGCAGCCAAAGAAGTCCGAAGGCACCGAAAACAGCGACTGGTGTGCTCAGCAATACGCCGAACGGCAGTGACCAGCTTTCATATAGGGCGGCAAGGATCAGGAAGACGAACAGAAAAGACATCCCAAAGATGACCCACGATGGAATGCCCTCCCGCGCCTTTTGTTCCTGCCGCGACATGCCCATGTAGTCGAACCCCATCTCAGGCGGCATGGTTTGGTGGAAGACCTCTTCCAGGGCCGCGGTAGCCTGATCGGAGCTGTAGCCCGGCGCCGAGCTGCCGATAATCTGCGCCGATGAATACTCATTGAAGCGCAACTTGAATTCAGGGCCGTAACGCGACTCGAATCGGGTCAGCGCCGACAGCGGCACCATCTCGCCTTTGGCATTGCGCACATAGAACTGTCCCACGTTGTCCAGGTTGGCGCGGTATGGCGCTTCCGACTCCACATACACCTGCCAGGTGCGGCCGAATTGGTTGAAGTAATTTACGAATGTTCCGCCCATGAAAGCCTGCAGTGTCTGGTAAACGTCGCTAATGTTGACGCCCTGCTTCAGCACTTTCTCCTTATCTACATACACGTATTTTTGCGGCGTGCTCGGTATGTATGTGGTAGTAATCATGCCGATTTCGGGCCGTTTGCGAGCCGCCTCCAGGAATTTCTGGAGGTTGTTCACCAGGAATTCGGATTCTTTTCCGGAGCGGTCCTCAAGTACAAACTGAAATCCGCCCGAGGTGCCGACGCCCGAAATTGCCGGTGGAGAGAAGGCAAAGACGGTTCCTTGCGGAAGAGTGAGGAGCTTCAGGTTCAGCTTCGCCTTGATTACCTGGTACTCCTGCTCCATGGTCTTGCGGTCTTCCCAAGGTTGCAGCGTCACCCAAAAGAAAGCGCTGTAACTGTACCGGGTGAGGCTGAGCAGACTGAATCCCACAACGGTGCTGGTGTACTTGACTCCAGGCGTGTCCTTCAGAACTGCCTCCACCGCTCGGGCCGCTTCCGACGTGGTCTCAATCGAAGAGGCTTCGGGAGTTTGCATCTGAATGTACATGTATCCCTGGTCTTCGTCGGGCAGGAAGCTGGAGGGCAGTGCCTTGGCAAAGAGGATCCCGGCAACTGCAAAACCCGCGAGCATCACGACGGCCACGACAGTCTTTCGAATTAAGCCGCCGCACATCCGCGTGTAGAGGCCGTTGGCGCTGGCAAACACCCGATTAAACCAACCGAAGAACCTGGCCAACGGCCCGTGCGTCTCTTTCTTAGGCCGGAGCAGCAGTCCGCCCAGCGCCGGGCTTAACGTCAAGGCGTTGAACGCGGAGACGACGACCGAGATGGCGATGGTCAATGCAAATTGCTGATAGAGCCGGCCGGTAATGCCGGGGATGAAGACGGTTGGCACAAAAACAGCAGAGAGAACCAGTGCGATGCCAACCACGGGGCCGGTCAACTCTTGCATGGCCTTGCGAGCCGCCTCCTTTGGAGGCAGACCCTCTTCAATGTGGCGCTGGATACCTTCGACCACAACGATGGCGTCGTCCACCACCAGACCGATCGCCAGCACGAGTCCGAATAGCGAAAGTGTATTGACGGAGAAACCGAAGAACGGGAAGACGATAAAGGTGCCCACCAGCGAGACTGGCACCGCCAGCATTGGAATAAGACTGGCGCGCCAGTCTTGCAGGAAGATGTACACGACGATGATCACCAGCACAAACGCGATCACGAGCGTCTCGACGATTTCCGCCATGCCAGCCCTTACAGCGTCCGTCGTGTCCAGGGTTATGGCGTATTCCATATCCGCGGGGAATCGCTGCTTCATTTCGGCCATTAGCTTGCGGATGCCTTTGGCCCCTTCCACGGCATTGGAACCGGGCAATTGGTAGATACCAATGGTTGCTGCCTCCTTGCCGTTCATACGCGTGATCCAGCTGTAGTCTTTCGAGCCCAATTCGACCCGGGCAACGTCCTTCACGCGAACTACACCGCCGTCAGCACTTTCGCGAACCACGATGTCGCCAAATTCTTCGGGTGTCTTAAGCCGACCCTGGGCACGCACCGCATAGGTGAACTGCTGGTTTGCCACAGTCGGTTGCCCTCCAACCTGGCCGGCGGGATTCACCGTGTTCTGCGCTTTCACTGCATTGACAACCTCATTGACGGTGACGCCGAGCTTCGCCAGTCGATCGGGCTTCACCCACAGGCGCATCGCGTACTCTCCGAGGCCGTAGATCTGGGTATTTCCTACACCATAAGACCGAGCAATCGGATCTTTCAGATTGATATAGGCGTAATTCGCCAGAAAGTTCCCATCGTGCGTTCCTTTTGGTGAATACAAAGCGATCAGCATCATGGGCGCGGTCAGGGACTTCTTGACGTCAATACCGATCTGGTTGACCTCCGGAGGAAGCTGGCCATTGGCCAGTTGCTGGCGTGACTGCGTGAGGAGGAGGTCCATATTCGGGTCGGTTTTAAGATCAAAATCGACCATCAGCTCTGTACCCGAGTCGTTTGTAGAATTCATCGAGTACATGTAATCCATGTTGTCCACACCGTTGATCTGCTGCTCGATGGGAGTGGCTACAGCCTTCTCCAAAGTTTCCGCATCGGCGCCCGGGTAAATTGCAGCAACGCGTATCTCGGGCGGAGCAATGTCCGGAAACTGCGCGACTGGCAGCCCGATGATGGTGATCGCACCAACGATCACCATGAGAATCGAAACGACGATGGCTACGATCGGACGTCGGATGAAAAACTCAGACATGGCCTACCGCCCTTCTCCCTGAATGTTCGCCGGCTTAGGAACGACGGGGGTTCCGTCCTTTACCTTCTCAATTCCTTGCACAACGACCTGATCATCGGGCTTCAATCCGTCGTCGATCACCCACATGGTTCCTACCTTCTCTCCGGCCTTGACTGGACGAATACTCGTCTTCCTGTCGGGACCCACCACCGCGAGCTGATAGCCACCTTGAAGTTCTTTGACCGCGCTCTGTGGAACTAGCAGCGCGTTTTTCTTGAAACCAGTCTGGATTCGCACCCGCCCGTACTGGCCTGGGCGAAGAACGTTGCCGGGATTGGAAAAAGCCGCGACCAGGCGAATCGTGCCGGTGTTGGTATCTACTTGCCGGTCGGTCAGCAGGACTTTGCCCTTATGCGGATATACCGTGCCGTCGGCCAGGATCAACTCAGGTGAGCTGTCGAACAATTCCATTGGCTGTCCAGTCGTGCTCATATGTTTCGCGCGCAGATATTCCTGTTCGCTGACCGGGAAATAAACCTTGATGGGATCGACCTGCGAAACCGAGGTCAGGTGAGAACTAGGGCCCACGAGGTTGCCCATCTGCACTTCGCAGATTCCGGCAACACCATCGACAAGCGAGGTGACCTTGGTCCACTCGAGATCGAGTTCTGCCCGTTCCACCGCGGCCTTTGCCGATTCAACCGAGGCCTCAGCGGCACGCTTGGCCTGGATCTCGTTATCCAACTTCTCTTTTGGGACTGCTTTCTTGGCGACGAGGGGCGTGTCGCGTTCCACATCGATCGTGCTCTTGCTCAGCTGCGCTTCTGCTTGGGCAAGCTCACCCCTGGTCCGATCGAGAGTCGCCTGGAACGGGCGCGGATCAATTTCGAACAGCACCTGGCCCTTGCGTACAACTAAACCTTCTTTGTAGTTCTGCCTGATCAGGTAGCCTGAAACCTGAGGCCGGATTTCGGCGTTCACGTAGCCATCCAGTGTCGCTACCCATTCATTGTGAACCGGCACGTCTTGCTGAATGGGAGGCGCAACCAGCACCTCGGGATCCGGCAGCTTGAATGCAGCTTGGCTACGCCCGCATCCCGAGAGTGCGAAGGCCAACAGCAGAAGCGCGCTGAGCGGAAGGAGCAGCGTCAATTGCTGCCCGCGACGCCCGATCGCCCGTCCCTGACACTCTGAGGCTTGGCAGGAAAATAATCTTGAAATTCTTGCGTCAGTTCGGTACGTCATCGAAGGAAACCTTTCGAAGAAATCGGAGTAATGTCAGGAAAGCAGCACCCGACTACCTTCCGCGAAATACAAGAGCATCCCCGCTGCCAAAACTGGATCGTATTAAGCCCTTGCTAATAAACGAATTCTTCGTTTGCACGGCGGGTTCGTGGGATATTTGGCTGCCCGCATGCGGGCACTGCCCTGAAGCAGGCGCGTGGCGGACCTGTTTTCGGCACTGTGTAACGGCGCGCCGGGGCTCGGTGGAAATCCGGCCGGAGGGAGATTACTGATCTCAATGTCGGTGACGATAAAGGAAGTGCATTTCAATCTGCGGCGAGGAGTCATGGCCTTTGGATGAACCTCTGCCCACTAACAGGCGGCATCGAGTTACCTGTCACAGCTTCACTTTCATGCTTCTTGCAAAAGCCTGATCGGCTGCCGACCAGGGAATGTTTTCTATTTCATGCTGCTTCGTCTCGACCCGATCAGAAAGGGGCCAGCCAACATCTTCCAGCTCATAAGTCCCGGCCACGGTAGCGCTTTTGGCCTCGCCACAGGATGCGCAGACGTACAGAATCGCAGTTGCGTTACGACGCGGTTCGCTCATTACGCCGTGATCGACTGCTCTTGCATACCATTTATGACGGTGCCTGAGCACGCGCTCCAAGGTGATCGCAACAATTAGCCACGCGCCCGCGAACATCAGAAGAGTCGCAATATCCATCATGCCAACCTCACTGGAACTCTGAACCGAAAGCAAGGATCGCGCGGATGCAAAACCGGCGTTCCGCTGAATCGCACGCAGCCGCGCTCTCGGAGCAATCCACAATTCTGGTGGGCAAATCGCCTGCCACATCAACTTTGGGGAATGCACGAGAGCACAACTAGTTAGCGGACTGGCGTGTGGTTTGGAACCGCTGCGGGTGCCCCCCTGTTGGCAGCAAACAAAATTTGGGCAGAGAAGTACTCCTATCTGGGCACGTCTGAAACAGTCAGCCAGCCGTTTCCCTTTGCAAAAACGGATTAGGAATCTCTTGAGTTTTGGCTACGCGAATGCAGTGGAGGGAGGGTCAGGAAACTGGGAATGCGAAGGACAAGAACATGGAATTCTTCAATTATCAGCAATGGATGTTGGACGTCTTCAGCGAGCAGATGGAGACATCCTATTCGGTGGCCGCTCCATTGCGGCTATTCCGCCTCTTTTACCACGGTGTTTGGAAGAGGGTCCACCGTCAATTGGTTTCAGTCTACTGACTGCACTCGATTGCATTGCTTTGGTTGTGGTTGTTCTCTTGGCTGCTCCAAGCGGAATGATCAACTAGTTCACTCAACCGCAAACACTCTCGAAACTTTCAGCGGCACCGTTAGACAGGGAGGATGGTCTGAATGAAAAAAAGCGAACGCAAAGTGCTACAACCCGTACTTTTTGATCGACTCCGAGTCGATCTTGAGCAGGAACGAAACGATCTTCAGCACCGCATCGACAGAATAGAACGACAGCTCCTGAATGTTGATGCCGTAAGACTAGAACCTCTGGAGGCTGCAGGCTCGGATCACGAAGCCTTGCTCGAGAGGTCTTCTCATTACCGCCACCGGCTCAAACTGGTGGTCCAGGGGCTGCAGCGAATCCGCCAAGGTACGTTTGGCTTCTGTCAGCTATGCGAAGGGCCGATCGGACACAAACGGCTCGAAGCCCTTCCGACCGCAGAATACTGCATCAAGTGTCAGGAGGAGCTGGAAGGCTCGGAGGGTAAGCATCAATTTCACGAGCTTTTGAGCAACTGCCGCTTATCAGCTATTTGAGCGTAGTTGCCAGCTTCGACTGCCCCACCACTGAAGCTCGGG
The DNA here is from genome assembly GCA_035319065.1 of Terriglobales bacterium. Classification (GTDB taxonomy): domain Bacteria; phylum Acidobacteriota; class Terriglobia; order Terriglobales; family Acidobacteriaceae; genus DASPRM01. The sequence goes on from DATHDM010000280.1 coordinate 10,314, forward strand.
TTTATTAGTCGATGGCGACTTCATTCCGGCAGTGACCGCATGAGGGCGGGGCAGGGTGTCGGTGATTTATCCTCAACAAATTTTTCCTTCAACAACTTAGCTGTAGATCGGGCTTGGCATTGCGACTGCTCCTATTTAGGTGTCCAGGCTAGAAACCTCGGATAGGGAGAAGTTCATGCTAAGAATCGAGTTCCACAGGAAAGGCAACCTGGCTACGATGCGGATAGAGGGCAGGTTTGTCGGGCGATTTGCAGAAGAAGCGAGAGACCTGGCGGTTCGCAAGAGGGTCTCGGGTGGTCTGGTGGTCGACCTCTCTGAAGTCAGCTTTGTCGATGCAACCGGCGAAGCAATTCTGTCCTGGCTGGCAGAGATCGGCTCGACCTTTGTCGCTGAGAATGCCTATTCGTCCGATGTTTGTACCCGGTTAAATCTTCCTCCAGCTTCACAGGCAAATGAGGCGGCCCAGGCGTTTAAACTAAGCCACGCAGAGTGCGACCGGCAGCCTGAAGCTGATTAGGATGAGGTTGTTTCCCCTGGCGCAGATCAATGCGGCCGAAAGAGGTGCTCAGTGCCTGGTTCAGGAATGGTGAAATCGACCAAGGTCAGCACCTAGTCCCCCGCTATGAAACCTGGTAATCGGATTTCGTGATATTCAGGCGTCGCATCTTGTTTTGCAAAGTTGTCCGTTTCAGACCCAGACGCTGGGCGGCGCCAGAAGGGCCAGCGATTTTGCCCGATGCACTCGTCAGGGCGTCGATGATCGCTCGCCTCTCAGCTTCGTGAAAAGTGGATCCGGCTGAAAGCATGAAACCGGATGCGCGCTTGATTTCCGACAACGGGACCTTCAGCTCTTCTCCCGGTGACAAAATCACGCAGCGCTCGATGAAGTTTTCCAATTCCCGAATGTTCCCCGGCCAGGGCGCGGTGGCGATGGCCTCCATGGATTGCTTGGGAATGGATTTGATCCGCTTGCGCATGCGGCTGGACAGCCGCGAAACGAAGTAATGAAGCAGCAGCGGGATGTCTTCCCGTCGCTCACGCAAGGGAGGTATCTCAATCGGGAATACGTTAAGGCGATAGAACAGATCCTCGCGGAATTGATTATTACGGATCATGGTCGGCAGGTCGCGATGGGTAGCTGCGATCAGACGAACATCGACCTTGATCGTTTTCGCGCTGCCGAGTCTTTCAAACTCGTGCTCCTGCAAGGCACGCAGCAGCTTGGGCTGAAGATCGAGTGTGATATCGCCAATCTCGTCCAGAAAAAGCGTGCCGTGATCGGCGAGTTCGAAGCGCCCGCGCTTTTGCATGAGGGCGCCGGTGAAGGCACCTTTCTCATGGCCGAAGAGTTCGCTCTCAACCAAGCCCGATGGTATCGCTGCGCAATTCAGCCGCACGAAAGTTCGGGATCGGCGCTGGCTGTTGCTGTGAATCGCGCGTGCAACCAGCTCTTTTCCGGTCCCAGTTTCGCCGTGCAGCAGGACCGTCGAATCTGTAGGCGCTACAATGGAGATCTGGTCCAGCACCTTCCGCAAGGCCGGACTGTTGCCCACAATCTCTTCGAAGTTGAATTCCGAGCGGATTTCAGATTCAAGATAAAGGCGTTCTTCTTCGATCCGGTCCTTCGAGGCTGTGAGTCTTCCATATGCCAATGCGTTGTCCAGAGCTAATGCAATCTGGCTGCTGATCTGCGATAACAGGTCCAGATCTTCGTGGGTGAAAGCATTGGGCCGCCTGGAACCCATAGCGAGTACGCCCAACGGGCCGTTTGCGGTTGCAAGCGGCGCAATAGCCAATGACGAAACCATTTCGGCCCTCAGCGTAGAACCCAGCACCGCGGGAAGATTCCCGATCTCTTGCGTGGACAACAACTGAGGACGCCGCGCACGTATGCTCTCAAAAGTCTCGTCGGAGATATCAATAACAGGAACGTCAGCCAGAAGGCCCCGGCCGGCCGGAAAGTCCAGGACCGCACATTCGAGTCTCCTGGCATCTTTATCAAGTAGCCAGAATCCAGTGAGATCATTGCGGAAGTAATTGCGGATCGAAGCGGAAGCTGAACGGAAAAGTTCGTTCATGTCCAGCTTCGCTACAACGTGATTGTTGATTTCAAGAAGCAATCTGAATCGATCACGGTCATCGGTAAGTTGGCGGAGATACTTCGCGGCCTCGTCGCTGGCAAGCGCACTGTCAACGGCAGCAGCGACATGGGCCGACACGGATGTCATTAGCTTCACGTCGTCAATGCCGAATTCGCCGCGTTGGGTGAAGACAACTGCGCCCATCCTGCGACGTGAAGTCGAGAGCGGGAACACATATCCGCAGCCCGGAGGTGCATTGGGGAGCTGCCTTGCGACTTCCGGGAGATTTGCTAGTTCAAGCTGAATATCCGGAATAGATATCGGTTGTTGTTCCTCGATCGCTCTTCCCAAGGCGGTCCCAGAAATCGCCGCTTCCGTTCCGATTTGTATGTCTTCAAGTTCAGGGTCGCGATCAAAAGCCACCAATCGCAGCGTCGTGCCATTTTTATCGAGCAGCAGCAGACTGACTGAATCGAAGATGACGACAGCAGAGAGCAACTTGCGCAGGCTGCGGAGCACAGCCCCGAGGTTCGGCTGTGTCGCGATAAGGGTCGAGACATCGAGCAGCGTGCGATACCTGTTCTCTGCTTCGGCTATTGCTACTTTCGAGGGTTCAGACATTTCAAAGTGATCGACAAGCACAATTCTACTCTGGGTCAAGAAACTGACCTCCAACGAAATGCACCAGCCGCAGCCACGTCAGCGGAAAGCTGTTAGTGCGAGAGCTTCATGCTCACAAGGGACGGGACGGACGCGCGGGACAAGTTCTTCCCGAGCGCCGCCCCGGGGAGCGGATGCGCTCCTCCCAAAACAATGCCTTAGGAATCCGCTGGCGGAGTCGAAGTGCCCAGCTGTGGGCGAACGTCTTTTGGATGGCAGCCGCTATCTCCTGCCGTTCCAACTCGAACATCTCTAACTGTGAATAACCAGCCAGCGCATCTTTGGTGTAAACCCAGGCCGGTTGCTCAATAGCTCCCGCTTGCCTGCCACACCTGCAAGCAGTGCCCGAATACGGGCGCAGGCGTTCGATCCCGAAAACGTTCGGCATTGTGAATAAAGGGAATTTCTCAATTGCATCGATGGCAAGGCGCGTGCATCAGCCGTGTCTGGAGCTGGTAATTGAGATTGCTCCTGGTTAAGCACACCTGCTGATGCCAGGATCTGGTTAAGCACACCTGCTGATGCCAGGATCAGCAAACCTTCTGATCGAGATCTCAACAGCTCACATTCAGCCTACAGAGATATGCGATGTCAGTATTACAGAAACAAGCGCTATTCGGTTTGGCAGTCATGATTGTTTTGGCCATTGCCCCTGCTGACATCGCGTCGCAGACCACGAACAACAGCGGCGCCGTGCGCGGAGCCGTAATAACCAAAGACTCGCAAGGAGCGGCGTACGTTCCCGGCGCGAAGGTCATGCTCACCGGTTCCGGTAATTTCATAGCCGAGAGCGATGGGGAAGGGAAGTTCAACATCCCAGGAGTTCCCTCCGGAAACTACTCGGTGACAGCGCAATTCGCGGGCCTTGAAGCAGAACAAGAATTAATAGTGGTCCAGACCGGCGGGGTGACCGACGTCGCTCTCGAGCTCAAACCAGCTGCAGTGCGAAGTTCGGTCAACGTAACTGCGACCGAGGAGCAGGTCCCAACATCAAGCAGCAGCGCAACGATCAATTCGTCAACGGTAACCAACGCCCCCAACCAAAATGACCGGACACAGAGCCTTTTACCACTGGTCCCCGGCGTGGTTCGCGGGCCAGATGGCCATATCAACATGAAGGGTGCCCGGAGTACCCAGAGCGGTGCCCTGGTCAACAGCGCGAATGTAACCGATCCCGGAACCGGGAATCCGGGATTGGATGTGCCGATTGACGTGGTTTCGTCGGTGCAAGTGATCTCGAATCCGTACGACGCTCAGTACGGCAAGCTGACAGGCGCGGTCTCTACCATTGACACAAAGACGAGCAACTTCGAGAAGTTCCATTACTCAATTCAGAACATTATGCCGCGTTTGAGGGTTCGTGACGGCTCAGTTCTCGGCATCGGTGGCGCAACTCCAAGAATGACTTTTACCGGACCGATCCTGAAAGATCGGATCGCGTTCACACAATCCATCGAGTACAGATTTATCCGCACTCCCGTCAACAGTCTCCCGGCCACCCAACGCGATACCACACTCGAAGGTGTGAATTCATACAGCCAGGTCGACTTGAACCTGACAGCAAAGCAAACCGCAACCCTTTCGCTAGCGGTATACCCACAGAAACTGCAGTATCTCGGGCTCAACACGTTTATGCCGCAGCCCTCCACTCCCGATTACCATCAGCGCGGATATCAGCTATACGCTCAGCATCGATACGTCATGGGCGAAGGTGCTTTGCTGACCTCGCAATTCAGTTACAAAACATTCGACGCTGACATCACTTCACACGACACCGAACCTTATCGGCTTCTGGTCGAAACCACTGAGGGCGGATTCTTCAACCAGCAGACCAGGCGATCCTCTCGGCTCGACTGGCAAGAGTTGTACCAGTTTGTTCCTAAGCACACTTTCGGCACCCACCAGTTTAAGGTGGGGCTGAATTTTGCGCACTCAACCTACGATGGCCGGCAGACTTTCCTGCCAGTTGAAATCGACGGTGGCTCTGGAGCAGCTATCGAACGCATAGCCTTCGGCGACCCTAGATGGGCGCGAATCCATCAGAACGAAGCCTCCTGGTTCGCTGGCGATCAGTGGTCACCGTTCTCAAGACTAACGCTGGACCTCGGATTTCGCTTCGACGCTGACACCGTCACAAGTTCCGTTCACCCTGCTCCGCGAGCCGGCTTCCAGCTTGCTCTGACTTCTGACAGAAGGACGATGTTGAAAGGCGGCGCGGGACTCTTCTACGACCGTGTTCCCCTGATGATAGCTGGCTTTACCTCGCTTCCGGACCGCACAGTCTCATACCTCGATTCTTCCGGCGTGGTTGTTGATTCGACTCACTACTTCAACCGTGTCACCGGCGATCTTCAGAATCCACGGAGCACTGCCTGGAACGTGGCGCTATCGCGGCAAATTGTGCAGCCACTGGTTGTGGAAGTCGGCTATGAAAGCAGGGTAACAAGTCACGACTTCGTCGTTTCACCGGTCGTTCAAAACGGTACGAGCAGCATCGACCTCAACAACACGGGAGGCCAGACATACCGAGAGTTCAAGGTTGTCGGCCGATACAAGTTCCATGGCCAAGCGATGAATGGGTCCTACGTGCGGTCACGGGCGTATGGCAATCTGAACGACTTCTTCCAATTCTTCGGGAATGTGCCGAAGCCGGTTATTCAGCCGCAAGCCGAAGGGCGGCTCAATTTTGATGCCCCAAACCGGTTCCTGGCCTGGGGCGAATTCAAAGCGCCATTGAGAGTGACCCTGATCCCCGTCTTCGACATTCACACCGGGTTTCCTTACTCCGTTCAAAACGAGTATCGCGAGTACATCGGGCAACGTAACTCGCTCCGCTATCCACGGTTCTCTTCCTTCGATTTCCAGGCGGTGCGCCCGTTTTCGATTCAGATGGGCGAGAGACGGCTCAAGATGCGAGCCGGGCTCGCTGTTTTCAACGTCCTCAACCATTTCAATCCTCGCGACGTCCAGACCATCCAGACAAGTCCTCATTTCGGTGAGTTCTATAACGATGCCTGGCGCGAGTTTCGCGGAAAACTTGTATTTGAGTTCTGAAAATGAGACTACAAATCACATTTTTCTTCTTACTTGTCGGACTGGCTCCGGCTCTCATGAGTCAGACGATTGCGGAACGCACCAGCGACGCGAATCAAATCATGGCCAGCGTTCTTCTCCATGACACCGAGCGCGAGTCACGCAGCGGGGGGTACGCCGGACATCGCCGCTACGTTCTCGACAACGACTACCTGCAAAAACATGCGGAACTAGTCGCAGATGTGTCGTGTGACTCGGCGGGAGTCAAGCACTTCAACGTCGTCACCGAAGACGGATGGAAGGCAGCCAACAAGCATGTGCTGCGGAAAATGTTGGAGTCTGAATCCGAGACCTCTACACCAAGCGTCCGGCCGCAGACTCGACTGACTCCGGACAACTATCGTTTCACTATGGCGAAGTCGGAGGTCATTGGAGGCCGCTTGACTTACCTAATCGATGTCACTCCCAAGCGGCGAGAGAAGTACTTGATTGAAGGTCGCGTGTGGATCGATGCCCAGGATTTCGCGCTGGTGCGAGCGGAAGGCAAGCCGGCCCGCAACCCTTCGTTTTGGACGCGCAGCATCCACTTCGTCCACCAGTATCAGAAAAACGGCTCGTATTGGTTTCCCACTTCCACGTTGAGTGTCACGCAAGCTCGGCTGTTTGGTACAACGCAGGTCAACATCGAATATTACGATTACGAGCCGAACTTAAAGTCCGATCTCGATTCCCTTCGTCAATCCACCGTTCAATTCAAAGAGGCAACCCATGTCACGAATTAAACAAGCAGTAATTTTGGCCGCTGGCAATGGCAGCCGCCTTGCAAGTGTGTCGGGCAGTCTGCCCAAGCCGCTGGTGCACTTTGGTGGCAGGCCGATCCTTGAACACGTACTCCTGGGTGCGCAGGCAGCTGGCATTGAACAATTTTTCATCACTCTTGGATATCGTGGCGAAGCCATTCGGTCCCACTTTTCCGGCGATTATCGCTTCAATATCACATGGATTGAAAATCCTGATTATCACAAGGCCAATGGTGTGTCGCTGCTCAAAGCACGGCGGTTCGCACAGGAACCCTTCCTGTTGCTCATGTGCGATCATGTGTTCGAAAGCCGGACAGCCGCTGCCCTGCTACAACAGCCGCTTGCGAAGGATGAGGTCATCCTGGCTGTCGATGAGAAGCTGGACTCTATTTTCGATATGGACGATGCCACCAAGGTCTGCCGGATGGGTGACTATATCGTCGATATCGGCAAGCAAATCCGATGCTACGATGCAGTCGATACCGGCATGTTTCTCTGCAGTCCGGATGTGTTCCAATGGCTGGAACGTGTCAAGAAGAATGACAACTGCTCACTTTCGGATGGAATGCGGCAGATGGCGCAGCATCGTAGGTTGCGCGCATTCGACATTGGCGATGGCTGGTGGCAAGACATAGACTCCCCGGCGACACTGGACTATGCCCGCAGCTTGTTTGACGGCCGCATGAGTTCCTTCCACGGGGAAGAGGTGATGAGCGTTGTCTAGTTCGCGATCACATAATCGTTCCTTTTTCCGGTTGCTGGCGGCAATCCTCGGCGTCGGTCTTTTGGCCTACCTGGTGTTTCGTATCGGTCCAGAAATGCTTTTCAAACAGACGCTGGCGGTTGGTTGGGGGATGGTCCTGATCCTGTTCCTCGCAGGTCTTTCGCACCTCATAAAGTCATGGGCCTGGCAACTCACAATTCCAAGAGAATTCCGTCGTATTTCGTTGCCGCGTGCGTTTGGCCTGCGCCTGGTATCGGAGGCAGTCGGGCAATTCGGGGCTGCCGGCATGGTGCTGGGAGAAGGAATGCGAGTCTCTCTACTAGGCTCTTCAGTTCCTCCCGCCGTGGGCATTTCGTCAGCAAGCATCGATCGAGGTCTTTACCTCGTCTCCGCGGCATTAGCCGGCATAGCGGGCCTCATTGGGGCCGTGATCCTGTTTCCGCTCTCCAGCATGTGGAGGATTTACACCTCGTTGTTTGCCGGTGGCTTACTGGCTTTTCTTGTAGTGACGGTGGTGGCGGTGCGGCGGCAATGGCCGGTGCTCTCCGTTGCGCTTAAGGGGCTACGTCGAATACCGGCATTAAGGAATCGGCTGAATGGCACGGAGCAGACGCTCTATTCCGCCGAGCAAAAGCTCCTCAATTTTCACCGTGAAGCGCCTGAGGCCTTCTGGATGAGCTTCGTTCTCAATGTTGCCAGCCAGGTCCTCGCAATTTCAGAGGTGTACCTGCTCTTGGCGTTCATGAGCTCCAGAATCGGTTTTGGTAGCGCTTTCGTATTCGAAGGGTTCAACAAGCTCGTAAGTGTTGTGGGTGGAATTGTCCCTGGAAATGTCGGCACATACGAGGGCGGAAGCATGCTTATCGGCAGGCTCTTTGGGGTTAGCTCTGCGGCAGGACTCGCGGTAGGAGTTTGCCGGCGCGTGCGAGGCCTCTTCTGGGCTGGCGTCGGTGCTTTGTGCCTGGTCGCGATGTCCCGATCTGTCCAGAAAAAGAGTTCCGAGCCCAATATCCCGGTTAGCAGCCCATTAAATCCGGAAGAACCCCCGCTGCAGGAGACAGCCATATGAATGATCAAACGACTGACTCGACTACCGTAGTTGTGCTCGGTGGTATTCAGACAAAAAGCACAGGATTTATTCCGCCTCTCGCTCGCATCGCAACGCTACCCGCCGTGCTCCGAATTGTCCTGTCGGCAAAGGATCTCAAAGTCAATCGCACCATATTGTGTGTGGATTCGATTTCGGCGCCCCACACTGAAAAGGAACTAAGACAAACCAGACGCCTGCCAGACTCTCTTGAATGGTATGAGTCCGCCGAAAGACCTGACTTGGTAAACCTCCTCCGGCAGCTCGGTGTCTGCGGGAATGTGATCTTCGTATTGGGAGATCGGGCCTACCAGCCGGCGCTTCTGAGGAAGGCAACTGAGTGGAACAAATTGAATGGCGCACTGGCATTCTGCTCGGGCAGTGCGCTCATTGGAATCTATCTTCTGTCTCGCTCGACAGCCCTCGAGCTTGCTGAAGATTGTGATCATGAAGTGCGCACGCTCGAAGAGTTGCATCAGTGGATGCAATCGAAAAGCTGTGTCGAAGTCGAAGAGGTGGAGGATCAAGCCTGGCAGAAAATATCCTGCCCCGCAGACCTGCTGAACACCGAAAAAAAACTGGACAAGTGGTTAGTGAAACCAACCGACGGCAATTTTGCCCGCATGAATCGGAGAGTCTCGATACCCATCAGTCGGTGGCTACTGAAATGCCCGGTGACCCCGAACATGGTGACCTTATTCACGCTGGGGGTGAGCTTCGCCGGCGGTCTCGCTTTTGCTCACGGCGGATATTGGGCAATGTTGTTGGGTGCGGTGTTGTCCGTCTGGGCCAGCATCCTCGACGGATGTGATGGGGAGGTCGCTCGCCTGAAGCTGCAGGTCTCCGATTTCGGCTGCTGGTTAGAAACCGTATGCGACTATCTTTATTATGTCTTTGTTTTCGGGGGGATGATTATTGGTTTCAGCAGGACTACAGGCCCACGCTTCGCATTGTTCTGGGGACCGTTGCTATTCTTCGGCGCTATCGCAAGTTTTCTGGGGGTGGGATTCGCACGTCACCACTTCTCGGCAGAGCGTCCGGAAGCGTTTCTGTCTGTTTGGCAGAAAAAGGCGGACAACCGCAGATCTAATCCCTTGCTGTACGTGGGCCGTCAGTGTGAATTTCTGATCCGCCGGTGCTTCCTGCCTTATGCGTTCCTGGCGTTTGCACTCTTCAACATCCTGCCTGTGGCGTTCGTGCTATCCGCAATCGGCGCCAACATCGTTTGGCCAATTGCACTGTACTCGTGCTTCGCACTGTCGAGGCGTCGAGGCTTGCAATGCTCTGGTAGTCCTGTTACTTCCAGTCCAAACCGAGGGCCTGTGATCGCTTGAGAAACCAGATCTCGCATTGCAATCCATGTCAATGAACCACATCGAAACCGGCTCTTTTGCCGCTCGGGAGGCTTGTTCGTCGCCTTCGGACAGCCTGCGCATTGTGAGTTGGAATATTAACCGCGGCTCTCGCTTCAATTTTATTGTTGAGTTCCTTGCCGACGCCAGGGCGGACTTGGTTCTCTTGCAGGAATGCGATTTAAATACCCTGCGAACAGGACGCCTTAACATCGCCAGAGAGATCGCACAAAAACTGAGAATGGATTACGTTTTCGGTCTCGAGTTTGTGGAACTCTCACAGCAAGACGGTCACACATCGGCATACCACGGGCAAGCGACTCTATCGCGTACCCAACTCGTGAATCCGCGCATTCTAAGGTTTGACAGGCAGTCAAAGTTTTGGAGCCCGCGTTGGTTTGTTCCCAGCATCGCGGCTTTTCAGAGGAGACTGGGCGGCCGGATGGCGCTGGTAAGCGAAACCGTCGTCGAGGGCAAGAAGCTCGTCCTGTACAACTTGCATCTTGAGAGTCGAAACAGCAACCGCTTACGCTACCAACAGCTTTGTGAGGTCCTCGAGGATACCCGGCAATACAGTCCAGACGCTTCCGTCGTCCTGGCAGGTGACTTCAATTTCGATGTAACTCAGGGTCCCTCCTCACGAGCAATAAAAAGCGCTACGTTTTGCAATCCATTCGGACACGAATGCAATCAGACCACGAAGGCACGACAGATCTTTCGTCACTCCCATGCGATTGACTGGATATTGGTCCGGGGCGCTCTCCATTCGGAATGTGCGCGTGTTCACAGCTCCACCTCGGGATCGGATCACTACCCGCTCTCCATGGAGCTTCGGCTGTCAACCAGCATCTGACATTGCTTCCTTGCGACGGCACAGCCCTATTGTTGTGGGTCCGCGAGAACGTTTCAGTTGTGTGCAGCAATCCTGCCGTTGCGACTCCGGGCGCAGCAAAACATGCTTTAGGAAGCAGCCAGGCGGTAGAGAATGGGGGCTTGCCCAGAGCCTTCGGTTTCCGGTTTCGGGAAACATGGCAATGCGCTTGCGATGACCCGAGGTAGGGCCAGCATCGTTTTCATGACAGTGCTCCTTCATCTCGCGCTTGGTGTCGGGCACGGCTGCCCGAATAGGGGCAGGTCCGACTTTGGCTCTTGAGGCGGGCGCGGCTCGCTTCTTCTTGCAAAAAGCGTGCAAAACCCGTTGCGCTGGCCCCAACTCACTTACTCTCAAGTGTTGGACTGCTTTCGCCAGTTCCAAGTCTCCAATGCCGCGCTCTTAATCCGCAACGAACTTCCTGATTTAGGCCTGCAAAGGATTGGCATGTGCATTGCAGCTAACGGGGCTGTAGATAGACGCTCGGCACTTTCGAGCAGAGGAGGAGAAATGACCCGTTTGAAGATGCATTGGCAATTGATTCAAGGCGCCGACGGCAGAAAGCACCTCGATATGTTGTGGGAAGCCGTGCACTGAGATTGTGAATGGCTTGTGCGAATAGTTCTTTGCCGTTGATTCCGCCGCGAACACCGATGGCAACCGCCTGCATCCGATCACTCGCGCCGAGTTTTCTCCATAAGAGATCGCGAGATGTTGCCTGATGCTGACGGCTGTGACCGTCGCGATCCAGTCAAGAAGGGGGCGCGCGGCAGGACTGCAATTTCGGTTCAATGGTGACGTGAATCACCGATACTTATCGGCTGACTCGTATGATACGATTTGCGGCATTCGTGCACGAGGGAGCGTTGTGTGTGTTCGGTTTTCGCACGGCGGTTCCGGCCGAGCTTCCGCAGCTTAATCTCAAGAACTCATCAGGGGAAAACGGAACGGGGCGGATCGGAGATCCGTCCCCAAGAAAGCTCTCCCCAGAGAGGAGTAAGCAATGGAGACGCGCATGAAGCCTTCGACAACAAGCCCTCCGACAAACCCTTCGACAACAAACCCGGCAGTTCCATCCTTTGAGACTCAAGAATTGATTCGACGGCTTGCTTACGAACTATACGAGCAACGCGGGAGCCAGGATGGCCATGATCTCGACGATTGGCTTCGCGCGGAATCTGATGTGAATCGGGCTGTCGAATCGGAGGCCAAGAAACAAGCAGCATAGGTTTCGTAGATGGCAAAGAAGCGCATAGGCATACTCACCGGGGGCGGCGACGTCCCCGGACTGAATTCGGTAATCAAGTCGGTGGTCTACCGAGCGGCGGAAATGGGATGCGAAGTGATGGGTATCCGCCGGGGCTGGGAGGGATTAACCCATGTCGATCTGAATGAACCGTCCAGCAAGGCGCGCTACATCCTTTCGCTGAACCGCGAGAACACCCGCACCATCGATCGCACCGGCGGAACCTTCCTGCACAGCTCGCGTACAAACCCCGCCAAGATGAAGAAGCTGCCCGCGGTTCTGCAGGGACAGAAGTTCACTGCCACAGAATCTGCCAAAAAAGGCGTGATCGGCACGCTGTTCGATGTGACGCCGGCGGTGCTGAAGAACATCGAGACGCTGGGTCTTGAGTACCTGATCGCGATTGGTGGTGACGACACGCTGAGCTATGCCTCGGAACTTGATCGCAACGGAATGAAGGTGGTAGCGGTACCCAAGACCATGGACAACGACGTGCGCAACACGGAATACTGCATCGGTTTTTCCACGGCGATCACGCGCGCCATGGATGCCATCGATCGCCAGCGCACGACCGTGGGCTCGCACGAACGCATTGGCATTTTCCGCGTGTTTGGCCGCGATGCCGGCTACACCGCCCTGTACACGGCGTACGTGACCGCACTGCGCTGCTGCATTCCTGAGTACAAGGTCGATCTCCAACACCTTATCGAGTTGCTTATCGAGGACAAGCGCAACAATCCGAGCAATTATTCGCTTGTCATCCTTTCGGAAGGGGCCGAGTGGCAAGACTACACAGTAACGGAATATGGCGAAGCCGACGCGTTCGGACATCGCAAGAAGATGAGTGTGGCCGAAGACCTGAGCGATGAGATCAAGCGGGCGACGGGTGAAGAGACGGTGGTCAGCGACCTGACTTACGATCTGCGCTCGGGCAGCCCGGACTTCGTCGATCGCCTGGTGGCATTTACGTTTGCGGGCATGGCCATGGACGCGCTCGAACAAAACAAGTCCGGACTGATGACCGCGATCAATCAAGGCCGATATGCAATGGCACCGATTCCCGATCCGAAGCTGGGCCCGCGGAGGGTGGATGTCGCATCGATGTACAACACTGAGCGCTACCGCCCGAAGTACGACCACAAACTTGGGCTGCCGATTTTCCTGACGCAGCCGTAGTGAGGGCGTGACATCAGACAGGCAGGAGTCATCCTAGCCGGGGAGCGTGGTTGCACGGCGGGTAGGGGACGATGGAAGTTGGTTCTTGAACAGCTTGATGACCGCAGTTTCTTTCTAGCCTCTCTTCCGTACATACTCACAGCCCCCGTCAATCTCGCCCACTTGCCGGAAACAAATGCAATGTTGAGATGGAACACGGCTACTGCCAGTGTTCTTTTGTGATGCCGAGCTTGCGAATCTTGTTCTGCAGAGTGGTACGCTTCAATCCCAGCCGTTCGGCGGCTCCCCCTTTTCCTGCTAACCGTCCCGACGCGGCCTTCAACGCCTCGATAATTACACTGGATTCCGCTTGTCGAAACGTAGAGGTGAAACTGGGAGCGACACCCGTCTCCCACCGAGTGCGAAGCGCTGCAATCGGCACCTCTAACTGGTCACCGCGTGTAAGAATGACGGCGCGTTCGATAAAGTTCGCGAGTTCCCGAACATTCCCTCTCCAGTCGTCATTGACCAGAATTTGCATAACCTGCCTGGGTATCGAGGTAATCTGTTTCCCCATCCGCCGGGAGAGCTTGGAGACAAAATAGTTCACCAGCAGCGGAATATCCTCTCGCCGTTCGCGAAGAGGCGGGATTTCAATTGGGAACACGTTCAGTCGGTAAAACAGATCCTCGCGAAACTGATTATTGCGGATCATGCCTGCCAAATCGCGGTGTGTGGCGGCAATGAGACGAACATCGACATTGATGGTCTTGGCGCTTCCCAAATGTTCGAACTCCTGCTCCTGCACTGCGCGTAACAACTTCGGCTGCAGTTCCAGGCTTATATCGCCGATCTCATCCAGAAACAGCGAGCCTCCGTCCGCTAGCTCGAACCGACCTTTTTTCTGGATGAGGGCTCCCGTGAACGCCCCCTTCTCGTGCCCGAACATTTCGCTCTCCAGCAGTCCGGAGGGAATGGCGGCGCAGTTCATGCGCACGAAGGTGCGCTCGCGCCGCGAGCTGAGCTTGTGAATCGCGCGTGCAATCAGCTCCTTGCCCGTGCCTGTCTCGCCGTAAAGCAGGACGGTGGCATCGGTCGGAGCAACGATGGAGACTTGTTCCAGCACCCTCTGAATCCCCTGGCTTTTGCCGATAACGTCTTCGAAGCAGTGTTCAGAGCTGATTTCCGATCCTAGAAAGAGCTGCTGATCCTCGAACTCTCCCCATGATGGTCTAAGCGGCTCGTCCAGCGTAGGGTTGGCAATTGCTGCGCTCATTTGTTTTGTCCCCTCCCCCGGTCTATCCACATGCGAACGTAGGCCGGGCAGTCTTTGAGAGTCATCCCCGCGGCTTCGCATCCCGCCAGGAATTGCACTGCGTCGCCATCCACCAAGACAAGCTCCTTCAGGTTGAGCACGATAGGAAACGCTGAAGATTCCAGACCTAACAGTCTCCGCAATTCGTTTATGTCGTCCGGCTCTATACGGCCGCTCAAGCTGAAAACGATCTTTCCGTTCGAGGCTCTCTGGATTCTTAGCATGTTGGGTCGCTCCAGACGCAAGTAAGTAGAGCAAAGCAACAGCCACTTACAAGCGACTGAAAACACGCGGCTTGGCCCATATCGGCGGTCGCTAGTTTTAGTGAATTCGCAGTTTTTGGAGTGAATTCGCAGTTTTTGGTGAGCTAGGCAAGTACAGCCTCATTCCATGGAAGGACTTTCGCTTCTTAGTGGCGCGCCCAAGCCGCCAGTTTTCATCCCGCTGAAAAGAAACAACTCAAGTTGGGTCGGAGGCCATTCGGCGGAGTGCCAAGTTCCTACAGCTACTCGCCAAATTGCTCCCATTGTGGATTGGCAATGTTCTTGCCCTTAGTTCTGAGCGAGATCGGCAATGCAGATAGCCAATCAAACCGGAGAAGCAATGAACAGCCTGGCGAACTTCCTTGAGCGGCGCGAGCACCCTCGGGGTGGAGTGATGGCGCAGCTGGAAGACCTCGCCTACTGCATTCTGCGCAAACACGGCGTCGTCAGCGGACCGGCTCACGACGCACCCGCTGCTGAGTCGATCGCGAGGAGTGAAACAGGAAGGGACACGACAATGGCAATCCTCAGAGTCATCATCGCCAATGATCATCCAGAGCGTGAAGACTACTATCCATCTACCTGGCTGCTTTACAAGCACAAAGACATCATCCAGATCCACGTTGGCCACGACAATGACAATCGTCCCTTCGTGTTCGCTAAGGGTGTTGCCTGAACTTAACAATAGGAAACAGAGGTGTGTTATGACCCCGAATTACTATACGGTCGAGAGGCAATGCTCACCGGTCAGAACATATGGATCACCGGTTTGGTTCCGGCTGACCTACCAACGCGAGTGGATCGCGGAACGCGGATTTTGGCGGGACGTGTTGGTGAGCCAGGAGATCATTAGCAACGCGTAGTCTCTCCATGGTAGTGGTACCCAAGGTTACGCGGATATGATCCCCCGCCAAAGCGCTGATCATAGAATCCAATTTTGTGGTCAATCTAGCTCTCACTAGAGCAAGTTCCTATCGAGTTACGGACGCCCGGCTAGCTCTCGCGCAAGTACTTCTTGAACTGGTGCTTGTTGATCTTCAGCAGTCGAATCTTGTACTCCAAGGCCGAAGGCGAGATACCAAGTTTAGCGGCCGCACCGGATGGACCAGAAACTTTACCCTCTGTTTCTGTCAGCGCTTTTTCAATGAACTCTCTTTCCTGTGCATGGATTTTACTTGCCAGCGACCCCGCTGGGGTCTGGGGCGCCGGACTTCCTGCAGCGAGCCAACTGTCGTCAATAGCGAGCGTCTCTGTCTCACAGACAATGACCGCGCGCTCGATTACATTCTGGAGCTCACGAATGTTTCCCGGCCAGGAGTACGTCTCCAGGAGCTCGAGCGCCCGCTTCTCGATGCTGCGAATGTGTTTGCCAGACATTCTCGCGAACCGGTCAATGAAGTACTCCACCAGCATTGGAATGTCTTCTTTGCGTTCGCGAAGAGGCGGAATGTGGATGGGGAAGACGTTAAGACGATAAAACAGATCCTCTCGAAATGTGCCTGCCGCAATCGCTTTTTCCAGGTTGCGGTTGGTAGCGGCCAGCACGCGTACATTCACGCGAATTGTTTGACTGCCGCCCACGCGCTGGATTTCCCTCTCCTGCAAAACGCGTAGCAGAGCAACCTGCGTCTCCAGAGGCAGTTCTCCGGCTTCATCGAGGAAGATCGTACCCCCTTCAGCCAGTTCGAACCTGCCTAGCCGGCGCTGCAGAGCCCCGGTGAACGCTCCTTTCTCATGCCCAAACAGTTCCGAAGCAATCAACGACTCGGGAATCGCAGCACAATTGACGGTTATGAAGGCTCCTGCGCTACGAGGCGACTTCTTATGGATGGCACGGGCGATCAACTCTTTCCCCGTACCCGTTTCACCGGTGAG
>DATHDM010000281.1:0-13097 GCA_035319065.1 Terriglobales bacterium
TGGGTGCGCATTCCGTTTGTCCGCTCCTGCAAATGTGACACTAGGGGGAGATGATCTGCAGATGCGGGAGATACCTTATACTTCCCGGGTGCCTGAGCACAAAGAAGTCGAAATAAAATTTCGTGTCACCAACCCGTCGCGGCTGGAGGCTCGCCTCGCGGAGCTTAAGTTCCGGGAGCGCACGCCTCCCAGGAATGAGATGAACACGCTCTACGATCGCGCCGGAGAACTGCGGCGTGCGGGCGCCTTGCTGCGCTTGCGGAGATACGGAGACAGCTGGCTGCTGACCTTCAAGGGCAAAGCGGAGGCCGGCGGCAGCCACAAGACGCGCGTGGAAATCGAGACCCTGGTCGGGGATGGAGAGCGGATGAATGCCGTCCTGCTTGCCCTGGGGTACGCCCCAACCTTTCGCTATGAAAAGTTCCGCAGCGAGTGGACCGACGGCGAGGGCAACGTGGTGCTCGACCAGACTCCCATCGGTAATTTCTGCGAGATCGAAGGCGCGCCCGAGTGGATCGATCACATTGCCCGCCAGCTTCACGTCTCTCGCGAGCACTACATCACCAAGAGCTACGCGGAGTTGTTCTTGGACTGGCAGAAGCAGACGCGCAGCGAAGCAGAAGAAATGACTTTCGCCGCCATACCACGCCTCTGATCAGGCGGGCGTCGTGCCCGGGCACGCCCGAAACCGCGCCTTTGAACCCATTGGCTCTCTCGCAGTCCGGATCAGGCGCTCTGCCCGCAGCACTTCTTGTATTTCTTGCCGGAGCCGCAGGGGCAGGGGTCATTGCGCCCGATTTTGGCACCGCCGCGAACAACCTGCTGGACTTGGCGCATGTCGCCGGCGCCCGCCATCCGGGCTTCCTCCAATTCGCGCCTCTTGCGCCGCAGGAAAGCCTCTTCGATCTCATCCACGCTGGTGGCCAGCGGCCGCGGACGGCGCCCGTCACCACCCTGCATTTCGCGCGGGCTCAGGTCGGGCACCTGTTCTGGGGGCGGTCCACCGACGGCCACCTCGACCCCGGCAGGCCCGATCACCTGCATCAGGTACAGGTAGCGTGTCGTGTCCTCTTCGAAGCGTTTCATCATGGCCTCGAACATGTCGAAGGACTCGCGCTTGTATTCCACCAGGGGATCGTGCTGCCCGTAGCCACGCAGCCCGATGCCCTCCTTCAAGTGATCCATGTTGAGCAGGTGATCTTTCCACTGCGAATCGAGCACGCTCAGCATGATCATGCGCTCGTGGCGCCGCATCTCGGTGGGGCCAATCAGCTTCTCCTTGGCGTCATAGCGCTCCTTCAGCTTGTCGAAGACGCCGTCACCCAGCTCTTGGCGGTTCAGTGTCTCCGGCTTAACGCCTTCGGCCAGAATGTCCACTCCAAAGCGGGTGAAGATTGCGTCCTTCAGGCCCTTGGTGTCCCAGTCTTCGGGATGAACTTCGCGGGCGCAGTAGCGATCCATGAGGTCGCTGAGGATGTCGGCGACGTAGTCTTCCAGGATCAATTCCTTCTGGTCCACACCTTCGAGCAGCTGGCGGCGCAAGCTATAGACAGCCTCGCGCTGCTTGTTCATGACGTCGTCGTATTCCAGCAGGTGCTTGCGGGCCTCGAAGTTCTGGGCCTCCACCGCTTTCTGCGCCGCCTCGATGCGGCGGGTGATCAGCCCAGACTCGATGGGAATGCCTTCTTCCATACCCAGCCGCTGCAGCAGGGTGGAAACCCATTCCTTGGCGAAGATGCGCATCAGGTCGTCTTCCAACGACAAGTAGAACCGGGAAGAACCGGGATCGCCCTGGCGGCCGGCGCGTCCGCGAAGCTGATTGTCGATGCGGCGGGCTTCGTGGCGCTCCGTACCCAAAATGTGCAGGCCCCCTACCGCCACCACCTCGTCGTGCTCTTGATCGGTCTGTGACCTGTGTTTCTCCAGCGCTTGATGCCACAGATCGGCTGGGCATTCGTACTCATTTCCCTGGTAGTACCAGACGGTGGTGTTCTCCGTATCGCGAGCCTCGACTTCACCGCCTGCCTGTTGCTTGGCCCGTGCGATGCCGACTTTCACCAGTTCCTGCTTAGCCATGAATTCCGGATTGCCACCCAGCAGAATGTCGGTTCCGCGGCCGGCCATGTTGGTGGCAATGGTAACCGCGCCCTCACGGCCGGCTTGAGCCACGATCTCAGCTTCCTGCTCGTGGTATTTGGCATTCAAAACCACGCGCTTGATTCCCTTTTTCTGCAGCAACTCAGCCAGCCGCTCCGACTTTTCAATGGAGGTAGTGCCCACGAGGATGGGCTGGCCGGTGTCATGCAACCTCTTGATCTCATCGGCTACCGCGAAATATTTTTCGCGCTCGGTGCGATACACGATGTCGGAATTCTCAATCCGCAGTAGCGGGCGGTTGGTAGGAATGACGACCACTTCCAGCTTGTAGATCTTGTCGAACTCAGCTGCTTCGGTCTCCGCCGTGCCGGTCATGCCCGCCAGCTTCTTGTACATGCGGAAGTAGTTCTGGAAGGTGATGGTGGCCAGCGTCTGGTTTTCGCGCTCGACCTTGACGTTCTCCTTGGCCTCCACCGCCTGGTGAAGTCCATCCGACCAGCGGCGGCCGGGCATCAGGCGCCCCGTAAATTCGTCCACGATGATGACGCCGCCGTCTTTGACTACGTATTCCACGTCGCGTTTGTATAAGGCGTGGGCTTTGACAGCGGTTTCTACGTGATGCTTGAGGTCCCAATTTTCCGGATCGGCGATGTTGCCGATTCCCAGCAAGGGCTCGACTTTCTCCCAACCCTGATCCGTGACCGTGATGGTCTTGTGCTTCTCGTCCACCGTGTAGTCGCCGCTATAGATCTTTCCCTCTCCCGGTGGACCGTCGATTTCCTCGCCTCTGGTGAGCTTGGGAATGATCTTGTTCACCCGGTAGTACTTGTCGGTGGATTCCTCGCTGGCGCCGCTGATGATCAGCGGGGTTCTGGCTTCGTCGATGAGGATGGAGTCCACTTCGTCGACGATGGCGAAGTTGTGGCCGCGCTGCACACACTCCGACAGCTCAAACTTCATATTGTCGCGCAGGTAGTCGAAGCCGAACTCGTTGTTGGTGCCGTAGGTGACGTCGGCCAAATAGGCCTCGCGCCGCTGATTGTCGTCCAGGTCGTGAACGATCACGCCCACGGTCAGGCCCAGGAAGTTGTAGATCTTGCCCATCCACTCGGAGTCGCGCTTGGCCAGGTAGTCATTTACCGTGACCACGTGAACCCCGCGGCCGGCGAGGGCGTTCAGATAGACGGGGAGGGTCGCCACCAGCGTCTTGCCCTCACCGGTCTTCATTTCCGCGATCTTGCCCTGGTGCAGGACCATCCCGCCGATCAACTGCACATCGAAGTGGCGCATGTTGAGGACACGGCGGCCGGCTTCCCGCACCACCGCAAATGCCTCGGGCAGGATCTGGTCGAGAATCTCCTTCAACGCCGGGGAGCGCTCCTCTTCGTCCTCCAGGCCCTCCAGGTGGGCGGCGATGCGTTTACGAAACTCGTCCGTTCTGGCGCGCAGCTCGGCATCGGAGAGCTTTTTCATCGCCGGCTCCAGCACGCTGACCTCTGACACGCGCGGCTGCAAGCGCTTGATCTCGCGCTCGTTCTTGGTGCCGAAAACTTTGCCTAAAAGCTGATTAATCAATGTCTTATCCCTTCCGCGAGCGCACCTTTGCAACGCACGCAGAGCCGGACATGCTACAGGCTAACACAGAAACATTAGATGATCGGTGGCTGGCGGGGAACCATGTTCCGGTAGGGATTCGGACGGGCAGCTATAATGCATGGCGCGCTGAGGATGGCGTTCCGGCACCCCCAATCCCAGCCTCTGCCGAGCCAACTGCTTATGGAGGAAAGGACGATGAAGAGAGCTCTGTCAGCGATTGCAATCGCAGTCGTCGCGTGCGGCGTTTGGTTGTGGGCACAGACCGCGAAGACACAGGACAGCAAACCCGCAGAAACCAAGCAAGAAGCGCCGAAGCAGTTTGGCACCACGGATTCCGCCAAATGGACGGACACGAGCAAGGAGGCGGCAGCCACCGACGAACAGAAAGCATGGCTCAACAAGGGCAAGCCGGAGACGATCAGCGGCGAAGTAGTGGACGTCTCGTGTTATCTGCAGATCGGCAAGACCGGACCCAAACACGCCGATTGTGGCGGCAAATGCGCCCGCAACGGCCAGCCGATCGGGATCCTGACAGCGAGCAAGGAGCTCTACCTGGTGATGCCGGAGGAACATCATCCCCGGCGCGATGGCCAGACCAACATCCGCGACGCCTTTGCTGCGCAGATGGGCAAGCAGGTAACGGTCACCGGCATGGTGCAGCAGACACCGCAGGGCAAGGCGATCTTCGTGTCGAACGTGGAAGTGCAGAAGAGCGGCGGCTAAGTCGACGTCTATCGGCGGAAATCAAGGGACGGTCGCAGCCGTCCCCTTTTTGTTCTTCAAACTGCAGTCTCTGAACTGGCGATCGAGAAACATTCCCCGCTTCCCTGGTCAGGATGACACGTGTTTCGGCGAGGCCTTCATCAGCTCGCCCAGCAGAGCCGCACTGGCAGGCGGAGCCTTGACTTCACCTTCGCGAACAATTTGCTTGGCGCTCAAGTCTTTTCCATAGAGGGTCTTGTTGGCGCCATCATCGGAACGCAGCGTTGATCCCTCCAGCGACACCCCGGCAAACACTCCCTGCGCACGGGAGTAGGAAAGCATTTCGGCTTTCATGACAACGTCCGTGGCGGCGGAGGCATCCCGTCCCTTAGGCCCGGCAGCAGCGGAAGCATCGGCTCCCAGCTTGACGTTGCTGGACATCACCGAGTTGGCGCCGCGTTCGTTCATGACCAGAATGACGAAATCTGTCGCCTCGCCCCCGATCTGCAAACCGAAACTCCCTCCCTCCAGGGCAAACATGGCGGGAGCGCTCCAGCCCCCGTTGAAATCCTTTCCCTTCCGGCACGTTATGACTCCGCGGCCGTAGCTGGCGCCAACAATGAATGCCGCTTTTTTCACGGACGGAAATACAATCACGCAATAGGATCGGTTCAGCAGATCCCTGGGGATGCTTTCCGGCATTCCCAGGATTTCCTTCATCACGGTCGCCGATTCTTTCAACCGATCCTCTTCCTTCTTCTGGGCAAACGCAGGCACCTGCGCGGCCAGGAGCATCACCACCACCAGGCACTTTCTTGTCATTACCGGCCTCCAGCGAGGAAATTCGGGCCACTAATAATGAGGGCAGGCTGGGGAGATTGCAACTTCGGGAGAGCGAGTCTGCTACAATGCATGAGGCTGGTTGCACGCATTGCTGCCTGCCCGGAGTGCGCACGAGAGGCGCAATCCCTTTCCTTTCAGAACGTCCCCGTCGTCTAGCCCGGCCTAGGACATCGCCCTTTCACGGCGGTAACACGGGTTCAAATCCCGTCGGGGACGCCAGCCATTTCACTTGGGCCGTACTGCCTCGAATGAGTTCCGCGCGCCAGGTCTGACTTCTGATTGAGGCCCGCATTTGACGGATCTGACCATCGATTTCGGATGACCGCCTGGATTAAAGGGAGCTTGCCATACGTGACATACGAAAAGGAGATGACCGCACTTCTCGTCATCGATCCGTACAACGATTTCATTTCCGAGGGAGGCAAACTGTGGGATCGCATCAAGACTGTTGCCGAAGCGAATAACTGTGTTCCCAATATGTCGCAAGTACTGAATGCTGCACGGAAGGCGGAGCTTCGCATCTTCTACGCCCTGCATCATCGCTATCGTCCAGGCGACTACGAGACCTGGAAGTACATTGCTCCTATTCAGAAGGCAGCTTGGTCACGAAAGACCTTCGAAGACGGCACGTGGGGAGGCGAGATCCGCACTGAGTTCAAACCTCAGCCGGGCGATGTCGTGGCCCTCGAGCACTGGTGCTCCAGTGGCTTTGCCAACACGGATCTGGATTTGCTGCTCAAGAACCACGGCATCCACAAGCTGATCGTCATCGGGCTCATAGCACATACGTGCGTAGAGTCAACGGTTCGCTTTGCCGCTGAGCTTGGCTACGAGGTCACGGTGGTGAAAGACGCGATCGCGGATTATTCGGATCAGCACATGCACGCTGCTCTCGTCACCAATCTTCCAAGTTACTGCGGCGCCATTGTGACCACAAAGGAAGTCGTCGACTCGATCTCTTCCTAGGCCCCACGAATCAGAGCAAATCTCAGGCCGACCCGCCGCCGACCAACTCCCGCCCCCTGCCTGCCAGGAATACTCCCCCCGGCTACGCATTCTGACTACGACTTAGGACGATGCACCTGGTACGCCTGGCGGAACGAACTGGGTGTAGAATGCGCACACACATGGGGGAATAAGAGAAGTTCTGGGACCCTGGACGCGCCGCGCCTGTCCCAGGTTCGATCTCGAAGGTTCGAGCGGCACGCTCAGGAAAAATCGAGAGGATAAGGCCGTGAGCAAGAGTGCCCCCCTTCTGCCGGGAGTGATCACATTCGTTAGCGCCGTAGGCTTGCTGTTGTTCCCCTTCACAGGACAAGCTCAGCAGCCGGCACAGGTATTGCACAATCACGTTCGCCCGGCGGTCGCCAACGGGCAGGCGTTGCCCATTGGTCTGCTGTCATCCAGCCAGCGCATGAACGTGGCGATCATGCTGCCGCTGCGCAATCAGGCCGAGCTGACCGCCCTGTTGTCCCGGCTGTACGATCCCTCCAGCCCCGATTACCACCACTTCCTGAGCGTGGCCGAGTTCACCGAACAGTTTGGCCCCACGGCAGAGGATTACCAGGCGGTGATCGATTTTGCCACCGCAAACGGTTTCACCGTAATGGGTACCCCTCCCAATCGCCTGCTCGTGGATCTGAGCGGCACTGTGGCCCAGGTGGAACGGGCCTTTCATGTGGTGATGGCTTCCTACCGGCATCCCACGGAGAACCGCTTTTTCTACTCTCCGGATCGCGAGCCCTCGCTCGAGTTGAGCGTGCCGGTGGCGCACATCGCCGGTCTGAACAATTTCTCCATCCCGCGCCCCAAGCTAAGGCGCGCCCTGACAGGACAGGCGATACATCCCAACGCCGGCTCGGGCCCCGGGGGCACATTTCTTGCCAGTGACATGCGAGCAGCCTACTACGGCGGCAGTGCGCTTACCGGCGCCGGCCAGGCGGTTGGGCTGGTGGAGTTTGACGGCTATAACCTCAGCGACGTAACCGCGACCTTCGTCGGACAGGCCTACAGCGTCCCCATCAACAACGTGCTGATCGACGGCGCCAGTGCGGCGTCGGACGGCAACGACGCGGAGCAGGTGCTGGACATCGTCCAAGCCATCGGCATGGCTCCCGGCCTTTCCCAGGTTCGCGTCTATATTGCCCCTGGCAACACGTTTATAGGCGTGGGGGACGTGGACCTGTTCAACCGAATGGCCACGGAGAACATTGCCAAGCAACTGAGCTGCTCGTGGGGATGGACTCCGGCTGATCCTGGTGCGAACGATCCCATATTCCAGGAATTTGCCGCTCAGGGACAGAATCTGTTCGTCGCCTCCGGAGACTCTGGAGCCTACACGGGATCGAACAACTTCGACTTCAGCTATCCCGCGCAAGACCCTTACGTGGTCGCGGTCGGCGGCACCGACCTGGTCACCACCGGCAGCGGAGGCCCCTGGCAATCGGAAACGGCGTGGGCCGACAGTGGCGGAGGCCCGAGCGACAATGGCTACGCCATTCCCAGCTGGCAGCTCGGGGTTGCCAATTCGTCCAATGGAGCTTCCGCCACCAAACGCAATATTCCGGATGTGGCGGCGGAAGCCAACTTCGATAACTACGTCTGCAACCAAGGCTCCTGCGCCGGAGACTGGGGTGGCACGAGCTTTGCCGCGCCGCGCTGGGCCGCCTATCTCGCCCTCGTCAATCAGCAGGCGGTGGCTAACGGCAACCCGGTTCTGGGTTTCCTCAACCCCGCCATCTACCCCATCGCGCGGAGCGCAAGCTACAACAGCGACTTCCACGACATCACCAGTGGGAATAACAACAATGGCAGGGGGAAATCCTACAACGCCGTAGTCGGCTATGACCTGGTGACCGGGTGGGGGAGTCCGAATGGGCAGAACCTGATCGACGCGCTGGCGGGATCGGCCTCGCTAAGCTTCACCCTCTCCGATTCACCCGGCAGTCTGACCATCACGCAAGGCGCCGTGGGAGGCACGACGACTATCACCGTCAATGGCCAGAATGGATTCGCCGGCGCGGTGAGTCTGCGGGCCTCCGGCGTGCCCAACGGTGTGACCGCATCTTTTAATCCAACCAGCACGTCCAGCACCAGCGTGCTCACGCTGACGGCGAGCGCCTCGGCTACTACTGGAACCGTGACCGTAACCATTACCGGGACCTCCGGCAGCCTGGTCGCAAACACCACTCTTTCGCTCACAGTGAATGCCCCTGCGACGCCAGATTTCACCGTCGGCGCCTCGCCCGCTTCGGTGACGGTAACGCAAGGCAACAACGGCAGCAGCACCATCACCATTTCCAGCCAGAACGGTTTCAATGGCGCAACCACGCTGAGCGCCAGCGGCCTGCCCAGTGGCGTGACGGCAGGTTTCTCGAGCAACCCGATCACTCCGCCGGCCAACGGCAGCGCGAACTCGACGCTAACCCTGACCGCTTCCGCCGCGGCGGCCGTGGGAACCACCAACATTACCGTGACCGGAACCTCTGGCCTACTGAGCCACAGCATCAGTATCGCTCTGACCGTGAATTCCACCGCCGCACCGCAAACCGCGGTGTACAACTCCACGCTCAGGGCGCCGCAGTGCGCGATCGTCGGTAGCTCGTGCGACTCGGGCCCCACGCTGCTGCTGGGGCGGGGCAACATGTCGGGCGGCGCGGAATCCCATCAGCCGAACACCATCGGCGGGTCCTGTGCCGATGGCAGCGCCGGACTGTTTCATTCCGACGAGTCCAACGACCGCCTCGTGATTGCTTCCACCAAGGGCGGCCCTCTGACCCATGGCGCCAGCGCGACGGTCACGGCAACCGTTTGGGCGTGGAGCGGCTTCACCTCCGACTCTCTGGACCTCTACTATGCTGCCAACGCCAACAGTCCTTCCTGGGTCTTCATCGGCACGATTGTGCCTACCAAGGCCGGCGCACAAAACTTGTCCGCCACGTTCACGCTTCCCACCGGCAGCCTGCAAGCGGTTCGCGCGCAATTCCGCTACCAGGGAAGAGCGTCCTCGTGTACGACCGGCTCATTCAATGATCACGATGATCTGATCTTTGCCGTGCAGTAGAGCTCGGCCTGGCAACGATTCGGCCCCGCGCTATCTTCAGCAAACCGTTCTGGATGCCAAGGGGAAACAGACTCAAATTACGCCAACGAATTCCGGCTACAGCCTCTGGGTCAGGTTATGCATCAGGCCCGCGCCCATGGCTTGGCAGAAATGGATTCCCCCCGCCTCGAATCGAGGAGTCCAGGATTTCGACGGGATGAACCACGGGTAGACTCTCGCCCAGCCGTTCGAGCGCACTGCGCAACTGCAACATGCAGCCCGGGTTCCCGGTGGCGATCACGTCGGGCTTGGTGGAAGCGGCATTCCGAGCCTTGCGCTCGCCAAGCTGCTTCGCTGTATCCGGCTCTACCAGGTTATAGATACCGGCCGAGCCGCAACACAGAGCGGACTCGGGTATTTCATTGACGCTGACTTGCGGAATCGTTTGCAGCAGACTGCGCGGCTGCACCTGAACCCGCTGCGCGTGCTGGATGTGGCAGGCGTCATGATAAGCCACGCGCAGCGAGAGCGGATGCCGCTTGGCTCTTGGCTCCAATCCTGCTAGAAACTCACAGATGTCTTTGCACCTCGCGGCAAACTCCCGGGCGCGATCCGCGTACGCGGGATCATCGCGCAGCAGGTGTCCGTAGTCCTTCAGGTTCGAGCCGCAACCGGCAGCATTGACGATCACGGTCTGAACATTGGCGCGTTCGAAGACGTCGATCAAGCGGCGTGCGCTCTCCAGGGAGTGCTTCTCCTCGCCCGCGTGCGTCATCAGAGCGCCGCAACATCCCTGCTCCTGGGGAATCACAACCTCGCAGCCCTCGGCGGCCAGAACGCGCGCAGTCGCTGCATTGACGCCGGGGAAAATCACACTCTGCACGCAACCCACGAGCAAGCCCACTCGGGCCCGCACGGGACCCACTGCGGACACGCTCGCCGGCAGGCTTTCACCCAGGGTGCGCAAGGAAACTCTGGGGAGCAGCTCCTCCATCCCTTGCATGCTCTTCGGCAAGAGCTTCATCAATCCCGATCGGTATGCCAGCCAACGCAGCCCGGACCTCTGGTACAGCCATAAAGGAAGGAGCAACCCGCGCAGAAGCCTGGGCCGGGGAAAGATCGAGAAAATCATCTGGCGCTTCAGACGCTCCGTCC
This sequence comes from Terriglobales bacterium, assembly GCA_035319065.1. Lineage (GTDB taxonomy): Bacteria > Acidobacteriota > Terriglobia > Terriglobales > Acidobacteriaceae > DASPRM01. Next base: position 10,436 of record DATHDM010000281.1, read on the forward strand.
ATGGGCGGTGATAATGCCTTTCGATCTGCGCGCGCGTGGCGGTTACGATCTTGTCGTACTGCACGCCGGACGGGCACGCTGTCATGCAGGCCATACAGCTCAAACATTGGTCGAGGTGGCGCACGAAGGTGTGGTTGATCTCCACCTTGCCTTCACTTGCCATCTTCATCAGGTAGATACGCCCGCGGGGGGAGTCCATCTCCTCGCGCCAAAGGGCGTAGGTCGGACAGGTCGGCAGGCAGAAGCCGCAATGCACGCACTCGTCGATCAGCTTCTGGGCGGGAGGATTGTGATCGTCGAAGGAAGACTTCCTGACCACTTCGCGGTCGGGAGGCGTGGGCGGCGGAATCGATGCGGGGGCCGCCATCAGATGCCTCCCACAAAGCGGCCGGGATTCAGGATGCCGCCTGGATCCAGTTGTTTCTTGATCCGGCGCATCAGCTCGAGGGAGTCGCCTGGAGGTCCCCAGACGTCGATGGCGGATTTCATCTGCGCGGGGCAGGCAAGCACGACCAGGTTGCCCTGCAGAGCAACGAGCTGGCGGCGCACCTCCGTTACGGCAGCGGCGAGATTCTCCGCCGTCGATTCGAGCCGCAACCATCCGATGCCTACTCCCTGAGCCACCATCTGCCACCTGACATGCGTTGATTGTTCCGCCGACCTCAGCCATTCCAGAAGGTTGCTGAGCTCCGCCGGCAGCACGCTGAACTTGGCGACCACAGCGGGGCTGCCAACCTGCCAGAAGCCTGGGGCGTGGGTCTCTTTCCACGCTTGAGGGCCAACCTCTGCTCTTGGCTCCAGCCGAGTCATTTTTGCCAGCCCCGCGATCTGCGCAGCGATGCCTTCTGCTGTGCCTTCGAATCCCACTTCCAGATGGGCTTTTTCGCTTGAGGCGGCGCGCAATTGTATTGCCGAGCAGACCAGTTGGGAGTCGAGCACCTTGAGCAGCAGCGCAGCCAGAGCGCCAGGCTCCGAAAACTCGAAGCTCAGGACCCGCGACTGCCGCGGAAGCGGATGCAAGCGAAACACGGCCTCCGTAATCACACCCAGCGTGCCCAGTGAGCCCGTAGCCAGCTTGGGCAGATCATATCCCGCAACATTCTTCACCACTTTGCCGCCGCTGCGAGCAAGCGTTCCATCTGCCAAGGCCAGAGTGATGCCAATCACCAGATCGCGCAGTGAGCCAAAGCGCAGGCGCAAGGCGCCGCTGTCGTTGGTAGCCAGAATGCCTCCGATGGTCGCCTGCTCCGGCCACAACGGGTCGAGCGCCAGCCGCTGGCCGTGTTGCGCCAGTGTCTGCTGCAGATCCGCAACTCGGCAACCCGCCTCGACCGTCACTGTCATGTCGGCCCAGGCATGCTCCAGCACGCGGTTCAGGCGGGCGGTGGAGACCACCAGGCCGGCATGGCGAGGCGGATTTCCCCAGCCCAGCTTAGTGCTTCCGCCGCGGGGAACTACGCTGATGCCAGCGCGGTCCGCCAACCGCAAGACCTGGGCAACCTCGGCAGGAGTGCCCGGCTCGACCACGGCGCCCGCGGTCACGCCATCAATCGCCTCCTGTGCTCCCGCTCCGCGCACGTGATCCGCACCCACGATACTGCCTATCTCGCCCGTCAGGTCAAAAGCTTTTTGCGTCATGGGAGCAGTTGGAGTCATAACTCCGATGGATCAGAAGTATTCCGCGACTCCTGCCACCTCGAGGGGATGCGGCTCATAGGGCCCGGTTTTCTCTGCGCACAAGCGAGGCCGGGGAAAGACCTTGGTCGGGTTGGAGAGCAACTCCGGATCGAAAGCGCAGCGCACTCGCTGCATGGTTTCAAGATCCGGCTCGGAAAACATCTCCGCCATGAAGCCTTTCTTCTCTTCTCCCACCCCGTGCTCGCCGGTGATGGAACCGCCGGCCTGGATGCACAGCCGAAGAATGTCGCCCGAGAGCTTCTCCGCCAGCTGTTCCTGCCCGGGAATGCGGCGGTCGTAGAGCACAAGAGGATGGAGATTGCCGTCGCCCGCATGAAAGACATTGGCTACCCGCAAACCCACGGCTGCGCTCATCCTCTCAATTTCGTCCAAGACCTTGGGCAGGGCCGTGCGGGGAATCACTCCATCCTGCACAATGTAGTTCGGCGAGATGCGGCCCATGGCGGCAAACGCAGCTTTCCGCCCCTTCCAGATGACCGCGCGTTCGGCGTCGGATTGCGCCACCCGGATCTCCCACGCGCCATTGGCAGTGCAGATCTCCTTCACCTGAGACATCAGAGACTCAACTTCAGCCGCTACGCCGTCCAACTCCACCAGCAGCAGGCCCCCGCAGCTGGGGTAATTGGCATGCACCGAAGCTTCAGCGGCCTGGATCGCCAGGTTGTCCATCATCTCGATGGCGGCGGGCAGAATCTGTCCAGCGATGATTCCGCTCACCGCAGCGCCCGCCTGGCGAGTCGTATCAAAAGCCGCCAGCAACGTGCGGATCGTTTCCGGGCGCTTCACAATGCGAAGAATGACCTTGGTCGCTATGCCCAGCGTGCCTTCCGATCCCACGAATACTCCCGGCAAGTCATACCCGGGATGATCCAGCGCCTTCCCTCCCAAGTGAACCAGGGAGCCATCCGGCAATACGACTTCCATACCTACAACGTGCGTAGTGGTGAATCCGTACTTGAGGCAG
>DATHDM010000282.1:0-2627 GCA_035319065.1 Terriglobales bacterium
GGAGGTTTGGCTCACGGTCTCGGTGGCGATGTGGAAATGGCGGCCCTTGGCGGAGATGCCGGTCAATTTCAGGCTTAGCGTGGCGGCGCCCTTGAATCGGCCCGCAGCCTTGGCGTCCACGACCTCACCTTCCACCGCCGAGCCTGCCGGGATGACAATCTCTCCGTCAACGCTGACGGGAGTCATCAGCGAGCCGCTGAAGGGCTGGCCGGCCTGGCTGGTCTTCGATCCCAGCGCCGTATTCAGCCGCACTTTCAGGGTAGTGCCCGCCGGAACCACCAGTGGAGGCGGCGGAGGGGGTGGCTCCTTCTCGGCCTGGGTCACCGCGGCAGGCGGCGGGGCCTCACCGCCGGGCGGCATGCTGCCCGCCCCGCCCGGGGTCGCGGGCGGCTGGCCGGCCGCCTGCTGCCCAGGCTGGGTCAGCTGTTGCTGCTGCTGGCTAGCATCGCTCGAGGCGGGCTGCTTATTGCAGGCAGTAAGCGACATCAAGGCCAACCAAATCAACAGAGCGATGAGAATTCCCTTCTTCATGCGTCCCCCAGAGCGTTCCGGGCTCTACGCGGAGGCTGAACTTTAAATCAGCCAGTCCGTTCCCGCACGCGGAGATTGCCGGAGGAAGTTGAATTTCTTTGCCCAAGGTGCAAATCTGGAGCACGGGATTTTCCTTTCGGGCAAAGCTCCTCTTACATACGCCAAGAAGCTGTATAAACTTTGTTCGCGCGAAAATCGGCGTCGTGCAGCGGGTTGCGGCCAGTCCCGCGTTCACCGCCAGCAGGGCGTCGAGGCACCGGTTTCTCGGGCATAGCCTCCGGCCTGCACCTGCTAACCAAGCTTGAGGGGATAAGAGTATGAGCGAGACGGCAGAGCATAAGCGACTCGACGAAGCACGCGAACGCGGCGTCGCCTGGCGGTTCTGGGGCCCCTACCTGAGCGAGCGGCAATGGGGCACGGTTCGCGAAGATTACAGCGACAACGGGGATGCCTGGAGCTACTTCACCCACGATCAGGCACGTTCCCGTGCATATCGCTGGGGTGAAGACGGCCTGGCCGGGTTCTCCGACGAGAAGCAGCGGCTGTGTTTTGGCCTGGCGTTGTGGAACGGAGCCGATCCCATCATCAAGGAACGCCTGTTCGGCCTCACCAATGCCGAAGGCAATCACGGGGAGGACGTCAAGGAATACTACTTCTACGTGGATTCCACTCCCACCCACTCGTACATGAAGTACCTGTACAAGTATCCGCAGCGGGCCTACCCCTACGAAGACCTGGTAAAGACCAATACCACCCGATCGCGCAAGGAAATGGAGTATGAGCTGCTGGACACCGGCGTCTTCGATGATGATCGCTACTTCGACGTGTTTGTGGAGTACGGCAAGCAATCGCCGGAAGACATCCTGATTCGCATCACGGTCCACAACCGGGGCCCGGAGTCGGCGAGCCTGCATCTGCTGCCCACGCTTTGGTATCGCAATACCTGGTCGTGGGGAGGCAGGGAAACCAAGCCGGAACTGCGACAACTGGAATCCGGCAAATCGTTCTCCACGGTTCGCGCCAGCCACCCCGAGCTGGGTGAGCGGTTCTTCTACTGTGATGCGGATGTGCCGCTGCTGTTCACCGAGAACGAAACCAACAATCAACGGATCTGCAACCGGCCCAATGCCACGCCATATGTTAAAGACGGGATCAACAACTACCTCGTCAAGGGCGACCGCAGCGCGGTCAATCCGCAAAACGTGGGGACCAAGATGGCCGCGCATAATGATCTGAGTGTGGCCGCCAGGAGCAGCCGGACGGTGTGTCTGCGGCTCACCAACGTGGCGCCGGCAGCGCTTTCCCGGACGTATCACGACGGCGAGCCGTTTGGCCGCAACTTCGACGACGCATTCGCCAGCCGACTGAAGGAAGCGGACGACTTCTACGCTTCCATCACCCCTCCGGCGCTGAACGACGATCAGAAGAACGTGATGCGCCAGGCCCTGGCGGGAATGCTATGGACGAAGCAGTACTACTTCTTCGACCTGGAGAAATGGCTGGATGAGCACGGGGTCGACCCGGTATCAGGAAAAGTCAGCCGGACTCGCAACAGCCAGTGGTTTCACATGGTGAACGACGACATTATCTCCATGCCCGACAAGTGGGAGTACCCCTGGTATGCGGCCTGGGACCTGGCCTTTCACACCCTCGCGCTCTCTATGGTCGATCTCGACTTTGCCAAGCAGCAAATGGATCTGATGCTGCACGAGGTATACCTGCACCCCAACGGGCAAATTCCGGCCTACGAGTGGAATTTCGGGGACGTCAATCCCCCGGTCCACGCCTGGGCGACGTTCTACCTGTATACCCTGGAGCGGGAAATCCGCGGCGAGGGAGATGTCGAATTCCTCAAGCACGCCTTCCAGAAACTGCTTTTGAACTTCACCTGGTGGGTGAACCGCAAGGACTGCGAGGGGCGCAACGTCTTCGAGGGCGGCTTCCTCGGACTGGACAACATCGGGGTCTTCGACCGCAGTTCCCCGCTGCCGACGGGAGGCTACCTGGAGCAGGCGGACGGCACCGCCTGGATGGCGTTCTTCTGCCAGACCATGTGCGAGATCGCTCTCGAACTAGCAACCCTCGACGCGGCCTAC
>DATHDM010000283.1:0-13958 GCA_035319065.1 Terriglobales bacterium
CGGGCCCCCGCCGGCACAATCGCCATCCACGCAGGTTTGCCTCAAAACCAGCTGATAGCCTCGCTGCCGGGGCTCTCACTTTCTGTCCTTCAGAAACGTTCCCTCCTGCAGCTCCGTGAAAGCCTGCCGCAGCTGCTCCTGGGTGTTCATCACGATGGGACCATACCACGCGACCGGCTCCTCTAGCGGTTTTCCTGAGACCAGCAGGAATCGAATCCCGTCTTCGCCCGCCTGGACCGAAACCTCGTCACCCCGCTCAAACAGTACGAGCGAGCGGTTGTCGGCTTCGACCGGAGGCGCCGTATCCAGCCACTGCACGGCCTCCGTGGGCACAGCCAGCGGGCCGGAAGCATTGCAGAACTTCCCGCTGCCCGCGAAAACGTAGGCAAAGGCATGGCGGGTGGTCTCGACCGGCAGTACCTTTCTCTTCCGCGGCGACACCGATACATCCAGGTAGATTGGATCGGCCGCCACGCCATCCACCGGCCCCTTCTTTCCCCAGAACTCTCCGCACACCACGCGCACATGCGTGCCGTCATCATCGGTAACCCCCGGGATCTCGCGCGACTTCACCTCCTGGTAGCGCGGCGCGGTCATCTTCAGCGATGCGGGGAGATTTCCCCAGAGCTGGAATCCGTGCATCCGCCCGCTGCGGTCCCCCTTGGGCATTTCCTGGTGAATGATGCCGCTGCCCGCGGTCATCCACTGCACGTCACCGGCGGCGATGGCGCCGCTGTTTCCCAGGCTGTCGCCGTGTTCCACGCTGCCCGCCAGCACGTAAGTGATGGTTTCAATTCCGCGGTGCGGATGCCAGGGGAACCCCGCCAGGTAGTCTTCCGGCACGTCGTTGCGGAAGTCGTCGAGCAGCAGAAAGGGATCGAAATCCTTGGTGTTTCCGAAGCCGAATGCGCGGCGCAGGTGCACGCCTGCGCCCTCCAGGGTGGGCTTCGCCTTGATGAGCCGCTTGATCGGTCGAATGGACATGGCCGCCCTCCGTCCCACCCCTTGGATGTGCGGCCGCCCTCGATCGACTCGCTACCTTAGCCCCCGGCAATCCGGGTCCCACTCCGCCACTTCTGCGATATTCGCCCTAGTAGGTAACCTTGACCAGCGCGGCCTTACCCTGAGCCGACTGGTTGGCATCGGCCTTGGCGTTGCTCGCGGTGCGATTGTTGCGCTTTGTCTTCTGCGCGTCCTGCTGGTTGCTCGTCCTCTTCACATTGGCGACCTTGTTCGACCGTTGCTCTGCCGAAATGGGCGCCGGCGGAGTTTCGAACACGTCGGGCATGACTTCCTGCTGGGCAAGAGCCGAGACACTCAGCATGGCGGTCATGGTGGCAGTCAGCAACACCGTCTTCGTGCGGTTCGTGGGAAATTTCACATTCCACCTCATTTTGCATATCCCCTGTTGGGGAGTTACCGTGACTCATGCTCCCCTTTGCCAGCGGATATCGATTTTCGACTCAGATCGTTGTCGAAGCCTGGATTCTCGTATTTGCAGGTAGTTAGATCGAGATTACTGAAGTACTCGTTGAGGGTGATAGTGACCTTGTTTTAGGGCAAGGTCTCGGGCGAGACGGACAGCAGCGATCATCGAGGCAGCGACGAGGCGCGCGGTTTTCGGACAGGACTACTGAACAACGAAGCCGTTAGTGCCGGCCCCAGGTTAGTGCCATGGAAGCGCGAACCTGGGGCGCCAAACCAGCCATCGTCGCAACGCTCGGTCTGGATTCTCGAGAAGTGGGACTTTATCTCAGAGCAGATCGAGCACCGTTGTATCCAAATCGATGCGTGTAGCTGAAATCGCACCGACAATGTGAGCAACGTGGGTGCCTGAGGTATCGTAGGCGTCCAAAGTGAAGGTTCCAGTGTAATGCTTGCCATCTGGGCTCAACGTTACTACCTCAAAAATGCGAGTTGGGCCAGCGGGATTGCCGATACCGGATGGAGCGTTTGTCGTGTCGTTAGCGAACCACGCGATGTGATTCAATTTGTATCTGTTTTTTCCCGGTTTTTTTCCCGACACCCATACAGAAGTCTCCGTCTTGAGGAGGCCGGGCAGAATTCATCAGCTCCGTTCTATCGCTGTGCCAGGTGACCAACGCATTGTCGATGGGTGTGTTATCCGGAGGTCCAGGCTCGTTCCCCTCAGCCGTGAATGTTACGTGCCACATGCCTACGATTGGATCTTTCTCGTCGTCAACCAGGAGCAGCGAAGATGGGTCAAACGATGAGCCTGGCCAAGCCTGCCGGCGAAGGGTTGCTGCACGCTTATTCCAGTCGCTGCACGCAGCGTGGGCCGTAGCCGCAAGCATGCAGGCCAAAACAAACGCGAAGGTCAATCTGCGGAACGCTGGTTTCATGGGATCTCCTTTTGCCATCCGAGAATTGGTGTCGCACGGTGCCTTTTTCGCCGCACGCCATCGCCGGAACAATGCAAAACGGCTCACAGGCGGAACATTTACCAAACATTGTGCAACCCTTTGCCAACACGAGGGTTAGGCCAACGTCGATGCGCATTTGCTTGACCCGTGTGGAAACTGAGGAGAGAATATTTCCGCTTTCCTGGGGTGGTCGCCCTCCTCCCTGCACTTCTGCCGATGAACACGACTTGCCGAATTGCGGTGTTTGGTCCCTATGAGCTGGACCTTCGCTCGGGCGAACTACGCAAGTTCGGCAACCGCGTAAAGATTGGCGGGCAGGCCTTCCAGATCCTTTGCATGTTGCTTGAGAACCCCGGAGAAATGGTGGCCCGTGAGGACCTGCGAACCAAATTATGGCCGGCTGACACCTTCGTTGACTTCGATCACGGGTTGAACTCGGTGGTACAACGGCTGCGAGATTGCCTTTGCGATTCGGCCGCAACCCCCCGCTGGATTGAGACGATTCCGCGTCGCGGGTATCGCTTTATCGGAAAACTGGAGTGGTCTGACCGTCGCATGTCCGCCGAACCGCTGGCACAATCCCCTCTCGCGGAGGAGATTGAGAATGCGAAGGCCCAACCTGCGACGACTGTCCAGAGTGAAAATTTTGGCACAGAGAAGCGAACAGGTATCCGGGCGCAAATCGTTCTGGCGACCCTGATATTGGCGGTGGCGTCGCTGGCGGCCGTGCCGTTGGTTCGAAAGGTGAGCGAGAGCCGAGCATCCGAGCAGGCGCCAACTATCAAGTCACTCGCTGTCCTGCCGTTCGAAAATCTATCCGCTGATCCCAATCAGGAATACTTTTCCGACGGAATGACCGATGAACTCATCACCCGACTCGCCCAGAATCCAGAGTTGCGGGTCATATCCCGCACTTCGGTGATGCAATACAAGAAGGTTCACCGCCCCCTCGTCGAGGTCGCACGCGAACTCGGCGTAGACGGCATCCTGGAAGGCTCAGTCGAACGCTCCGGTAATCGGATTCACCTTAACGCGCAACTCATCTACGCGCTTCACGAGAGGCACCTGTGGGCCGAGAGCTACGACCGCGATCTGAACGATCTGGCTTCTCTGCAAAGTGAACTCGCGCGAACCATCGCTCGTCAGGTCGGATTGACCACCACAACCGCGCCCCGGCCAGAGCGTCGCATTAGTCCGGAAGCACGCGATGCCTACCTGATGGGACGCTATTACTGGTTTACTTCGGGCAGAGAAGAAGACATCCGGAACTACCTGCAGAAGGCGATTGACCTCCAACTCGACTATGCCGCGGCTTGGAGCGGTTTAGCCGACTATTATTTCCAGTCTGCAGTTTTGGGAGGTTCTCGTCCGGCTGATGTCGTGCCGCTGGGAGAAGCGGCAGCCCGCAAGGGGGTCACGCTGGACGATTCCCTCCCTGAGGGGCACAACACCATGGCCGCAGCCTACTTCTGTCGCTGGGAGTTGAAACAAGCCGAGCGAGAATCCGCGCGGGCAGTCGAACTCAATCCGAATTTTGCCGAAGGGCACCATTTCCGCGGGTACATCCTGGACACTTTGAACCGTACCAACGAAGCCATAGAGGAGCAGAAAAAATCGATGGAGTGGATCCCCTCGCTCGTCCCTGGGCGCTCGTATACGCGTTGTTACGGGCGCGCCAATTTGACGCTGCTCTGAACGAAGCTCGCCTGCGAAGCCAAGCCCAACCCGACAACGCTGACCTGCACGAAGCCCTCAGCCATGCCTATCGATTCAAGGCCATGGATAAAGAAGCCGTTCAGGAATGGGAAACCTCCTTGCAACTATCGAGTGGGAAGGCACTTGCTCCGGCGCTACAAAAATCTTTCGAGAGGGGCGGATTCAGAGCTGTACTCGAGTGGCAACTCAGCGAACTCACGAAAAAGGCTACCAAGCAGTACGTCCCAGCGCTCAGCATGGCCGATTTGTACGCCAGCCTGAACCGCAAGGACGAGGCACTCCACTACCTGGAGGAGGCCTACAAGGAACGTGCACCTTTCTTGGTGCGCATCCAAAGCGACCCGAGTTTTGATTTCCTGCACTCCGAACCCCGCTACCAAGCCGTGGTAGAGAAGATGGGGCTGCCTCCGGCACGGTAGTGTCGTCACGCCCCGTGCCGTGCCAATTTTTTGCCAATCGACCGCCTGCGCGCCTGCTGCCTCCTCCGGTTGCACTCGACCAACATTCTGGATGTCTCAGGGTCTTCCCGCTCAATCAGTTCCCAATATGTACCGGCCTTTGCGCGTTGGCCGTGGAATTGTCTCTTATCCAACCGAGTGACGGAGAACGAAGCCGGCTGCCCTTACCCCGTTTTCCATCCGATGAGGCAAGGCCCTGCGGACGCGGTTGCCGAGCAGACTTGGAAAGAGGTCCCCGTGACAGTCCTGGCAGAAGATGAGAAACGCATCTGGTTCCTGCCCTACGAATATTGGCAGGCCACGAAAGACATGCCACCCGAGCAAGTCGACCAACTGATGAGCGAAGTCGAACGTTTGGCGAACGCGCGAGACTTGGCTTTGCTGCGCCAGTATCCCTTCATCTACATCGGACGCAGCAGTCACCGCCGCGGGCGGGCCCTGGAATCACCCACTGAAGCTTGACCCGCGGAAGGCCTGACGACCTGCTCCACGGGACCCTGTTACCGCGCGTACGCCTTCGCCGGAGCGAAGGTTGGTAGCGCTGAATAGCGGTTGCAGATCCGCTGCAGATCGGTTCGGCCGTGCGGACGGAATCGTGACCCACCCTTCACTGCGCTCAGGATGATGCGCCTGCAGGGTTGCGCAGGCCGATGGCTCAGCCACCAGTCCCAGCGAACGATGCTTCTATTTCTTTTCATCAAATTTTCATCTTGCAGGACTGAAAGAGAGATAAGATGCGCGGGTTCGGGCGAACCCAGGCTGTCCGTCATCCACGAAGGCCGCCTGTGTAGGGCATCCCTGCTAACCCGGGACGGCGAAGCCGTTTCCCGCGGTCCTTAGTTACCCAAACAAAGCAAACACCCCCTTACCTACTCCACGGGTCCAACTGCCAACTCCGCCCGGCGCGCGCTGTTGTGGCGAGCGGCTACCCTTGCGCTATGGCTGATCACTAACGTGGTTGGAGCACAAATCACATGAGAAAGAAACTACTTCCCTCGGTTGTGCTGCTCGTCGGCTCCCTCCTGGTGGCGTCGGGAGCCTACGCCGGCACCATATCGATTGGAATCCAGGTCAACGGCGGTAGCATCGTAAACGAAGCCAGTGGCAGCGGGGTCGCCACTCTCAGCAGTGCCACCGTGGGAGCGTTCACGGCGAAATCTGTCACGGGTGTCGACGCCGGATCGAGCCCGCCTGATTTCACCGTCAATGGCGGACTCGAGTCCTCAACCGGGGCCGGCACTTTCACCCTCTACGTCACAGACCAGAATATTCCTGCTGCCGGCGCCGGCGTTTTTAACAGCAGTTGGGGAATCACCACAGTCCCCAGCGGTTGGACGCTCACGGCAACAACCTACGTTGACTCCAGTAATGGTCTGTTCACCACGACTTGCGGGACTTGCACCAAGGTGGGTACGGCGACCTTCACCGGAAACGGGAGCAGCAGCCAACATTCGAACCCTCTGTCCCTGTACGGGCCCTTCTCTGAGACAATGGTGCTCACCTTCGTTGCGACAACGTCCAGCGGTCTTACGATTATCGTTGGCGGCGACGACGAATCGTTTACACCCGTTCCCGAGCCTTCCACGCTGCTCCTGCTCGGCGCTGGGCTGGTCGGATTCGTCAAAGTTACCCGCAGCAAGCTGCGCCGGTAGTCTTGCTCGGTGCCAGTCCTACGAGGCCGCCCTGCGGGGCGGCCTTTCTGTTTTTGCTGGAGTCTTGTCACAAAAGCTCTGACGTTCACACTTCGGAACAGCCAAGCCAACGGCCAACCGGGGGACGTACCCTATCGCATAGTTGGTGCAATGGCGACTTACCGCCGACTACGCGACCTGGTGGGGACAGGAGATACGAATCGAGGCGAATCCGATGGCAAATCGGGGTTCCGCCGGATGCTTGTACAATGGCTTCCATTCTTGAGGTCAGAAAGAAGCCTCGGGTCAAGGAGCATTGCTGCCCATGGAAAAGAAAAGCAGCCTTAGGGCCATACACCTGTTGAAAGGTTGGGGTGGAATCTTGACGGGCCGCTCGCCGCTGATGTCCATCGAGATCACCCGCGAGTGCCCCCTGAGCTGCCCCGGTTGCTACGCCTACGGAGATAGTCACATCGGTGGCGGATCGAACTTGCGCGACCTTAGCGACTTCAAGGGCGACGAACTGGTGGAACGGGTTGTGGACTTGATCCGCCGCTACCGCCCATTGCATGTCTCGCTGGTCGGCGGGGAGCCCATGATGCGGCACCGGGAACTGGAGACGATGATCCCGCGCATCACCGCATTGGGGACTTTCGTGATGCTGGTGACGAGCGCTGTCATCCCTATTCCAGAGCGCTGGATGAGGTTCAAAGACTTCCGCGTCACTATCTCCGTCGACGGGCTGCCGGAGCATCACGACGTCCGCCGCAAGCCCGCAACCTATGAGCGCATCCTGCGCAATATCGCCGGCTGCGACGTCAATGTGCACTGGACCATCACCCGGCCCATGTTGGAGCGCGACGGTTACGTGGAAGAGTACATACAGTTTTGGAGCCAACGCCCGGAAGTGAACTTCATCTGGGTCAGCACGTATTCGCCTCAGAGGGGCGAGGATACCGCAGAGATGCTCCGGCCCGAACACTACCATCGCCTCATCGGTGTGGTGCCGGAACTACGCCGTCGCTACCCGAAGTTCCTTTTCAATGAAGGCATCGCGCGCACCTTGCTGGCTCCGCCTCGCGACCCTGATGACTGCATCTTTTCCAAGATGTCGGTGAACTACACCGCCGATCTGCGCACCCGCGTGGAGCCGTGTATCTTTGGCGGCGATCCGGACTGCAGCCGGTGCGGATGCGCCATCAGTTCCGCACTCCACTGGATCGGACACCGCAAAGTAGCCGGGCCGCTCACCGTCGGCCACCTGGTACGCGGGTCGGTCCGTGTGGGCAAGTTCGCCGCAAACTTCCGACCCGGCGTCCGCGAGGCGCTCCGCTGGGAGCGCAACCTGGCCGCAGCTGCCGTGCGTCAAGGCAACCTGGTGCAGATCGTTTCACCCTACCACGAACCGGGTAATGCGACCGAAGAAGGGTCTGGAAGCTGAGCCTAGGTGCGTGAGGGACGGAGGAGAGCAAGAACTGCGCAAAGCAAAGACGCCCATAGTGTGATCAATGAGTGTAACGGGGATGTTACGCCAATCATCGGTCCCCGATTGAGGTTTCGTTGAGCTGCCGATAGGCGAACATTTTCCTGACCATCCTCCAGACAAGACGTTCGATAGCGATCACTAGGATGATGACAAGCAACCCCGCAAACACCAACCACCACTTCAGATGGGCAAACATTCGGATGTAGGCCCCCGTTTCACTGAAGCTGGACCACTCCTCCACAATCCGTCCGTCCACGATTCGCCAAATGGTGATGCCACGAACCTCCACCCTTGTTCCGGTGGGAGGAAGACCTTCATAGCCGGAGCCGGTATGGGTCCCTTGAAATGTCCATGGCACAGCCACCTTGTCTCCCTCCGCGACCATTTCCTGGACGCTCATCCGGAGGTCTGGAAATGCCTTCTTTTCAGCGTGCACTGCCCCCTGGTCTGTTTTCAGGTCCACCGATCGGTGAAGTCCGTGGTTTTGGAAATCCGGCGCGTAGATTTCGTCAGCCACTTGGAACTTTCCCTGGTTGAAAATCTCATCAAATACGCGCATGGCCACAGCTTTGTTCCTGGCCTGGATCGACCCATCAGGAGTCGGCTGCCCCTGGGCCATCAACAAAGCGCCGGCCAGGACACACGGGGTGAAGCGGGACAGCAGGCGCATGGCTTATCCCCCCGCAATCGCTCCAATGATGAGCAGCGGCTCCTTGCCCGACACAACCTCATCCGGCAGCGGTGTGTCGGGTGGCTCGTGCGAGAGATCCTGCTCGCAGGCGAAGAAGCGCAGAAATGGCCGCCGCTGCTGCGTTACGTGGTCGCGGATGGCGCCGCGCAGCATCGGATACTGAGCCTCCAATGCGTCGAGGACCGAGCGCTGCGTCGCCCGGCCCCCTACCTCCAGCTTCACCTCGCCGCCGATCTTCGCCAGCGTGCGCAGATGCGTGGGAAGCACCACCCGGATCATGACAACGTCTGGACCTCGACCGAAAGTACCGCCGGAAGATCGCGCACGATGGGCGCCCAGTTGTCTCCGGCGTCGGCCGACAGGTACACCTGCCCGCCGGTGGTGCCGAAATACACGCCGCATTTGTCGAGCGCATCCACCGCCATGGCGTCGCGCAGCACGTTGACATAGCAGTTGCTCTGCGGCAATCCCTTGGTGAGCGCTTCCCACTCGTTTCCTCCGGTGCGGCTGCGATACACGCGCAGCTTTCCCTCCGGCGGATAGTGCTCGCCATCGCTCTTGATGGGAACCACATATATGGTGTTGGGCTCGTGCGCGTGCACATCGATCACGAAGCCGAAATCAGTGGGCAGGTTGCCGCTGACCTCCGTCCACGATTCGCCCGCGTCGTCGCTGCGCATCACGTCCCAGTGCTTCTGCATGAACAGCACGTCGGGGCGCGAACCGTGCATGGCCACGTGGTGAACGCAGTGGCCGACCTCCGCCGTGGGGTCAGGGATGTACTGCGAATGCAGGCCGCGGTTGATCGGCTTCCAGCTCTGGCCGCCGTCGTCGGTGCGAAACGCTCCCGCAGCCGAAATAGCGATGAAGATCCGCTGCGGATTCTTGGGATCGATGATGATGGTGTGCAGGCACATGCCCCCGGCCCCGGGCTGCCACCTCGGCCCTGAGCCGTGTCCGCGCAGGCCAGGAAGCTCCTGCCAGCTCTGTCCGCCATCCTGGGTGCGGAAGATGGCGGCGTCCTCCACCCCGCCGTACACCGTATCCGGATCGCTGAGCGACGGCTCCAGGTGCCATACCCGCTTGAACTCCCAGGGATGAGGCGTGCCGTCGTACCACTGGTGGGTTCCCGGAACTCCCTCGTACACAAACTTGTTTCCCACCGGCTCCCAGCTCGTGCCGCCGTCGTTGGACCGCTGGATCTGCTGCCCAAACCAGCCGCTGGACTGCGATGCATACAAGCGCTCCGGGGCGGCGGGCGATCCCTTCACGTGATAAATCTCCCATCCCGCAAAGTGAGGGCCGCTGACCTCCCACGTTTCCCGCTTCCCGTCCGAGGTCAGCACGAACGCGCCCTTGCGCGTGCCGACCAGTACCCTTACTTTGCTCATTCTCCTCTCCTCCCTGCTACATCTTGTTCTTCCATAATCCCATCAGCCGGCCTTCCGGATCGTTAAACAGAGTGAAGGAACCCATGCCGGGCACCTCTTGCTCTTCGACGCAGATTTTTCCGCCCTCCGCGACCACCCGCTTCCGATACGCCCCCAGGTCGTCCACGGCAATGTATAACATGACGCCAGCCGGCCAGGGCTCCGGAAGCTCCGGCTTCAGAATGCCGCCGTTGATGCCGCCCTCGCCCCCGGTCTCCACTAGCCGGTAGTTCAACTCCGGCATGTGCTGCACCTTCCAGCCGAAGATCTTCTCGTAGAAAGCAGCTACCTTCGCCGGATCCTTTGACATCAGCTCCCAATGAACTACGGCCTTACCCATGACACTCTCCCTTCTTGAGATGATTCACTGGAACGCCCCCTTTCGGTTCGACCGGCTGTGCTTGCCGGCTCGCTGCCGCGCAACGCCCTGCTACTACCTCCTCGCTGCGATCTCCGCACGCATGCGCTCTTCCCGTTTCCTCAGCTCAGGCGTCAACGCGGGGCCAAAGTCATCCGCCTCGTAAACCGGGCGAATTTCAACCGCGCCCTCCTTGAACGGACTGCGCTTGATCCACTCGATCGCTTCCTCCATCGACTTCACGCGCCACAGCCAGAAGCCGGCAATCAGCTCCTTGGTCTCCGTGAACGGCCCATCGACCACGCTCACCTTCCCACCCGAGAACGTGACCTTCTTGCCCTTCGAACTCGGCTGCAGTCCCTCGCCCGCCAGCATCACGCCCGCCTTCACCAGCTCTTCGTTGTATTTCCCCATCTCCGTGAAAATCTTCTCGTCCGGCAGGATTCCCGCTTCCGTTTCCTTTGTCGCTTTCACCGCCACTATCACTCGCATCAATGTTGTCCTCCTTATGGATTTCGAACCGGATTTGCGACGCCCATTCCTGGCGTCAACCATAAGACGCACCAGGATTGCCAGATCGACGCGAGCGCGACGATTTTCTTCTCGACCGCAACCTACAGTGCCGGCAGTCCGGGGATCTCCTTTACCGGACGGATCTCGACCGTGCCTTTGCGCGCCCCCGGAACCCGCTCGGCAATCTCGATCGCCTCGTCCAGGTCCCTGGCATCCACCAGGAAGTAGCCCCCCAGCTGCTCCCGGGTCTCGGCGAAGGGGCCGTCGGTCACAAACGGCTTGCCGTTGCGCACCTGGACGCTGGTTGCCGTTGCCACCGGTTGCAAGGGAGAAGCTCCCAGATACTTGCCCGCGGTCCTGAGCTGATGTGCGAGCTCAGTTGACGCGATGAAGCATTCTTCCCGCTCAGCCTCGTTCCACGCCCCCTCTTCGCCGTAGATCAGCAACATGTACTTCATCCACGCTCCTCCATCTCCGGGCTGCCTGTACGACGCGCGAAGCAGAACCGATTCGACAGTTGAAGCACAACCTTCATAATGCCGCCGAAGCTGTTCTGCTACAGTGCCATGGCCCCGCTTCAGTTCTTGGGGAAGTTGGGATCCGCCTTCACTTCCAGGATCTGCTTGGTATGCCGCTCGCTGTGGGCCCCCATGAACAGCACCCACTCGTAGGCATCCAGCGGGCCTAGCGGACTGGGTGCGACATGCGCGCGCAAATCCGGCGTCGAATCCACAAACGCAATGGTTTTGGCGCGGCTCTGCTGGAAGTGTTGCAGGCTCTCGGCAGCCGTCCACCGGCCCGTTGGCACTGCCTCGGGGGGCGCTTGTGCCTTGTGGCTGCGGTCCGGAATCATGTTCAAAACCATGGCATCGCTCTTCGCTGTATCGCGATCGGCGGCTCCTGCCGGCGCTTTCATGACCTTCTCCGTCACATTTTGAAAAATGAAATCCTCCACCAGGCAGATATGTTCCAGCGTCTCCGCCACCGACCAGCGGTCCGGCGCCGGCTTGAACTTCAATTGTGCGTCGCTCAGACCCCTGGTCGCGGCAATCACGCCGTCGCGAGTCTGCTCCAGGTACTTCTCCGCCCGCTCTCGATCCGCAGCACTAAGCGTCTGGCCAAGGGCTATGGTGCTTACCAGCAAAACAGCGCCTAACAATAGCGAGACCTTCTTCACGTCGTTCCTCCTGAATGTTGGTCGAAATTTATGGATGTTATTGGAAAGCAGCGTTTTCGAAACGGCTCTTACCCCACAACTCGGTCAGGTCAACTTCCGGCTTCGTGCCGTACCGCGCGCCCCGCGCCTCTCTCCAAAATCCGGCAGCAGAGGCGTTGGGTCGCGCTCCTTCCATCGGCGCCGCACCTCAGCCAGAACCTGCTCACGGTTCTTGCTGAGCTTCTCCATGAACCTGCAAGGGGCCGCTGTGTCTTCGTGGCGCGCCGCCCAGATCAGCAACTCCAAAAGCACGGGCGCCAGGTCGATTCCCTTCTGCGTCAGCCGATAATTCACCCGACGGCCATCGCTGGCCTCCGCCTCCGAGGCGACGATCCCGGCCGACTCGAGTTTGCCTAGACGGTCTGTCAGAATATTGGTTGCAATCCCCTCCCCCGACTCCTGAAATTCCTTGAAGTTGCGCAGCCCGCGCACCATGAGATCGCGGATGATCAACAGCGACCAGCGGTCTCCAAACCTCTCAAGCGAAATGCTCACCGGACACCCCGACCGGCGCTTCCAGTGGCCCTTCCTCGCCATGACCGATACCTTATCGAAATAACTTGCGAAATGCAAGTTATATCCGGGGCGCCTCGACGATCCCGATTGCCACGCCGGCGAGAACGGCTCCAATGCTGCGCCCACAATGACGCGGGGCTTGCGCCGGGCTCACGATGCCCTCGCCCCTTCATTCCCCATCTCCCGCGATTTCCCCGACGTCAATAGCGTCGCCAGCCTGTCATAGGACGCCGCCAGGCCCTCCTCCATCCGTGACTGCAGCACCCCATCGCGAGCTTCGCGCGACTCGTAGCGCACCGTTTGCGTTAGCGTCGTCTTGCCCCCATGCTCCACCAGCACCATGGTGCCCACCGCCTCCCCCGGATACCACGATTCGTCGAATTTCTCCGTGGCCACCAGCCGTTCGGGAACGACGATTTCCCGGTAGACGCCGCCCATCCCCATCTCCGTTCCTTTCGTGTGACGCCACACGTAGCGGTAACTGCCGCCCACCTTCAGATCCACCTTGCAGATCACCATCGACCAGCCCTCCGGACCGACTAACCACTGCTTGAGCAGTTCCGGCCGGGTGATGGCGTCAAATACCAGCGCGCGCGGCGCATCAAATTCACGCGTTATGACGATCTCCCGATCCGACCCGATCGTCACCTTCAACTTTCCACCATTCGTCATCGCTACTCTCCTCTTCACTTCTTGCAGGCCTGATTTCTGGCCCACGCGCAGGTCCCTCATTCTCTTCCCGCCGAGATCCGCACTGCGCCGGCGCTAGAGGCCGTGATGAAACCCCCGCGTCACCATTCCCACAACTGCCCCCATCAATATCAGCCAGGCTGAGCTCAAGCGCAGGCGCAGCAGCGCAATTGCAGAAGCGACGGCCAGAGCCGTTGTCACCAGATCGACCAGGGACGCCCGCCCCAGTTGCCAGGTGACTTCGGCCATCAGCGCCAGCGATCCCACGTTCACCCCATCCAGGAAAGCCCCTGCGACTTTCGACTTGCGGATTCGCGGGATCAGCGGCCCGCTTGCGGCGACCAACAGAAATGCCGGCAGGAAGATAGCCACGGTGGCAACCACCGCGCCCCTTGCGCCTCCCAGAAGGTAGCCGACAAAGGTCGCGGTGGTAAATACCGGGCCCGGCGTTACCTGGCCCACCGCCACGGCATCGATAAGCTGCGCGTCCGTAAGCCAACCGCGATGTACGACCAGGTCGGCGCGAAGAAATGCCAGCAGAACATAACCGCTTCCAAATACGACTGCGCCGACCTTCAGGAACACGAGAAATAGTGAAGCTAGACTGAACGAAGACACTGCGCCGGCTACGGCCGCCGCGGGAGCGGCAGAGAGCGGCAGCGGAGAGATGCACAGGCGCGATGCACCCATCTCCATCAGGCAAACTGTTGCGCCTGCCACCAGCAGCAACAGCAGCGGGTGCACGCCCAGAAATGCCAATGCGACTGAACATGCTCCCACCAGGCCAAGGAACCTCGATTTCACTGCCGTGGGTCCCAGGGCCCACAGCGCCTGCAGAACCACCGCAATCACGACCGGCTTGACTCCGT
>DATHDM010000284.1:0-7000 GCA_035319065.1 Terriglobales bacterium
TATGGCGTGGCGGTGGACAGCGCCGGCAATCTCTACGTGGCCGGCACCGCGGGTACGGCCGGCAAGCTGGACATCGTGAACACCAGCAGCCTGAGCGTCTCCAAGTCCGGGGTTGCCGTCAGCGATGGTTTTCACAACCGCATGCTGCTGATCAACACTAAGCTCTACATCGGGGCCCGCACCTGCACGACCCCGCAGTGCCTGACGGTCTTGGACACGGGAGCGCAGACGGCGATCATCGCCCCGTGCGTTGTGGCGGCATCGCTCTTCTGCACTCCGGGGGACGTGACCGGCTTCATTGCGATCGACAAACGCAACGTGGTGTACGTGGTGGAAGGGGGAAAGCTGCTCGTGTACGACCTAAACTCGAGCGTGCCTTTGGACAACAAGCACCAAGTGGACATCCTGGGGCAGGCCGTCGATGTGAAGAATCCGGACTAGCAGCGCGAAACCTGCGCAGCCTTCTGCCTTCCGCCGTACATCTTCCTCGCGTCTCCTACCTGGCAGGCGTCAGCATGAGCTCGTGTTCCTTCGCCTGCGCCACGGCTGCATCCGAGTAAGGCAGATTAAAGGTCGTCCCGCTGTACCAGGCGTTCCACTGGTCATTGAAGTGTGGGCTGAGGATGTGGCCGGATTGGCCGTTCACGATGTTGAGAGTGGAGGCATCCAGGTTGGAGAAGTCCACCGTGAAGCGCTCAGAAGGGCCAAAGGCCGCCCCCACCTGTTTCACCGTGAAGCCGTTGCCGGATTGCACATGGCGGCCCGGTCCGGCCCAATGCTTGACGAAGGGCAGGCTGCCAAAGATGGGATGGCTGGGCGCCAGCGCCATGCGCTCTGCCCAATGCCAGGAATTCAGGTCCTTGGGAGGCCGCGCCCCCTGGACCGTGGCCTCTACCGCTGCCGCAAGCAGTTCGTCATAGGTGGATACGTTGGGCGGCAGCCACTTCTGCGGCTGGTGCATGAGTAAAGTCTCCAGCCAGACCGAAGACATGAACCAGTGATAATCCCGCCAGCCGACAACAGGGTCGTCTTCTTCCGGAGCCGCACCTAAGCGCGATTCCAGGATCATGCGAGTCAGTTGGCGGCGGCCGCTCAATGTCAGGTTGGGGGCAACCGAATCGGCGGTGACCCGGCCATCCCAGGCACGCAGAATGTCGGCTGCCTGACGCGCACGGAGAGACGCTTTGGCATTGTGATCGACGGCGTACACCAGGCGCTCGGCCAGGAAGTGATCAAAGTCGGAACAGATGTCGGTCTGGAGCGCGAGCATGTCGGCGGCGGTGAATTTCTTGCCGGACTGCAGCACGTGGTAAATGCGCTCCGTCCGTTGCGGTCCACCCCACTCGCCGCTCAGATAGTAGGGATAGCCATCGGGGGTAATGCGGCCATTGGCGGTGGCGAGAATCCCGGACGGGGGATCAAACACCCAGGGCAGCTTGTCGAAGGGAACATAGCCGGTCCACTCATGGGAATTGTCGATCCCGGAGACCGGCGCAATGTTGGTTCCGGAGGCGCGGATCGGAATCAAACCGGTCGCGTGGTAGCCGATGTGGCCGTCCACATCGCCGTAAACCACGTTTTGAGACGGTCCCCCGAATTGTGAGAAGGCTTGCAGGAATTGCGGCCAGTTCTGGGCGGTGTTGATTTGGTAGAACGAGCCCTGAACGGCCGCGGGATCGTACAGCACCCATTTGAGCGCCAGCTTGCGCGATTCGCCGGGCAGCACCGGAGTGATGATGGGACCATGGCGGGTGGTGACTACGTCCAGGGTTTCGTCAGGCTCACCCTTGATGTGGATTACCTCCTGGCGATGCTCGGGCTGCTTCCAACCTTCCGGGGTGAGGTACTGGCCGTCATCGCGGAAACTTTCCACGAACAGATCTGTCACTGCTGGGCCAAGATTAGTGAAACCCCACGCGATGCGCTGGTTGTGGCCGACGATCACAAAGGGGACACCGGGCAGTGTGACGCCGGTGACATTTATGCCCGGCGCTTCGAGGTGAGCTTCGTACCAGACGTTGGGAATCTGATGCGGCAGGTGCATGTCGTTTGAGAGCAGCGGCTTGCCGGATGCGGTGTGTGCTCCTGAGACCACCCAGTTGTTGGAACCGGGCACAAGCTCAGGGTCAGCGAACCAAGGGGTGTCGAAGGCGGCGCGCGGGACCGGGGCAGCCTCTCGAGGAGCAGAAGGCGATTTGCCCGGCTCCTCCTCCAGACTATGAGCGTCGGCACCGGGTGGATGATCGCGCCACGACGAGTTGGGGTAGAGCTCGGCGGCCAGCTCCGGTCCCAGCTTGCTGGCCACGCGCTCCCGCGCCAGCATCTCGTCCACCCAGTAGAAATTGAGCAGCTGATGCATGTTCTCGCCTACCAGCAGGGAGTCCTCGGCCTTCCAGGGAGCGGGCGAGTAATGCAGCAAGCGAAACTCGGGCGTGAGCTGATCACGGTGGGTATCAATGAATGCGTTCACTCCCCGCGCATAGGCTTCCGTGTAACCCCGAACACTGGCCGGCGCGGCAGCCACCGCGGCGGCAGCGTAGTGACGCAGCCCCAAGACGCGCTGGCGGCGGTCGTGCACGAGCAGGTTTCTGCCCAGCAGCTCGCTCATGTCCCCGGCGGCATAGCGGCGCGTAACATCCATCTGCCACAGCCGGTCCTGCGCGGTAACGTAGCCCTGGGCGAAGATCAGGTCCTCCACGCTGGCGGCGGTGATATGCGGCACGCCCTGGCGGTCGCGCACTAGCTTGACCGGCGCCGACAGGCCGGCGACCGCAATCGTCCCGTCGATCTGGGGCAGGGAAGCGCGGGCCGCGGAATAGGCCCACAATCCCAGGCCTATGGCGCCCAATCCTGCCAGCACCAGCAGGATCAACAGGGCTCGAAGCGCAGGATGAGAAGACTTGCGGGGCAGGGTAGCTACGCTTTGGGTTTCCATAGATAGAGCAAAGCTGACATTGTAGTGCGGACGCAGCCGGGCGCAAATGGAGGCGAGGGTGAATTTCGTGAAAGCTCTGGCGAGCCGGTGATATGCTGAGAACAGGCGCGGAGCGCGTCAGAACGCACTTCGCCGGCATCTCCGCCCAAGCGTCACGCCATGCTGCCCAAGCGAATCGACGATCAGCCCTCGATCTCGCGCGCGATGTTGCGCGAAGCCTCCGATATCCTTCACCGCCACCTCAAGCGGGTCGGCCTGAAGCACACCGAGCAGCGCGATGCCATCCTGAAGACGTTCTTGGAGACCCGGGATCATCTCTCCACCGAGGAACTGCACCGCCTGGTAAAGAAGAAGGACCCGAAGATCGGATTTACCACGGTCTATCGCACGCTCAAATTGTTTACCGAATGCGGGCTGGCCAGCGAAGTGGCATTTCACGACGGCATCTCCCGCTATGAGCACCAGTACAACCGCCGCAGCCACCATCACATGGTGTGCACCGAGTGCGGCAGTTCGGTAGAGTTCTTTTCCCCCGAGTTGAGCCGGCTGGAGGAAGAGATCGGGCGCAAGCACCATTACACGCCCACGCGCCATACCTTCCAGATCTACGGAGTCTGCGAAGACTGCCGCAGGAAGGGCGAAGCGAAACAGGTCGTCTAGGATGGCGTTCGGGTTGCTTGATAGCAAGCGCCGCCCGGGAGTGCCTGGTCACGCCCGTGACGGTGAACCGATGCCCGGCTGTTAGTCCACTCTCCTAATCTGGCGGGTTATCGTCTCCATCGCCGAAGGCAAACGGCTCCTCCCGGGCCGCTCTCATGCCTTGACAATCCCGCAGCGGGTCGCCATTCTGGTTGGCTTTGTCCTGCAGCCGCTGTAACGATGGGAAAGGTTGAGAGTGAGGGTTCGCGTCTTTTATCACGACAAGTGTTTCGATGGGGCCTGCTCGGCAGCTGTCTTTTCCCGCTTCTACCGGGAGCGCATCCGTAAGGACGCCGAATTCGTTTACACCGGCCTGGTGCATCGCGCCGGTGCGCTTTTTGACAAAAGCCAATTCGACGGCGACGAGAACGCCATCCTCGACTTCAAGTATTCCAGTTCTCCAAGAATCACCTGGTGGTTCGACCACCATCAGAGCGCCTTTCTTACTTCTCAGGACGCAGACCATTTCCGCAACGACCACGGCGGCAAGAAGTTCTACGATCCCGATTTCAAGTCCTGCACCAGCTTCATCGCCCAGACCACGGAGCGGGTATTCGGCTTCGACCCTCGCCCCGTCGCCGAAGTCATTCGCTGGGCAGACATCATTGATGGCGCCCTGTATCCCGATGCCCGGACTGCCGTTGAAATGAAAGAGCCGGCGATGAAGCTGACCATGGTGATCGAGTCCACGCAGGATGGGAATTTTATCCCGCAGCTGATACCTCTGCTGGCCACGCGGCCGCTGGCGGAGATCGTAGTGCAGCCGTTCGTCGGAGAGCGGATTCCACCGCTGCTTGCGCGTCACCAGCAGTCGATCGAGATCTTGCGCGAGCGCAGCCAGTACGAGCGGGGAACCGTGTATTTCGACGTCACCGACCAGGACCTGGAGGGCTACAACAAGTTCATTCCCTACTACCTCTATCCGGAGACCATCTACAGCGTGGGGCTGAGCCGGAGCAGCTTCCGCACCAAGGTGTCGGTGGGCTCCAATCCCTGGGCTAACAGCGAGAGAATGGTGAATCTGGCCAAAATCTGTGAACGCTATGGCGGCGGCGGCCACGCGCGAGTGGGCGCCATATCTTTCGAGCCGAACCAATTCGAAGAGGCGCGCGAGGCGGCCAAAGAGATTGTCGAGGAGTTGCGCGCCAGCGTAGTCCCAGTTGCCGCCAAGACCTGATTTCATGTAAATAGTCACCTGCCAGGTTGACATAGATCACTGCAATTTCCTCCTGTGAAGGGGAACCGAGGGAGACTTGCGGGCTCGAAAATGGCCGAGCAAACCAAAGCAGACCCAGGACGCGAGACCTCGGTTTCCTCGCTCGATCCCAGTCTAGCCCCTAGATTTCTCACCCTCATCCAAACTATCGTGGTGGTAACAGACGAAGGCGGGCGCGTGGTGTATGTCAGCACGGCCGCGGAGCGCATCCTGGGGTACCCTGCCGCGGAGATGCTGGGCGAAGCCTATTGGCAGATTTGCAGTCCAGACCCGCAAGCGCGGCGTGCACACCGCGATTACGTGGAGCGAGCCGCGAGGGGCGAAATCCCGCCTCGGCAGGAAGCCTATGAAGTCATCATGACGGCCAAGGACGGAGAGCCGCGCTGGATCGTGTGGCGCGACTCCAAGGGACCGGGCACCCT
This sequence comes from Terriglobales bacterium, assembly GCA_035319065.1. Taxonomy (GTDB): domain Bacteria; phylum Acidobacteriota; class Terriglobia; order Terriglobales; family Acidobacteriaceae; genus DASPRM01. The sequence continues at coordinate 5,273 of DATHDM010000284.1, forward strand.
GCTGATCGGGGTTGGGCAGGACGTTACCGCGCTGCGCACCGCCGGCCGGGAGGTGCAGAAGAAACAGGAGGAGTTTGAGGCCATCTTCCACCACGCGTCGGACTGCATCATGATTTTTGACGACCATGAGGAGTACCTGGTTGTGAATCCGGCCACTTGTGTGCTGCTGGGCATCCCGCGAGAGCAGATCATCGGCAGGAAGCTCGGCAGTCTGAGCTCAGGCAGCTTCGATCGGCCGTACTTGCGCGAACGCCTGCGGGAAAGTGGCAAAGCCGAGGGAGAGATGCAGTTCCGCACCCCCTCCGGTCAGGCCAAGCACGTGGAGTTCAGCATCACCATGAATTTTCGACCCCACTCCCACCTGCTGATCCTGCGGGACATCACGGAGCGCAAGAAGCTGGAGAAGCAGCTGGTGCTATCGCAACGGCTGGAAGCGGTAGGGCGTCTGGCCGGCGGAGTGGCGCATGACTTCAACAACATGCTGACCGCCATCCGCGGCTATGCCGAACTGATGCTGCGGCGCCTGCCGGATGACGAGACCCTGCGGGCCTACGCCGAGGGCATCCTGGCCGCTTCCGACCGGGCAGGGCTGACCACCCAGCAGCTGCTTGCGTTCAGCCGCCGCCAGGTCATGCAGTTGAAGGTTCTGGATATCAATCAGGCGGTTACCGACACGCTGCAACTGCTGCGGCCGCTGATCGGTGAAGATATCGAAGTGGTCACCCGCCTGGAGGCAAATGCCGCCTTCGTGCGCGTCGATCCCGGGCAGTTCAGCCAGATCCTGGTGAACCTAGCGGTGAACAGCCGCGAAGCCATGCCCGCCGGCGGCCAGCTGATTATCGAAAGCAGCAATGCCGAACTGAATGAGGCGTATTGCCGCCAACACGAGCAGGTAACACCCGGCTCCTACGTGATGCTGGCGGTCACCGACACCGGTATCGGCATGGATGCTGAGGTTCAGGCGCACATCTTCGAGCCCTTCTTCACCACCAAGGAGAGTACGGGAGGCACTGGCCTGGGCTTGGCCACCGTTTACGGCATCGTCAAGCAGAGCGGGGGCTTTATCTGGGTCTACAGCGAACTGGGGCAGGGAACCACCTTCAAAATCTACTTGCCCAGAGTCGATTCGGCGCCAGCCCAGCTGGACGCCGGAACTGAGGCCAAGAGTGCGCGCAGAATTCTGGTGGTCGAGGATGAACCCGAGACGCGGGCCATGATCGTGGGCGGATTGCGTCAGCAGGGATACGAGGTGCTGGAGGCGGTGGATGGCAGTGCAGCCCTGGCCGCCCTGGAGCAATCTAAGGGACCGATTCACCTGCTCCTGACTGACATCAACGCGCCCGGGATGAGCGGGGAGGATCTCCGGGGCTACATCGCGGCCCGCTGGCCGCACACCCAGACCTTGTTCATGTCGGGCTTCAGTCGCGACAAGCTTCTGGCTGGCAAGACCCTCAACCCAGACAGCCGATTCATCGGTAAGCCTTTCACCATCAGCGAATTGATTGAGAAGGTTCAACAGACACTGGAATCTGAGTAGCACCCGCCTGCGCCATTCTGTCTCCTGGCAGACATCCCCCTTTTGGGAACCACGATGTGAAGAGGCATTGGGGCTGGCGGATCGGATTTTGGAACTCACGGCGGGAGTGCGGGAGCTGGTGGAAGCGGAAGATCACGGAGTCCAGCAGGAAGTTCGAGTGGGCGAGCTGCTTGAGCAGGCGGCGAAGGATT
>DATHDM010000285.1:0-5975 GCA_035319065.1 Terriglobales bacterium
GGCCGTCAAGCGCGCGGGCGAGTCTGCCGCCCCGGGCGACATCGTGCTGCTGGCTCCCGCATGCGCCAGCTTTGACCAGTTCCAGAACTTCGAGCAGCGCGGCGCGCTGTTTAAAGAGCTGGTGCAGGCCATGGCACAACGAGCAGCCTCCGGGGCAAGGGCGTGAGAAGACAACTTGGCTAAGCGCGTCAGTGTAGACAAGACGCTGTTCACGGTCACGCTGCTACTGGTCTTTGTGGGACTCGTGATGGTGTTCAGCGCCTCGGCCGTGATGGCCAAGGAGCGTTTCGGCTCGCCCTATAACTTCCTCTTCCGGCAATTTGCCTGGGCGGTTGCAGGGCTGCTTGCGATGTTCATCCTGATGCGCATCGACTACCAGCGTTACAAACAACCGGTGATCGTCTTCTCCCTGCTGGGGCTGACCAGCCTGCTCCTCATCTCGGTATTCTTTCTGGACCGATCGCACAATACCCACCGCTGGTTCCGCCTGGGACCCCTTTCCTTCCAGCCCTCGGAGCTGGCCAAGCCGGCGCTGATCCTGTTTCTGGCCTATTTTCTGGATTCACGGGTCAGGCAGATGGATGACTGGCGGCGAACTCTGCTGCCCGCGATCACGCCAACTCTCATCCTTGCCGGGCTGATCGTGTTGCAGCCCGATTTGGGCACTTCGGTTGCTTGCGTGGCGATCACCGCGGCGATTCTCTATGTCGCAGGCATGCGCCTCAAGTATTTCGCCTTCGCCCTGGCCCCAGTACCCGTCCTCTTCTGGATTCTGGTACTAAGAGTGAAGTGGCGGTATCAACGCATCCTCGCATTCATGGACCCGTACTCCGATCCCCTGGGGCGCGGCTTTCACGTCATCCAGTCGCTGATTGCCGTGGGGACTGGTGGTCTGGCCGGGCTGGGCCTGATGGAAGGCAAGCAGAAGCTGTTCTTTCTTCCCGAACCGCACACCGATTTCATCTTTGCGGTCATCGGCGAAGAGTTTGGTCTGCTGGGCGCCTTCTGCGTTGTGGTTCTGTTCGGGATTTTTCTCTACCGTGGACTGCGCACCGCCATGTTGACTGGCGACGTCTTTGGGCGCTATCTGGCGGCGGGCATTGCCAGCATGATCATGATCCAGGCTCTGTTCAACATGAGCGTGGTGCTGGCGATGGTCCCGACCAAGGGAATTCCGCTGCCATTTATCTCCTACGGTGGATCCTCGCTGTTTGTCATGCTCGCCAGCGTCGGTGTACTGCTGAACATCAGCAAACAGGTGGAATAGGATGCGGGCTGTGCTGGCGGGAGGCGGCACCGGGGGGCACGTGATCCCGGCCTTGGCGATTGCCCAGGAACTGAGGCAACGCTACGCCGCCAATATCCTCTTTATAGGGACAGCGCGCGGCATCGAAAACCGCCTCGTCCCCGCCGCGAACTTTCCGCTGCAGTTGATCAGGGTGGGGGCGCTTAACCGGGTGAGCCTGGCAACCCGCGTCCAGACCCTGCTGCTTCTTCCCAACGCAATCCTTCAGGCGCGGAGGATGCTGGGAGAATTCCAGGCGGAAGTGGTGATCAGTGTGGGCGGATACGCCTCCGGCCCCACCATGGTGGGTGCGGCGCTGGGCGGCAGGCCGGTGCTGATCTTCGAGCCGAACTATGTGCCGGGTTTTGCCAATCACTTGGGATCACGAATGGCCGCGGCCGCGGCTATTCAGTTCATCGAGACGGGAAGGCACTTCCGAAACGCCAGGGTGACGGGAATTCCGGTGCGGCAGGCTTTCTTTCACGTTCCGGCCCGGCCCGCGAACGGAAAGCCTACGTTGCTGGTCTTCGGTGGAAGCCAGGGAGCGCACGCGATCAACGAAGCGGTGTGGGGAGCGCTGCCCGGGCTTGCCCGGAGGCTACCGGGGTTGACAATCATCCACCAAACCGGCGAGCGCGACTACAATGAGGCCCAGGCACGCTACCAGCAAGCGGGTATGGCGGCGGAAGTCTTCCGGTTCATCGATAACATGCCGGAAGCATTCGGCCGTGCGGATTTGCTGATATGCCGGTCTGGTGCCAGCACGGTTGCGGAGGTAGCGGCTGCCGCCAAAGCGGCGATTTTTGTGCCTTTGCCCACTGCTGCCGATGATCACCAGCGGCGAAATGCCGAAGCATTGGCGAAGGCGGGAGCCGCCCAGTTGCTGCTGCAGTCGGACCTGACTCCCGGGCGACTGACCGATACGGTAGCAGCGTTGCTGGGGGACCGGGCGCAGCTGGCGAGGATGTCCGAGGCCGCGAAAAAGCTGGCACACCCGGATGCCGCCAAAGAGATCGCCGAGATGGCGGCAGAATTGGCCGCGAGGCGCCGCAAGAGCTAACTCGAGATGTTTGCCAAGATTCAGCGCGTTCATTTCGTGGGGATCGGTGGAATCGGCATGAGCGGCATTGCCGAGGTGCTGCTGACCCTGGGCTATAAGGTCTCCGGTTCAGACCTGAAGTCTTCGCCGATAACCCTTCGCTTGCGGAGTCTGGGAGCCATCATTTTCGAAGGTCATAGCGCGGAGAATGTTTACGGAGCGGAGGTGGTGGTGACCAGTTCGGCGATCGCCGCCGGCAATCCTGAGGTTGCGGAAGCGGGACGGCTGCATATCGCGGTGATCCCGCGCGCGGAAATGCTGGCGGAGTTGATGCGGCTGAAGTATGGCATCGCTGTTGCGGGCATGCATGGCAAGACGACCACGACGTCCATGGTGGCGGCGGTACTGGCTGCGGGAAATCTCGATCCCACCGTGGTGGTTGGCGGCCGGGTCGATGCCATGGGCTCCAACGCCCGCCTGGGAAAGTCGCAGTACCTGGTGGCCGAGGCGGACGAGAGCGACCGCTCATTCTTGCAGCTGTCGCCAGTGCTGGCGGTGGTTACCAACATCGACCGCGAGCACATGGATTGCTATCGCGACATGGGCGACGTGGAAGACACGTTTGTGGCGTTTATGGATCGCGTCCCCTTCTACGGAATGGTGGTGGCGTGCAGTGACGACGATCCCCTGCGCGGGATTCTGCCGCGCGTACGGCGCCGCATCGTGACCTACGGCACACGGACGGATTCGGACTTCGTTGTTGGTCCTGCCGAGGAAACGGCGTCCCAGGAAGCTGGCGCAAGCCTGAGCCGATTCAGCGTGTGTTACCGCGGGAAACCTTTGGGAGAGTTCCGGCTGCAAATTCCCGGAACCCACAATGTGCTGAATGCCACTGCCAGCATTGCGGTGGGAGTCGGACTGGACATTCCGCCTGACCGCATTCGCGACGCCCTGGAGAGCTTCCGCGGTGTGGATCGGCGATTCCAGTTGAAGGGGACCGTGGACGGGGTGAGCGTGGTAGATGACTACGGCCATCATCCCACGGAGATCAGGGCTACCTTGGGGGCAGCGCGCCAGGTGATCCAGGGACGCCTGCATGTGATCTTTCAGCCCCATCGTTACACCCGCACTCTGCATCTGCTGGAGCAGTTTGGACGAGCTTTCGGCGAGGCCGACAGTGTTTTTGTGCTCGACATCTATCCCGCGAGCGAGGCGCCGATTGCGGGAGTCACCGGCCAGGCTGTGGCCGAGAAAATAGTTTACCTGGGCAGAAGGCCGGCCCTCTACGTGAGCTCGTTTGACGATGCAGTGACCGCGGTCTCCCCGATCGTCCAACCCGGGGACATGATCATGACGCTGGGTGCAGGCAACGTCTCGCAACTCGGCCCCCTGCTTCTGGAAAAACTCGCAATGGCCAGGGCAGGCGCCGCGGGTAGTAAGTAGTCGGATACCCCCTCGCCCGACTGGAAACCTAAAGGCAAACTTTCAACCGTATCGCGAAAGGCCGCGCCGCAGGCTTTCATCGCCAAGCTTCTGAGTGTTTGCTATAGTCTGCCAGCGCAGGTTTTCCACAGCGATAACGATAGAAATTTGCACACGGCTGCGGCCAACCCCACGCTATAGTTGCTTCGCGGCGTTTCTCTAAAGACCAAACCATTTCTGATGGTGCGGAATAACGGTCCACTCTATCCGGGCGACGAACCTTCCCCTCGCGCGGGCACACCTGCCGCTTCCCAGGTGGCCGATCCCGAACCGGATTTCCGGCTGAATGACCTCGATGTAGAAGAGGAGTCACCGTTCCTGCGCGCGCAGAAGCGCGTGCCCGTCCGCCGGGGAGCCTTGCGCGGCAAGAATGCCGGCTACCTCAGGATCACGATTGTGCTCGCGGCGGTGCTGGCTGCGACGACCCTGGTCGCCATGATCACCTATCAGTACAGCTCGCACTCCTGGCGGTTTCGTCTGGAATCGAGCGACCGCATTGAGATTACCGGAACGCAGCACATCACCCGCAAGCAGGTGATGGAGGTCTTGGGCGGCGACATTGGGCGCAACGTCTTTTTCATCCCCCTGGAAGAGCGGAAGAAACAACTGGAAGAGATTCCATGGGTGGAGAGCGCGGCGATCATGCGCCTGCTTCCTGATCGGCTGAAGGTGGAAATCAAGGAGCGCACGCCAGTTGCGTTTGTGCAGGTCGGGTCGCGGATGGCTTTGATCGATAGCTATGGCGTGGTCATGGATCTGCCGGCGGGCGGAGCCCGGAAGTATTCCTTTCCGGTGTTGGTCGGAATGACGCCGTCGGAGCCGCTCTCGACGTGCGCGGCCCGCATGAAGATCTATGCCGAGCTGGTAAGGCAGCTCGATGAGGGCGGGGCGCGCTATTCCCAGGATTTGAGCGATGTGGATCTGATTGACCCGGAGGATGTGAAGGTCACGGTGAGCGACCCAGCCGGCAATGTCCAGGTACATCTGGGTGGCGCGAACTTTGCCGAGCGTTTCAGGCTCTACAAAGCGCACGTGCAGGAGTGGCGGCAGCAATTTTCCAGATTGGATTCCGTGGACTTGCGCTACGACGGGCAGGTCATCGTGAATCCAGATGCACCCGAGGCCAGGAAGCAGGTCCCAATACAGCCGGCGCCTGCCAAAGTGCGGCCCGCCAATCTGCATCCAGGGGGAAAGAAGGCCTCAGCACGCCATGTGAGGTGATTTGCGGCCCGATCCGAGGGAGTGGAGCCGTTGCGAATTGAATGGGGACCTTCTCCGAGGGCATTCTTTGCACCAGCCCTTGCGGCTGGGATGATCGATGGGATGTTGAGCGAGGGATAGTTTGCTAACCGCAATTGACGTGGGCAGTGCGAAAACATGCGTCCTGGTGGCCGAAATCACCGATGGAGGCCTGCGCTATCGCTCGCATGGGGTGTGCGAATCGCGCGGCTCGCGTAAAGGCCTCATCGTGGACCTGGAGAAGGCAATTTTGTCCGTGCAGCGCGCGGTGGAAGAGGCGGAGAACGGCGCCGGCAGTCCGGTTGAGCATGCCGTGGTGGGAATTGCGGGTTCTCACGTGCGAGGGGTCAACAGCCAGGGAGGAAGCACGCTGGGGGCACGAAACCGGGAGATCACCCGCGACGACATCAAGCAATCGGTGGATCGCGCACGTGCCATCGCTCTGCCAGAAGATCGCCAGGTGCTGCACATCCTGCCGCAGGAATTCATTCTCGATGGCCAGCCGGGAGTGCGCGAACCCGCCGGAATGGTGGGCAGCAAGCTGGAGGTCCGAGTGCACGTGGTGACTGCCTCGGCCAGCGCCAGCCAGAACGTGATCACCACCCTCAACCGCGCTGGGGTGCACGTGGACAACACTGTGTATGAAGGGCTGGCCTGTGCCGAAGCGATCTTGCGAGGCGACGAGCGCGAACTAGGGGTCTGCCTGGCGGACCTGGGCGCGGGTTCGACAGACATGGTGGTTTGTCACGAAGGCTCGGTCATACACACGGGAGCCATTCCGATTGGTGGCGATCACTTTACCAATGATGTGGCAGTGGGTCTGCGAACCCCACTGGCCGATGCAGAGAAGATCAAGAAGCTGTTTGGCAATGCCGTGGTCACGCGGATTCCAGAGACTAATGAAATCGAAGTGCCGTCGGTGGGCGACCG
>DATHDM010000286.1:0-3177 GCA_035319065.1 Terriglobales bacterium
CCAGTCAACGCCCATCACGCCTACCTTGGTGTCGGCGATGGACAACCATTCCGGCCGGAGGGGGCAGTATCTTCCTCGGTCTGCAGAGAGTTGGCGTAGAAGTAGCGGCCGGCGATCACGTGCTTGGTGCCCAAGTGATAGTCGGACTTGATCACGAAGTTGTCTTCGCGATTGTGGTTGTCAAAATTGAAGTTGATGGCAGCCGCATCACTGGTGGTGGTCGTGTTGCCCGGGTTAGGCAGGAACAGCTGTGCAAGTTGAAGGCTGACCGGGCTGCAACTCCCCGGACACCCGGCCGCGGCCGCGGCATCCACGATGCTCACATCGGGGTCGCCAATCGAAGTCGTGACCGGACTTTCCACGTTATACGGATTCCCGACCTTGTGGCGGACGCCCTCGTAGGCGCCGAAAATGAACCATTTATCCTTGATGATCGGGCCGCCTGTGGAAGCACCGAATTCATGCAGCAGAAGATCGGAAAGCGCCTGCGGAGCGGGATTGAAGTAGTTGCGGGCGTCGAAGGCGCTGTTGCGATGGAAGTAATATCCCGTGCCGTGATACTGGTTCGTGCCCGACTTCAGTCCGATGTTGACGACCGCGCCGGGCTTCCAGCCGTAGTCGGCGGACTGGTTTTGCTCGGTGTTGAATTCCTGGATGGCGTCGAGAGGCAAATGGCTTGCGGGTGTGCCCTGAACCCCGGCATCGTTAATGACGGTCTCGCCGTAGTAGATGTCATTGTCGTCCACGCCATCGACGATGTAGTTGTTGTCTTCTAACCGGTTGCCATTGCTGGTGACGCTGTGAAAGCCGCCGCCGGGCGTGCGCTGCATCCCGGGGCGGAGTCCGAGCAGGTTCTGGAAATCCCGGCCTTGCAGGGGCAGCTCATTGATGAACTTGTTAGTCAAGGTTCCGCCCAGCTGGTCCGTTACCGTGTCGACCAGGGCCTGCTCGCCAGTCACGGTTATCACTTCGGTTGCGGCTCCAGGCTTCAAAGCGAAATCCGCACGGATATCGGTGGCCACCTCCAGTCGCAGCCCCTTCCGTTCAAATCTCCGGAACGAAGGAGCGTTGACGACGATGGTGTAAAGCCCGGGTGTCAAGTTGGGGGCAACATACTCGCCCACCGCGTTGGTCTCGAGCACACGCTGGATACCAGTTCCTTCGTTGAGGATGGTGACGCTGGCGTACGCAATGACGGCGCCAGTCTCGTCGGACACACGGCCTGAAATGCGGCCCTGCGGGGTCTGCGCGGCTAGCCAAACCCAGCTAAGAAGCACGAGCGGGAGAAAGACAGCCGTACGTTTCATAGCGGCTCCTGACGTGAATGAATTTAGGTCCAGTCCCGGGGGTCTAATAATGGACAGCTTCGTCTGATCTTGGGCTCAGTCGATGTCCTGGGAACGCGTTCCGGGAAGACTCACAACCCTGATTCGAGTTTGCCGGCATCTGCAAGGCGGGAGCAGCTCGGGCGGGGCGTCGGGATCGAGCAACCCAGGTCAGCCGGCATACGGTTTTCGAGCGGTTCAAAAAATCGTACGCATCGTGGCAGACTACTCCAGGGAAGTCAATACTCGTAATAGGTGATGTATTCGGCTAGGTGCCCGCGGCCGCCTTCAGCAGTGCGCTCAGGCGCTGAATGTCGTCCGGGGCGGCATCGCCGAAGACGATGTAGCGTAGTCCGTCCTGCGTCCACGTTGCCACATTGAAGGTCTGCTTGCGCTCTACACCTGGGGGACTGCCGAGCACCTGGTCCGCCCCATTCTCGGGGAACAGGAACACCGAAATCTGATGCTTGCGGATCTGGAAGATCAAGTGCGCGCCCGGCGTTTGCTCCAGGTACGTTACCCGCCCTCCCACCAGCGTGAAGTCCGTGCCCTGCAATTCCGGCAAGTTGAAGGTGAACGGAACCCTTCCCTGGAACCACGGCTTCACCGTGTGCCGGTCGGTGGAAACCACGTCGACCGGATTTGCGCTACCCAGGGTGGCAACGTGCAGGTCGGCGATTTCGCTGTAGAGTTGCTCCCGCCGCAGGTTCTGCTGCCCCACATACATCCTGACCGCACCGGCGATCAGCACAGTCGCTAACACAGCCGCCGTGGTCAGCCAGCCCAACTTCCAGCTGCGTTGCGGGCGGGCGGCGATTTGTTTTTGGATTTTCGCCCGAAATGCTGCACTCGGCTCGTACCGTGTTCCCGCGGCCTTCACCGAGCGCTTCATCTGCACGCGCGCCAGCACATCGGCGGCACATGCCGGACAGCTGCGCACATGGCCATCCAGGTCGCGCATCTTCTCCGCCGGAAGCTCGTCGTCGAGGTACGTGTCGAGTTGGGCTCGCGATTCGTCGCAGTTCATAGCATCTCTTTTCAAGCCCGCTGTAGCTTCTGCCTGAGCGCAGCGCGCAATGCGGCTCGGGCTCGCGAGAGCCGCGACATCACGGTGCCGATGGGCACCGCAATCGTGTCGGCGATCTCCTGGTACGACATCTCCTCCACCTCGCACAGCAGAAGAATCTCGCGGAAGCGGATCGGCAATTCGTCGATGGTCGCGCGCAGAAGTTCCTGCTGCGACCGATCGATCAGGACCATCTCCGGCGTCTGTGTGTCGACCGTGGCCGGAGGCGCCAGATCGTCATCCTCCTCCAGCGGCACGGTCGCCTTCAGTCCCGCGCGCGAAGTCAAGAAGGTGTTGCGCAGGATGCGGTACATCCAGGCCCGGAAATTCGTACCCGGCTGGAACGAGGAAAATCCGCGTAGCGCTTTGGCGTAGGTGTCCTGCACCAGGTCCTCGGCTTCTTCCCGGTTCTGGGTCAGCCAGTGAGCGGAGTTGTAGAGCTGGTCAAACAGCGGCATCGCCAGTTCTTCAAACGTCGCGGACTGTGGGAGCAGTGCTGACACGCACACTAGAGTAAACCGTCGTGCCCGTGGTTTTATTCCAAGGTCACGGAAATATTTCTTGCCCCCTCGCCAGCCAGTTTCTTTACAGCCACGCAGAAGAATTCTTGGAATAAACCTCCTCTGCCCCGGTTATCCGCTGTGCAGCCTGGAAACAGCCGGAGGGAGTGATGAAAACGGTCAATCGCAGATCTTTCATGAAAATCGCCGGCAGCACCCTGGGGATCGGTGTTTTATATACCGCTCTGCCCATGCCGCTGGCCGGCGAAAGCGGGGAAATGATGCG
>DATHDM010000287.1:0-8130 GCA_035319065.1 Terriglobales bacterium
GGCGGAGTACTCGCCTTCGGCGTGAATGATCTTGGAGCGTTTCTCGCGTTCGGCTTCCGCCTGGCGAGCCATGCGCGCAGCATGGAATCGGGCAGGTCCACCTGTTTGACTTCCACGTTGGCCACTTTGACGCCCCAGGGATCGGTGTGCTGATCCAGGATGCTCTGCAGCCGCAGGTTTATCTTTTCACGGTGGGCCAGGAGCTCGTCCAGATCCACTTCGCCCAGCACCGAACGTAACGTGGTCTGAGCAAACTGCGAGGTCTGGTACACGTAGTTGGAGACTTCGTTCACTGCGCGCCGGGGATCGATCACCCGCAAGAAGATCACGGCATTCACCTTGAGGGTGACGTTGTCGCGAGTGATGATGTCCTGCGGGGGGACCTCGAGGGCCTCCTGGCGGAGAGAGATCCGCACCATGCGGTCCACGGGAGCGAATACCAGGATCAGCCCGGGGCCCTTGGCGTGAGCGAGCAGGCGTCCCAGGCGGAAGATAACGCCACGTTCGTACTCCGCCAGGATCTTGATGGAGCTCAACAGATAAATAAAGACAATGACGGTGGCCACAAGGCCAAAGCTGATCGGCATAGGAGACTCCGTTCTTCGCCAGTGCTTCTGAAGCGGATTGTATCGCAGGCATGAGCAGCCGGACATGCGGGGGGAGGGCGATGCACCACGCGCAGCAACAAAATGGGAAGCGGGGGAGAATGGGCCCGGCGCCGGAGGGATGACGTCAAGTCAAGTCGGAGATGCGAGCCGTGGCCTGGGGGTGGGGAGTGGCAAGCCGATCCACGCGCAGGTGCAGCCCGTCGATTGCCCGGACCCGAACCTGCTCGCCGATCTCGACGGGCCCGGAGGCGGTTGCGGACCAGAGTTCGCCGTGGACGAACACCTTGCCTTCAGGAGTTAAAGGCGTACGGGCGACGCCAATCTCTCCGATAAGGCCCTCCACCCCGGTGGTCACCTTGGCGCGGCGCGCTTTTAGCGCGATGCCCATCAGGAAGGTGGTGATGAGACCGAGGGGCACGCTGACCGCCAGCGCCGTCCACAGATGCACGCGCATCTGGGGAATGGGAGTATCGACCAGCAACAGCGCGCCGATGGTGAGGGCCGTGATCCCGGCGATAGTGAGCACGCCATGAGTGGCAAACTTAGCCTCCAGTGCGAAGAAGACGAAGGCCATCAGGATCAAGGCAAGCGCCGTGTAGCGCACCGGCAGGACATTGAGCGCGAATACCGCCAGCACCACAAAGAAGAAACCGACCACACCGGGAACGATGGCGCCGGGGTGGTTGAACTCCACATACAAGGCGAGCAGCCCGATGGCCAGCACGATGAAGCTGACATTGGGATCCATCAGGAAGGCCAGAATCCGCTGCTTCAGGGTCATGTCGAGCTGGTTGACGGGTTTCCCGGCAAGATGCAGGGTGATCTTTTCGCCGTTGAAGCGGGTGATGGTCTTGGTCTCAAGTTGCTGGAACAGTTCCTGCTCGCTGGGGGCGACCACGTCGATGAGATGTTGCGCCAGCGCCTCCTGATCGGTGAAGGACTTGGATTCACGGACGGCGCTCTCGGCGACCTGCACGTTGCGTCCGCGCTTGCTGACGATGGAGCGCATGAAAGCGGCGGAGTCGTTGGTGATTTTCTCTTTCATCACGTCATCCATCTTGCCGCCACCGAGCATGACCGGGTGCGCGGCCCCGGTGTTGGTACCTGGGGCCATGGCGGCCACGTCGGCAGATTCGAGGATGAAAAAGCCCGCGGAGGCAGCGCGGCTGCCGGCCGGGGTGACGTAAACGATCACGGGCACAGGCGAGGCAATAATCTTCTCCACAATCTCGCGGGTGGAGGTCTCCAATCCTCCCGGGGTCCGCAATTCAATAAGCAGGGCCTCCGAGCGCCGGGCGCGCGCCTGATCCAGAGCGCGCCCGATGAACTCCTCGGTGATGGGGTGGATGGTGTCGTCCACGACGATCTTGAGCACGTCGGCCGAGGCAAGGTGCGGGCAGAGCAAGAGGAGCAGGAAGAGTCCAGTTCCCAGGCTGAGGCGTTTCCATCCTGAACGCGGGCGTTTTCCAGCGCCTGGGGCGGATTGACGCGAGGACGACTTGGTTGCGGACTTCAGCAAGACGCTCACTTCTTCTCGGCCGCTTTGGCGTCCAGGGCTTTCTTGAGCTCGAGGGCGGCCGAATTGCCGGGCTCGAGGACCAAGGCCCGATTAACCTCCTCGGAGGCTGCTTCCAGTCTATTCTGTCTCAGGTTGAGGCGGGCGATCACCAAGAGAGCCTCGGCCGAGGGTTGCATGCGCAGCGCAGCGTTGGCCTCATTGACCGCGCCGGCGGAGTTTCCGCTGGCTTCGAGGCTGCGTGCCAAGCCAACGTGGGCGTCGGCGTTGGTGGGGTCCAGCACGATGGCCTCGCGGAACTCCCGCTCGGCCTCGCCCGGAAAACCATGCTTCATGAGGTCCTGACCGCGCTCCACGTGGTAACGCGCATGGGCCGACGGCGTGGTTTGTCCCAGGCGCATTTCCGCCGCGCGCTGGATTTCAAGGGCCAGCTGGCGGTAAGGATTCTCATCGTAGTTGCGCTTGATCCTTTGCAGCGGAACCTTGCCGGGCACGGCGCCGGGCAGAGTTGAACGCAGGCTGCTGGTGGTGGGGGCCACGACATCGAGCAACGCCCGAGCCTCGCCGTCAGACGGCTTCAGGGTGAGGACCTCGCGCAGCTGGCGGGCGGCATTGGTGTGGTCGCCGACGCGGTAGTATGCGACCGCCAGGTTGAAGTGATAATCGGGATCGCTGGGATCGGCGGCTATGGCTTTTTGCAGATACTCCAATTCAGAACGCTTTCCGCGGCGGCCCTCCACCACACCGAGATTGTTGTAGACCTCGGTGAGAGGCAGAGTGTTCGCCAGGAAGCTGAAGGCCTCCTCCGCGCGGGCAAAGTCACCGGCGTAGTAAGCGGACAGTCCCAGATAGAAGCTGGCTTCGTGGGCAAAGGGACTGCTGCGCGGGATGCGCGCAAACCATGACATTGCCGATTCATACTCGCGGTTCTCGTAGTAGCTTTTCCCCAACTGCAGGGCAGCCTGCGGGTAGGTAGGATTCAAGCGCGTGGCTTCACGGAGGTAGCGGATCTTCTCGGCTCTGGAGGCAGCGGTGATACCGCGAATGTAATTTTCAAAGGCATCCAGGCGGACCGGGGGGGTGTTGGCGAGAAACAGTTGTTTGCCGGGAAGGTCTTCGGGATGAATTTGCTCCAGCAAGTCCCAGGCCAGAGCGGTCTCGACGTCCACCATCCTGGGGAGCGGCCCCGATTCCTGGAGTTCAGGAGAGAGGTGGAGCTGTTTCATATCGAGCAGCTGGCAGGCTGCGCGGAAGGCTTTGCCGTCGTAGTCGTACCTGCCCAGTACGACGTAGTCCACATCCATCTGCTCGGCGATGCGGTAGAGGGTGGCGCGAGAGAGCCTGGCGTTCTGGGGAAGTCCGGCGCGATCGAAGGCAGAATCGCGATCCTGGCGCGCGACCACATAAAGACGAAGGGAGGTCATGCGCTCTCCCAGCAGTTCCGGGAAGGATTCGGAGATCCATTCCAAACCAGGAGCCTGGGAATCATTTTCAAAGGGCAGCACCAGCAGGGTGTGGGCGGAAGAGGGTGCGGTTTGCGCTTGCGCGAGCGCTGCCAAAGCCAGAACCAGGGCCGTGAACGCGAGGGTGCGCAGCAATTTCAAGATACCTGCATTATAGCGGGCGGGTTGCTCCCAGCGCTGCTGCGGCAGATCGCACGTGTTGAGGCCAAGACCTGTATTGGAACGATGGGGCCGGAGGGTGTGGATGTCCACACGAGACATCCCAGAAAAGGGTGCCATGTGTGGTAGGTTGATGGATTTATAGGAGCTGAAGGAAGCATGAAGGCGATCCGATTTCACGAATTCGGTGGTCCAGAGGTTTTGAAGTTTGAAGACATCCCCGAGCCGGCGCTGCGGAAGGACCAGGTTCTGATCCGGGTGAGAGCGTGCGCCCTGAACCACCTGGATCTGTGGGTTCGCAAGGGCCTGCCCAATATCAAACTTCCGCACATCAATGGGAGCGACGTTGCGGGCGTGATCGAGGAGGTAGGGGAGTACGTGACCGGGCTGCAAAAGGGCGAGCGCGTACTTTTGGCGCCGATGACCTTCTGCAATCGTTGTCCGGCTTGCACCGCGGGCAAACAGAATTTCTGCCGCGAGTTCACGGTTCTGGGATACGACAACGATGGCGGAAACCGGGAGCTGATGGCCATCCCGGCGGTGAACGCGATACCGATCCCCGATCCGCTGGGTTTCAACGAGGCTGCCAGTGTGCCGCTGGTGTTTGTGACGGCATGGCACATGCTGGTCTCGCGCGCGGGGATTCGGCCCGGTCAGGTGGTTCTGGTGCTGGGAGCGGGATCGGGCGTGGGCACCGCCGCCATCCAGATCGCCAAACTCTTCCACGCCACGGTGATCGCCACGGCAGGCGGGGAGGGCAAGCTGGCGAGGGCGCGCGAGCTGGGGGCCGACTACACGGTGGATCACTACCAGCAAAAGATTTCGGAAGAGGTGAAGAAGATCACCGGGCGCCAAGGGGTGGACATCGTTTTCGAGCATGTCGGAGCGGCCACCTGGGACGAGAGCATGAAATCGCTAAAGCCCGGGGGTACGGTGGTCACCTGCGGGGCCACCACCGGCCCGGAGGCCAAGGTTGACATTCGTTTTCTATTTGTGCGGCAACTGTCGATTCTGGGGTCCTTCATGGGCACCATGGGCGATCTACACGAGGCCCTGGGGCACGTGTTCAGCGGCAGGCTGAAGCCGGTCGTGGACAAGACTTTTGCCCTGAAGGATGCCGCAGAGGCGCATCGTTACCTGGAGAGCAGCCAGATGTTCGGTAAGGTGGTGCTGGCGCCGTAGGCGGCCGGACGAACCAGAGTGGGGGGCGGACAGGCGGCATCCCGGGCGGGGGATTCTTTTGCCCGGCTCTGGTCATCCAATGAGCACGGCAATTAGAATGAGAGCGTCATGAGCGGAGAGGATCGCTTCCAGAATCTGCTGGGCAGCCACCAGCACGCCGCGCCGGTCCAGGAAGTCGAGTGGGGGCAAAAGCCACCCGAGGGCATAGTCCTGGCCCAACTCGACAAGGTGGTGAACTGGGTGCGCAAGAACTCGATCTGGCCCATGTCATTTGGGCTGGCCTGCTGCGCCATCGAGATGATGTCGATGGGAGCGTCGCGGTTCGACATCGCGCGCTTTGGCGCCGAGGTGTTCCGGCCTTCCCCACGCCAGGCTGACCTGATGATCATCGCAGGGAGAGTCTCGTGGAAGATGGCGCCGGTGATACGCCAGCTCTGGGAGCAGATGCCGGAGCCCAAGTGGGTGATCTCGATGGGCGCTTGCGCCACCTCCGGCGGTGTGTTCAACAACTATGCGCTGGTGCAGGGCGTCAACCAGGTCATTCCGGTGGACATCTACGTGCCCGGCTGCCCGCCGCGGCCCGAACAGCTGATCTATGCCATCACTCTGCTGCAGCAGAAGATCGAGGGGGAGCGGGGCTCCTTCCGCGAGGCCTTGAACCTGAGCTAAATCGGCATTCGGCGATCAGCACTCAGCAGCTGGCAATCCCCATCTTAAGAAGAGCGAGCCGGTCCTGGGTTGGCCCACAACCGAGGGCGATCCCCGCTATACAGGAAATTACCGAGTCAAGTCAGGAATCCTGCTGAGGCATCTGCGCCCGCCAGCGGGCAAGAATTACCCAGCGCCAGCTTCACGGAATCCGGCTATGGTCTTGGTTTTTAGTGGCATAGGAGTTGGTAATCGTTATGCAGACCGCCAGGGCGAGGGTTTGCATGAACGGATCAAGAGAGATCGTTCTGTGTGTGGATGACGACCCGGAGATTGTAGCCGCGCTTGAGGGTTTGTTAGAGGCGCACGGCTACGACGTCCTGACCGCTAGCGATGGGTCGGAGGGTCTTGGGCTGTTGGAAGCAAATCCGGTGGACGCAGTGATCCTGGATTACGAGATGCCGGGGAAAAATGGTGGCGCAGTCGCGGAGCAGATGAAGCAGACGAAGGCGCACGTACCCATCGTGATGTTTTCCGGCTACGATGATGTTCCGGACTGGGAGTTGAGGTCAGTGGATCAGTTCGTGCCCAAGAGTGGACCTCCGGCACAATTGCTTGCGGCCATCGATCATCTGCTGGGGGTACGGTACCCACCGTTCCTGCGCTGGTTCGGCGACTGGAAGAGCCGGATTCAACGGTCACAGTAAGGCCGCCGCGATCCCAGCCGCGCTTGTCTGCCCCTGCTGAAGCGGCTGCCATTCCGCAGCGCGAGATCGAACCAATGGCCGGCAAAGATGTGCACTTCCATGCACACATCGTGGCAACTGGTCCCTAAGTCCCGTATTTACAGCGGGTGGCTTGGAACTTGAATTGCGCTTTGTAACGGTGATCATTCCGCACTCTTCCTCCAGGCATCGTCACTCTGGGCAGGAGCGAAACCGGAGAAGCTTCGAGCCAGCAGTAACCGTGTCGCGAGCGGCGAGAGGACTCTCGGCAATTGGGGCGCCGGATGAGGACAGCAATTCTATTCTGGACAGCGGGGCTGCTGATCGGCTGCGGCAACGCGCTATGCCAGTCGAGCGCCCCGGAATTGCCCGATGCCCCGCGTCCGGCGCTGACCGGCTCCCTGAGTGCTTCCAGGAACTTCTACCCAAGCTTGGGAGTCATGGTCTCGCGGCGCTCGGAGCTCAATGCGGGGGAGGCCAAGGCTTTTCGGGCATGGCACCCCGATCGATCGAATTTTAGAGCGCAGGTTTTCCCGGAAGCGCCAGAGCCGGAATCCCAGGCACGGCGTTTGTTTGTGCACGCGCAGGTCGGCCCGGGTCCGGCAACGTGGAATCAGCCACGGCTGTCGCCCAATGTGCTGGGGCTGGCGGGGCGATCTTACGCTGCTGCCGTCCTGCCGCGGCTGTCGCGCCGCATTCCCGAGGACTCGCCGATCAAGTGGTTCCTCTCTGGCCACTGGGCGGGGCAAAGGTATTAGCTGACATTCAGAGGCATGACCGACCGCGAATTCTTCGAGTAAACGCAATTCTCGGCGTTACTTTCTCTCAACCCAAGCCATGCCGTCCGGGCCGGAGCCAGTGGGGATGTGATCGGTGACCTCAAGGATGTTGAGATCCACGACCGCCACGGCATTGTCGCTTGCCACCGCCACATAGGCGCGCTTGCCATCGGGAGTGATGAGAACTCCTTCCGGAGAACGCCCAGGCTTGAGGCGTTTGATTTCCTTCCGCGAAGCGGCATCCAGCACCAGCACTTCATCAGCCTCCAAGTCGGAGATGAGCACCCGCTTTCCATCGGGGGTGAACTTGAGACGGTTGGAGCGGCGAGTGTGCAGATCGAGGGTCTGCAGGACGCGGTGCTCGGCAACATCGATGACAGAGACGCCACCGTCGCGGGAATGTGCGGTCCAGAGCTCCTTGCCGTCAGGTGAAAGGTCGATGCCCTCGGGGCCTTTGCCAACGGCGATCACGGATTGGTTCCACCCCGCGGGCGCGGAGACCCTTTCAATGGCGCTGACGCTGTCCGAACCGATGTTAGCGGTGAAGATGCGGGAGAGATCGGGGCTGAGGACGAGCATGTGGGTCAGGTTCTGCCCGGTGCCCAGCAGCCAGTCGATGCGGTCGGAGGCGGGATCATAGCGGCCGATCAGCTTGTTCGCTTCCGCAGTGAAGTACACCTTGCCGTCGCCGAAGGCCATTCCGTGCGGGCGGCGCAGAGCGCCCAGATCAACCCGGCGCAGCTCCCTGACCGCGGCAATGTCGATGGCCGAGAGGGTGCTGCCTGGCTCGCGGGCGCCGTAGTTGGCTACAAACGCAAGTTTTCCGTCGTTGGAGACGGTGACTTCGTGCGGACCTTCGCCGGTGGCAACTTTACCCACGACCTTACGCGACGCCGGGTCCACCATCACCATGGTGTTTTCGGTCTTGTTCAGAACCAGCAACAAAGGGCTCTGGGCAGCGGCCAGGGTGGCGAACAGGAGAAAGGCGGAGAAGAGAGAGATTGGGCGCATAGAGAGGGCTCACCAAGCCGGAGAGCTACTTTACACTCC
>DATHDM010000288.1:0-11183 GCA_035319065.1 Terriglobales bacterium
GCACCAACGTGCCCGGCATTTGGGCCCTGGGCGACTGCAACGGCCAGGGCGCCTTCACCCACACTGCCTACAACGATTATGAGATCGCTGCCGCCAATCTGCTCGACAACGATCCCCGCCGCCTCAGCGACCGCATCCCCACTTACGCTCTCTACGTCGATCCACCGCTGGGAAGAGCGGGCTTGACCGAGGCCGAGGTGCGCAACTCAGGTAAGCGCGCCCTGATAGCGACTCGTCCCATGACCAAAGTTGGCCGCGCCGTGGAAAAAGGCGAGAGTCAGGGTTTCATGAAGATTCTGGTGGATGCCGGCAGCAAGGCCATCCTGGGCGCATCAATCCTGGGCACGGGTGGCGACGAAGCCATTCACTGCATCCTCGATGTGATGTACGCCAAGGCTCCCTATACTGTGATCCAGAGGGCGGTGCACATTCATCCCACCGTATCGGAACTCATCCCGACCATGCTGGGAGATTTGAAACCGCTCGTTTGAGAGGCGATTGCTGACTCCTGGTCTCACCCGGTAAGAGCGTTCCGATCTTGCTGGAACGCCCATCACCGGGGTCTCTGGAGGAGAAATCAATATTCCGTGAGCACGCCCGCTACCTGTTCGGCCTCCGCTTTGCCGGCGCGCTTGCGGGCGAAACGCCTCTTCGTCCAGCTCTGGAAGCGATCCAGATACACGTAATAAACCGGCGTAATGTAGAGCGTAAGCAATTGTGAAACTACCAAGCCGCCTACGACGGACAAGCCCAGCGGTTGCCGCGACTCCGCCCCCGCCCCATATCCCAGCGCGATGGGCAACGTCCCCATCAGTGCCGCCATGGTCGTCATCATGATCGGCCGGAAGCGGATCAGCGCACCGTGATAAATCGCGTCCTCTGGCCTCTGCCCCGAGTGCTGCGCCTCCAGCGCGAAATCGATCATCATGATGGCATTCTTCTTGACGATCCCCACCAGCATGATGATGCCCACGAAGGCATACAGGTTCAGTTCCAGATGGAACAGCTTCAACGTCAGCAGCGCGCCCAAACCCGCCGCGGGCAGCCCCGACAGGATAGTAATGGGATGAATGAAGCTTTCGTAAAGGATGCCCAGCACGATATAGATCACGGCGATGGCCATCACCAGCAGCAGTCCCATGCCCCGGAACGACGATTCAAATGCCTGCGCCGTTCCCTGGAAGCTGGTGGTGATGGTGTCCGGCAGAACTCGCCGGGCGACTTTGTTCACCTCCGTTACCGCGTCGCCCAGCGCCACCCCCGGCGCCAAATTGAACGACATGGTGACCGCCGGCAGCTGCCCCAGATGGTTCACCACCAGCGGGCCCAGGTCGTTGGTCAGCTTGGCCACGGTGTTCAGCGGCACCAGTTGCCCGCCGGCGGAACGGATGTAGAGCATCGACAACGCTGACGGGTCCATCTGAAATTCCGGCAGAACCTCCATCACCACGCGATAAGCATTATTGGGGGCGTAGATGGTCGAAATCTGCCGTGACGAGTAGGCCGTGTACAGCGCGTCCTCCACCTGCGCCGCCGTCACCCCGAGCGCAGCCGCCTTGTCGCGATCGATCTGGATATTCACCTGCGGGTTCTTCATCAACAGGTCGCTGGTCACATCCTGCAGGCCGGGAACCTTCTTCAGCTCGTTCTCCAACTTGGTGGCGTACGTATACAGCTCGTTGGTGTCGGGACTCTGCAATGTGTACTGATACTGGCTCTTGGTGAGCTGCCCGCCGATACGGATCAAGGGCGGATTCTGCAGGTAGGTGTTGATCCCCGGTATCCTGGCGAGAACCGGCCGCAGCTCCTGCGCAACCTGGTCCACGTGGGGCCGTTGCGCCCGCGGCACGAAGCGCATCACCAGGAAGGCCTGATTGTTGGCGCCCCGCGGCACCGCCATGAAAAACGAATTGATGTACTTGCCGTTCCTCGACTCCAGGATGGCATTGGCTATTGCGATTTGGTGTCGCACCATGTCCTCGAACGAGATTCCTTGTGCCGCCTCCGTGAAGCCGTAGATCTGGCCTTGGTCCTCGCTGGCCAGGAAGCCCTTCGGCATGATGGTAAAGAGATAGCCTGTGGCCACCAGCAGGACCAGCGAAACCATCATCGTCGCCAGCTTGTGACGCAGCACCACCTGCAGGGTGCGATCGTAAAGGTGCAGCATGCTGTCGAACACCCGCTCCGACGCCATGTAGAGCTTGCCGTGGCGGGCTTCACTTCCTTGCTGCTGCAAGCGCAGCAGCCGGCTGCACAGCATGGGTGTAAGGCTCAGCGAAACGAACCCGGAAACCAGGATGGCTACCCCGATGGTCACGGCAAACTCGTGCAGCAGCCGCCCCACGATTCCCCCCATGAACAGCACCGGCAGAAACACCGCTGCCAGCGACAGGGTCATGGAAATAATGGTGAAGCCAATCTCGCGCGCCCCGCGCAGCGACGCCTGGAAGGGCTGCTCGCCCATCTCCATGTGACGGACGATGTTCTCCAGCATGACGATGGCGTCATCCACCACAAATCCCACCGAGAGGGTCAGCGCCATCAGCGACAGATTGTCCAGCGAATATCCCAGCACGTACATCACCGCAAAGGTCGCCACAATCGAGAATGGCAGCGCCAGGCTGGGAATCACCGTGGCCGACAGATTGCGCAGGAACAGAAAGATCACCAGGATCACCAGCACCAGCGCCAGAAACAACGTGAACTTCACGTCGTTCACCGACTCGCGGATGGTCTTGGAGCGGTCATAGAGCACGTCCAGGCGGACCGAGCCCGGCATCTGCTGGCGGAAGCTGGGCATCAGCGCGCGTATGTTGTCCACGACTTCGACGGTATTGGTCCCGGGCTGGCGCTGTATCGCCAGCACGATGGCACGATCCAGGTGCCCCGGCCCGCTGGAGAACCAGCCGGCGTTCTTGTCGTTCTCCACGCTGTCGAATACTTTGCCGATCTGCTCCAGCCGGATGGGAGAGCCGTTGCGATAGGCCACGATCAGCGGCTGGTAATCGGCGGCGCGCATCAACTGGCCGTTTGCCTGCAGGGTGAAGGCCTGGCGCGAGCCCCACAGCGTTCCCGTGGGAACGTTCACATTGCCGTTCTGCACGGCGTTGTTGACCTCGTCGATTCCGATCTTCTGCGTCGCCAGCGCCCGCGGATCCAGCTGCACCCGCACCGCATACTTCTGCGCCCCGAACACGCTGACCTGCGCCACCCCGCTCACCATCGATATGCGCTGCGCCATCAGCGTCTCGGCATATTCATCCACGTCGGACAACCGCAGGGTGGGAGAACTCAGCGACAAATACAGGATCGGCTGGTCGGCCGGATTCACCTTCTGATACGACGGCGGATACGGCAGGTTCTGTGGCAGATCGCGCCCCGCCTTGGCAATCATCGACTGCACGTCCTGGGCGGCGGCGTCCAAGCTGCGGCTCAACGCAAATTGCAGCGTGATCTGAGTGCTGCCCAGCATGTTGACCGAGGTCATCTGATCCAGGCCGGCGATGGTGGAAAACTGCTTCTCCAGCGGCATGGCCACCGACGACGCCATGGTGTCCGGACTGGCTCCCGGCAAGGTCACGCTCACCTGGATGGTCGGGAAATCGACATTGGGAAGATCGCTGACCGGCAGGGCGCGGTAGCCCATGATTCCAAACAACAGAATCGCCAGCATGACCAGGGTGGTCATCACCGGCCGCCGGATGAATAGCTCCGCGATATTCACGATCCGTTCCCTTGCCTCACCGGCGCCTGCTCGGTCGTCGCGGTGGCGCCGTTGGTCCCCCCCGGCGCGCTCAGCGCGACCTTCGCTCCCGGCACCAGCCGCAACTGGCCGTCGATCACCACCCGCTCGCCGCCTTGCACCCCGGAGCTCAGCACGGTCTGGTTGTCGATGATGCGATCCACCTTGACCGGACGCATTTCGGCCGTGTTGTCTTTCTTGACCACAAAAACGAATGGCCCCGCCTGCCCCGTCTGGATCGCGACCGACGGTACCAGCAACGCGTTGGCCTGAGTGCGCAGCGTCAGCACCACGTTGGTGAACAGACCCGGCCACAGGCGATGATCCCGGTTCGAGTACTCACCCTTCATCTTGATGGTGCCGGTCAGCGGGTCCACGGTGTTGTCGATAAACGCCAGCTTTCCCACGATCGGCTTGGTTTCGTTCGGAATGTAAGCTTCTACCGCCAGCGGGCGAGCCGCCATCTCGCGCTTGATCTCTGCCAGCGCTGCCTCGGGAACCGAAAAGGTGGCGTAGATAGGCTCAATCTGGTTGATGGTGACCAGTCCGGTGTCCGCGTTGGCCTTGATCATGTTGCCGCGATGGACCAGCAGGTTTCCAGTGCGTCCGTCGATCGGAGAATAGAGGCTGCAATAAATCAGCTGCACCTGGGCGTTCTCCACCGCGGCGCGGTCGGAGGCCACCGTTGCCCCCATGGCCTCATAGGAGGTCCGCATCACATCGTTCTGCTCATCGGAGATGATGCCGTCCTTGTTCAGTCCGGCGTAGCGCTCCGCCTCTGCCTTGGCATGCGCCAACTGGGCAATATCTTTTGCAAGATTGCTTTCTGCCTGCTTCAGCGCGGCTTCAAACGGCCGTTTGTCGAGGGTGAAAATGAGCTGCCCGCGCTTGACGAAGTCGCCTTCCTTGAACAGCACCCCGGTCAATTCCCCGGTGACTTGGGTTTTCACCGATACCGTCGAATACGGTTCGATGTTGCCGATGGCGCGCACCTGCACCGGCACATCCTTCTGTACCACGGAGGCCACGACCACGGGCACGCCCTCTCTCGCCGGCGGGGGCTGTTTCTTCGAGGTGCAGGAGGAGATGAGCGCCAGAACGAGAAGCGCTGCCGGAAGCCCAGCCACACGGACCGGGCGGACGCGCGCACGGCTTGGAGCGGCTTCTCTCATTTCTTCGCCTTCTCTCTGGCTGCCTTCTCGCGGCGGGTGAGATGGCCGTTACCCAGCGCACCACCCTCGGGACGCATCCCTCCCAGCCATATATTGACGAGCGTAGAGCATACTAGTCCCGGATCGAAGTGCTCGATCTCCTCTCCCCCATACAGCCCTTGCACCAGGAAATGGTAAAAGATCATGCCGAAAAAGCCGCGGGCGGCGAGCCACGGATCCACCTCTCGAAAGCGCCCTTCGCGAATCCCCTGGCGGATGAAGTCGGCCAGCAACTCGTAACAACCCATGGCGTGGGAGCGGAAGAAGCGGTACGAAAGCTCGTGGTTCTCCAGCGCGCTGAACAGCAGCAGTCGCGTCAGCGTGGTGTCGCGATCGAGCACCACGCGCGCGATGTCGCGGAAAACTTCATAGTCGCTTCCCTTCCTGGACAGGCGGGCGAGGAGCTTCTCGCGCAGCCCTTGCTCCTGGGTCTGCAATTCGATGATGGCCCAGTACAGCTCTTCCTTGGTCGGAAAATGACGAAAGATGATGGCTTCGTTGACCCCGGCCTGCTCGGCGATCTGGCGCGTGGTGGTCCCTTGATAGCCCTGGCGGGCAAACAGCTCCGTGGCCACGGTCAGAATCTGATGGCGGCGGTCCACGGCCGGAACGCGGGCGTGGCTGGTAGACATAGTAAGTACTTACTTACTCTATCCCAAAGCCCATCCCTGTCAATCGCACCCGTCACAGGAAAGTTGCCGCCCTCGTTCGGGGCTGTTGCTAACCGGACCCCCGCCCTCTGCACCGACGCCGGGGAGGCCGCGGCACGGTCTCGAACCAGCCGGTGTCTCCGCTGATTGCTGACTGCTGTGCGCTAGCTGTGTGCCACGAAGCGCAGGAACGAGATCCCGACGCGCATGTGCCGCATGACGGAATCGGGAAAGGACAGCGCCAGGGCCAGCCCCAGCATGCCGTGAGCCACCGCCAGCGGGTAGAGCGTCCGCCAGCGGCGGAATGCCTCGATAAAGAAGAGTCCTCCCAGCAGTGTCGCCGGCACCAGGATGGGGTTGGGAATGTGCGCCGCGGAGAACAGCGTGGCGGTGAGCGCCACGGCCTTCCAGTTGTCGCCGATGGCAGCCCGGATCCGCCAGAAGAAGAAAGCGTTCAGGATGAACTGCTGTTCGAAAGCCCACACCAGGTAAAAGAAAGCGTGCAGGGCTGGTGATTTCGATCCATAGATGGGCTTCAACGTCCCCAGGGCCCATGCCGTGACCAGCACGGAGGCAGCGGTCAGCGCCGCCGCCACCACCACCCAGATCGATCCTCGCGCGCCGGTGATGCGAAAGCCGATCTGCCGCGGATCGGGTCGGTTTACCAGCGTCAGCACCACGATCACCAGCAGCGAGACCACGTACCAGATCTTCTGCGTCGATCCCTCGCTCCACAGCGACATCTCGATGGCTCCGTAGGCCAGCGCAACCTGCGCCCACTGCCACCACTTGGGGACACGATTCACCTGGGCTTCAAATTCCATGGCAAACAGTTCGATAGATGAGTCTTGCGCCTTGGGGGTTTTACGTATTGTGCACCAAATCGGGGCTGCGGTGGTGCCCTCGACAAATTTTTCTGCACCGCGGTAACCGATCACTGACACCGGAGTGCAATCTGCTACCCTGTTTTTGCGATGGCACGAGCGCCCAGTTTTTGCGGAGTCATCCTGGCGGCCGGCGAATCCTCGCGCATGGGGCGCAACAAGGCCCTTCTCCCCTGGCGGGAAGGGACCTTCCTGAGCATTGCCATCCAGACGCTCACCGTCCACACCGACCTCGTCATCGTCGTAGGGGGCCGCAATGCCGACGAATTGCGCCCCGTCGTCTATGCCAACGGGGGCTTTCTGGCGGTCAACCCCGCCCCGGAGCGCGGCCAGTTCAGTTCGTTGCAGGTTGGGGTGCAGGAAGTCCTCAACCGCGGCCGCGACGCTGCCATCGTAGCCCTGGTGGACCGCCCCCCGGCCCGCAGTGCAACCGTCGGCTTCCTCCGCCAGACCTTCCTCGACCGGTTGCCGCAGGAGATCTGGGCGGTGGTGCCGGAATATGGCGGCCGCCATGGTCACCCCATCGTCGTCGGACGGGAGATGATCTCGACCTTCCTGGAGGCCCCGCCCACTGCCAACGCCCGCGACATCGAGCACGCCCACCAGGAGCAAATCGTCTATGTTCCCGTGGACGATCCCCTGGTTGCCGTCAACATCGATACCCCGGAACAGTACGCTGAGTTGGTAAACTCAATGGGTTCAGCGATCAGGTGATGAATCCCTCTCCCGGAACCCAGACCAACGCCGGCCTCGTTCCCGCGGCCACCGAGTTCATCGAGTCGGCGCTGGCCCTCAAGCCTCGCCTGGCGGTCTTCGACTGCGACGGCACCCTCTGGAAAGACGATTCCGGCGAGCGCTTCTTCTATTGGGAGATGGAGCGCGGCCTGGTATCTCCAGAGGTAGCGGCCAAGCTCAGAGAGCGCTATTGCAACTACCGGGCAGGGCTGGTCAGCGAAGAGCAGATGTGCGGTGAGATGGTTGCCATGCATGCCGGCCTGCGCGCAGCCGATCTGCAGCGCGCTGCCGCCGAGTTTTTCCACCAGGTGATCGCTCCCCACGTTTTCCCCGCCATGATGGCCCTGACCGATCGCCTGCTGTCTGCCGGATGCGAGCTTTGGGCCGTCTCCTCCACCAACGACTGGGTGGTCATTGCCGGTGCCCAAGCCTTTGGCATTCCCCCGGACCGCGTCCTGGCGTGCAGCGTCTACATTGAAAACGGGATCGTCACCGACCGGCTGGTGCGCGTGCCCTCCGACGAAGGTAAGGTGGCCGCCATTCGCGAGGTTATCGGGCGCGTGCCCGACGCGGCGTTCGGCAACTCCATCCACGACGCCGACATGCTCGCCTACGCCACCCGCGCCTTCGCAGTGAACCCCAACCCGGACCTCGAAGTCCTGGCACGCCGGCGCCACTGGCCGATCTTCCGGCCGATCATCTCCGGTTAAGCTCGCTCGCTTCTGGAAGCCCCGGCCTTCTTCAGCGCCGCCGCCAGCGCATCCATCGCCAGATGACTGGCGTGCATCGAGGCAGCAGGCAGCCCGCCTAGCGCCTCCACCAGCTCTTCCCGGCGAATCCCGCGGCTTGCAACCAGGGTTCTGCCTGCCAGAAGTTCCGCCAGTTTCGATCCGCAGGCGATGGCGGGTACACAACCCATGGCGCGAAAGCGAACCTCCTCAATTCGCCCATCCGCCACCCGCAGCGAGAGCTTGAGGATGTCTCCGCAAGCCGGGTTCTGCACCTCCACGCTGACCGTTGCATCCGGAAGCTCTCCCACAAATCGCGGATTCTGAAAGTGATCGAGCACCTGCGGCGAATACATTGCCCACCATTGTAATCAGACCCCATCCGCAGCCCGCCACCGCCTTGCGTCGCGTATGATGTGCACCGTGGGGTTCCACTACTTTACATTATGCGAAGACTGCCTTCCGGCCGGTCGCGCTGGAGTCCGTCTTCCTGTTCGTCACCTCCAACTGCAATTCCCTCTGCCGCACCTGCTTCTACTGGGACGAGCTCAACCAGGGCCGCGACCTCACCTTCCCGCAAATCGAGACCCTCAGCCGCACCGCGCCTCCCTTTCACAAACTGTGGCTGTCGGGCGGCGAGCCCTTCATGCGCAAGGAACTGGCGGAAATCATCGAGCTCTTTTACGTGAACAACCGCATGCGCCACGTGAATCTTCCCACCAATGGCCTGCTGCCTGCCAAGCTGGATGCGGTGATCACCCGGCTGCTTGAGAGCTGCCCGGAGCTGGTGATCGATCTGAATTTCTCTCTCGACGGCCTGGCCAACACCCACGATGCTATTCGCGGCGTGCCCAACAATTTTCAGAAGACCCTGGCCACCATGGAGATGGCGGCCGCGAAGTGGCGGGGCCTCCGCCGCCTGCGGCGCAACGTCGTGACCTGTGTCACCTCGGAAAACTATCGCGAGCTGGTCGAGCTCGGGCTGAAGATGATGAACGAATGCAATCCCGATGGGCACTACTTCGAGATCATTCGCGGCAACCCCATGGACCCGAACCTGAAGCGGATCCCCAGGGAGGATCTCGCGCAGCTCCACCGTCAGCTACTTTGGTTCCACCATCGCTATGCCGACAAGCTGTTCGCGCACCTGGAGCAGCCCGCCCGCTGGCTGGCTCGCGCCTACTACCTCGGCAACATCAAGTTGCACTTCCATATTAACGAGCAAAACCATTACAGCGACAAGGCTTGGCCTATGCCATGCACTGCCGGCCAGACCACCATTGTCATCGATCATGACGGCCACTTCCGCGCCTGCGAGCTGCGCCCTAAGCTCGGCCGCTTGCAGGATTTCGACTTCAATTTCACTGCCGCGATGACTTCCCCGCAGATGAAAACCGAGATCGCTGCTATCCCCCATGCTCGCTGCTGGTGCACGCACTCCTGCTGGATCCACACCTCGTCGAAGTTCAGCCCCAGGGTGCTGTTGTTCCATATCCCCTGGGCATACCTGAAGCACCGCTGGCAGCGCCTGCCGGAGATCACGGCTTCAGAGGTTGAAGCCTTTCGCGTTAAAGACACCCCCCTGGTTTCCTGACTTAAAACCGCACCTTCCCATTGAGGCTGCACTCACCTCGGGCAGAGCGCTGCAGGCCACGCGTTTCAGTAGAATGAGGCGATGTTCGATTCTCTCTTCCCCCATCGGGTAGTTTCCCTGCAACCCAGCGCCACCGTAACCATCAACTGCCTGGGTCTGCTGGATCGCCTGGTGGCCTGCACCAGGTACTGCGCCGACGTATGCCCGGAGGTGAACGACGGCCACAGGATTCTGGTGCACGATTCCTGGACGGCTCAGTCCGCGCAGATCCTGGCCGCCCACCCCGATCTGGTGATTGCTTCCGTTCCTTACCAGGAGAAGGCAGTGGCGGAGATTCTCAGGTCGGGAATCTCGTTTCTGGGACTGGCTCCGCACACGCTGGCCGACATCTACGGCGACGTCGCCAAAATTGCCGGAGTGCTGGGCGAGCCCGGCCGCGCCGAATCCGTAATTCATGAAATGCAGCAACAGATCGCCGCCGTCGAGTCCAAAACTCGCGCCGTTCGACGCCCCCTGGTTTTCTGCGAGGAATGGGGAAGACCCATCATCCACTCCCAGCCCTGGGTGGCCGAACTGGTTCACGCAGCTGGAGGCGAGTTTCTCGGCCAGGCTGGAAAGCAAACCCCTGCCGAAGACGTGGGCGCCGCCGATCCCGAAGTAATCGTCGCGGCCTGGTGTGGCGCTGGCGACCGCGTGCCCCTGGAGAAGATCATTCACCAGCGCGGCTGGTCCCACACGCGGGCCGCTCGCGACGGCCGCGTGTATTGCCTCCGGGACGAATGGCTCAACACTCCCGCGCCCACGCTTCTGCACGGCCTGGGGGCGCTCGCCCATGCCATCCATCCCGAGCTCTTCCCCAGCGTGCCCGGAATTCGCCGCATCAATCTCCAGGACTCGCCTTCTTAGGCCCGTGTGCTCTAATAGGCTGACCATGCCCGCAACCAGGTCTGAGGAGATGAACCGGGAAGCCGTCGGCAAGGAGGTGGAGGCCCTGGCCACCACCGCTGGCTCCGCGCGCGACCTGATGGCCGCTATCGTCCAGTTGTTGAACGAGCGCATGCTGAAATACAACTGGGTGGGCTTTTACATGATCGATCCCAAGGATCCCAACTATCTCGAGTTGGGTCCTTTCGTGGGCGCCATGACGCCGCACACGCGAATCCCTTTAAATCAGGGTATCTGCGGCGCGGCCGCCTCCACCGGCAGGACCATCGTGGTTGACGACGTCCACTCCGATCCCCGTTACCTGGCTTGCTCGCTGGAGACCAAGTCGGAAATCGTCGCCCCGGTATTCGCCCGGGGAAAGGTCGTCGGCGAGCTCGACATTGACAGCCACTTCCCCGCCGCCTTCTCCGAAGACGATCGCCGCTTCGTCGAGCACTGCGCCGGCGTAGTGGGGAAATTCCTCCAACGATCCTGATGAAGTATGTGGTTGCAGCCCTGATCCTCCGCGACGGCAAGTTTCTGATCTGCCAGCGCACCAAGCACCAGAGCATGCCTCTGAAATGGGAGTTCCCCGGGGGCAAGATCGAAAGCGGTGAACAGCCGCGCGACGCGCTGCGGCGCGAGTTGCAGGAGGAATTGGGAATCAGCGCGCAAATCGGCGATGAAGTCTCCCGCATCCGCCACGTCTATGACG
>DATHDM010000289.1:0-9570 GCA_035319065.1 Terriglobales bacterium
TATGGCGTCTAACGCGTAGTTCAGCTTGTAGGAGTTCAACGGACGCCGGGCAAAGCCCCAGAGAAAGCAGGAAAACTTGAGTATTTGAAACCGTTCACGCAGCAATCGTTTGAGCGCCCGCGGCGTGAGATGATTTTCGACGGGCTGAATTTTCAGACCCGGATGGTAGCGAGTCACTAGATCGTTCGGGGTAGTCATGATCAGATATCCGCCCCGCCGAAGCGCGTTTGCCGCGTTCTCCAGGTAGCCTCGCTGGTCATTCACGTGTTCGATGACCTCCTGACTGACAACCACATCAAACGAGCCAGGAGGAATCGGCTCGTTGGCATCCAAGAAGGTGATGTGCGGGTACCGCCGACGGGCCGCATCGGGCGCCAAGTCCACTCCCACGGACTCGCCAAATTCGTCGAGGACCGCGGTCAGCCAGCCCGTTCCACACCCGTAGTCGAGAAAGCGCGGCGTTTCTAACTCGAGGAAACTAATTTCGCGAAGAATATTCCCTGCCCGCTGCATTGCCCAGGCATTGGTCCGCCCTTCTGTCTGCCAGCGAGTCTGGTAATAACTGCTGGCGTCGTGAGCTCTCATAAGGCCTCCCGGTTCATAACGATGGATGTCTCTCTCTTCAGTGCCATGAGAACGCCATCAGCCCATTTCGGAATCGATGGTAGCGAGCCGCAATGGCGCACGGTTGATGTCTCATCGCGCTATAAGAATACAAACTGCTATAGGCCACTACTGAATCAATCCGAGTTCGAGATATCTGTCTGCGGCTCGCCTCCAGGTGAACTGCCTTCGAACGCGATCATGTAGCCTTTCGGCCATTTTGCGGGCAGTGTCCGGGTGATCGAGCATATCGGAGATCGCTGTCGCAAGGGCGGAGGGATCCTCTGTAGGCACCACCAGACCGGTATCGCCGTCGGTGATCAACTCCGTAACGCCACAAGACCTGGTAGATACCACCGGCTTGCTCACGGCAGCCGCTTCCAAAAGAGCCAATGCCATACCCTCCCCGCAAATACCCTTCTCCCAGCGAGAGGACAGCACGAACACCTCGCACATTTCGAGCAACGAGACGATCTGCGGATGGGGAAGACTCTCCAGGAACACAACATGATCGGACAAACCCATCTCTTCCGCCAGCTGTGCTGTTGCTTTTGAGGAGCGCTGGCCTGCGATCACCAGGCAAGTATCGGGATGGTGTGAGAGAACCAGTCTGTACGCCTTCAACAGTACATCGTGAGCCTTCTTATATTCGAAGGCACCTACGTTGAGGATTATGGTCCGCCCACGGAATTGTGGCTGTGGCCGAAACTGCGCGTCAGCGCCGCTCAGGAAGCGCTCGATGTCAATCCCGTTCTGTATGGCGACAACTGAGTCCTGGCGTTCAGGTACCAACATCAGGACCTCTTCGCTCAGGCCCTCGGAGCATGGCACTAGCCAGTCCGCTCCCATCAGCAGGATTCGATTCAGCCACCGCTCCATTCCCCGGCTTTGCAGCATCGAACGAATATCGGCTCCGTGGAACGATAGGATGAGTCGTCCTTTAAACCAGCCGAGCTTTTTCAGCAGGAGGAATGGTAGGTGTTCAAGCGCAACAAAGTGCGGATTTATGACCTGAATCTTATGCCGACTGCAAAGCCCACGCATCTGCCACAGAATTCCGGGCAACCGATAGCAAAAGCCCAGAAAGCTGCGCCAAGGCCTCGCTGAATCGAAAGGAGACCGCAAACCAACTTTGAAGTGCAGGGAGTCGCCTTTCCCGATCTTCTTCACACCCGTGTCCCCGTGTTCGAAAACGAGTGGACAGACCCGTCCGCTGCCGGCAATCTGGCTTACCAGACTGCGGACAACTCCACTAACCCCGCCTAGGCTGCCGAAAGCCCACGGAGTAATGAACGCATAGCCGGGCACGCTGCCGGACTTAGCCCGTGGAGTGGAGTCGCTTTCTAAGGTGATGGACTCGGCCGCCAATACTGCCCCTGTGGACCTAAAGTATTTGTCAGCCAGCTTCTTAGTCAGTGTGGGTGATCATAGTCGCAGTCTGAGAATCTGCCAACGAGGACGTGCTAAACGGCAGCGCAGCGCAAGATATGGCCACGCCAGACGGTGCCTCATCGCGCACTTACAGAACCGCACAAAAATGGTCACGATATCCGCATCGCGTTGCCCGTCCCCCGGACGATCTTGGTGGTTGGAGGGCGACCGTTACCACCGTAACTCGACTTCTGCGTTCAGGGTTCAATTTGTTAGTACACTGACCCTTCCTGAAGATGCTCGGCGCAGGTGGCCGTTCAGTAACGATGATTCCCTTGACGAAAAATGATGGCGTCATGAGGCATCTCGGAAATGTGGATCGAGGGATGCCTGATACGGGCTTTATGCTCCTGAGTATCTTGATCTGCACGCGGAACCGCGAGACCAAGCTGAAGCAAGCGCTCCAGTCGGTTCTCGCTCTGGAGTTTCCTCCCGGGGCGGACTACGAGTTGATTGTGGTTGATAATGGCTCCACCGACGGCACGGGACAGGTGTGTGCAAGCCTGGCTCCGCTGTTTAACGGCCGGATGCGGGTGGTCTACGAGCCCAAGCCAGGCCTCGGCCGGGCAAGGAGCCTGGCAGCATCCATCGCTGCGGGTGAAATTGCGGCTTGCATAGACGACGACATCGTGCCGGATCGCAACTGGCTGAAAGTCATCCATCGTGAGTTCTCCGCCGATCCAAGCCTGCAGGGCATTTCCGGCCGGGTTGAGCTTCTCAATCCCATGGACCTCCCCATGACGATTCGCCGCAGCATGCAGCGCGTGGAGGCGCAAGCTGTATCGGAAATGTACGATTTGTTCGTTGGGTGCAACATGGCTGTGCGAGCTGACCTGCTCGGCCGGGTTGGGTCCTACGATCCGGATTTTGGTGCAGGCAGTCTTTTCCTGTCTGCCGAGGACACAGACTTCTGGTATCGCTGTTGGCGACATGGGGCCAAGCTGGTTTATGTTCCGGAACTGCTGGTTTACCACGATCACGGACGACGTTCTTTGGAGGACAAGCGCAAGCTCGCACGCGCTTATACAAGTGGGCGCGGATCCTTCTTCGCCAAGCATTTTTGGCACGATATTAACGTTATGAAGGAGATGTACTGGGAAACCCGCCTCGTGATGTCGGGCAAGTGCGAATGGGGCTGGAGACAACTGGCCTGGCTGTATCGGGGCTTCCTCCATTACTGGATACATCGAGTGTTCTGCTGGGTCAAGGGGTGGGGATCGTCGGAGGCTGAGCCGGCTGTCGTCCACTCCGACCGCTGAGCAGCGAGGCTCCGGCGACGGCCGCTCACGGGCCGATATCTAGCCCCACAGTCCGATGTGCCCCATAATGAAATCAATGCACGTGGCGATGATTGATCCGTCGCTGTTCACTCTGCCCTACGACACCTATCTGTGTAACGGCCTGGTTGAGGCCGGGGTCGCTATCACCCTGTACGGGAGAAGGTTGCGGCGCGGGGAGGCCATCGCCAGCCCCAAATTCAGTTTCTGTCCGTTTTTCTACTCCTTCTCTGAGCGTCTCAACGGCAAGGGTGGCGTGCCCAGGCCGCTGAGGAACTCCTTCAAGTTGGTGGAGCACATTTCGGATACGGCCAGGCTGGCGGTGGCCATCAACGCCGCGCCTCCGGACCTGATCCACTATCAGTGGATGCCTGCCCCGCTCATCGACCAGCTGGCCATCCGCCAGCTCAAGCGACGGGGAATTCCCGTCGTGATGACGGTGCACGACACGACCCCGTTCAACGACGCTCCCACCTCGCAGGGCCAAAATCTTGGATGGAAGGCCAACCTGGAGCTGTTCGACTGCCTGATTGTGCATACCGAGCAGAGCAAGACGACACTGGAGCAAATGGGAATTCGCACCGCGATCGCAACGGTTCCTCACGGCGTGCTTTCCTTTGGAGCGGCGCCAACGCCCGTTCCGCGAGGCGGCAAGCTCAGGCTGCTATTCTTCGGTGGGATCAAGCCCTACAAGGGGCTCGACGTTCTTCTGCGGGCATTCGCGAAGCTAAAGCAGACCCATCCCGCGGAGTTGAGAATTGTGGGCAACTGCCCCGAAGGGCCAGCCGAGCTGGAGTCGCTCATCGATTCGCTGGGCATTCGCTCGTCCACCCGGCTGGAATGCCGGTTCTTCGACGATGCTGAGATTCCCGAGATGCTCTCCGAGGCGGACCTGGTGATCTTTCCCTATCGCCGCATCGACAGCAGCGGAGCGCTGCTCACGGCGCTGGCCTACGTCAAGCCGTTTATTGCCAGCGACGTCGGCATATTCCGCGAGCTCATGAAGGACCGATCCGGGCTGGTGCCGCCGGGCGACGTGGATGCGCTTGCGGCCAAGCTTCAGGAATTGGTGGATGAGCCGTCCAAGATTGAAAGGCTGACGAACATCGCGCTCGAGGCCAGGTCCGAAATTCCCTCCTGGGAACAAATCGGAGCGCTCACCGCGAGCGTTTACGAGAGAGTTCTCCGCGAGCGCGGAGCCCGATAGGACGCGCCGAAGCCCGGGCCTCAACTCCCTCCCGAGCCGGGCTCTTACGAGCGGCGCTGGATAGCCAAATGCTGTGCAAAGTTGTGCGCACTTTGTGAAAAATTGCGCACATGTTTCCGCATGTGGAAATTAATTGACTCAACATCAATCTCAAGCGCCGGATATTCCGCTAGTATGTTCGCCATCTCAAAACCAGCCCCCTTTCGCACGACGACGCTCGCTTAGCCTGCGAGCGTGGGAACTGGAAAATCAGGCGCCACCTATTGGGCACCCGCAGGAAACGCGGTGAAGCGTTCTGCCGCGATAAATGGGACCGCGCGTCAGCCTTGACTTGGGTTTGGATCGCGGAAACGGTGGCGGCTGAAAACCGGCCCGCAACACAAAGTCTTTTATTCATCAGCACGGTGACAGCCGCAGTCTCTGCGCCCGCATCCCGCGGCGCTCGCAGGCTTCGCGGTGATGGCTGCGCGGGCACGTGGAAACGAGGTGAATGATGAGAATTGCCTCTGCTTTTGTGAGCCTGCTGCTGGCGGCGGGCCAGATGCTCGGGCAGCAATGCGGCAGCGGCGCCGCTCAAACAAGTTCAGTCAATCCGTTAACCACGGTGACGGCAGAGGTGGCGGCGGCGGGTTGGTACTGGACCAGCGGCAGCCTGCATCGTCCCAGCATCACCGTGACCGGTTGGAACGGCGCGGCGCCCTCGGTGATTGCGGTGGGCAAAACCACGGGCGATGGTGCGGGCAAGGGGCTGGCCAAAATCCTGCACACCGATTACACCGCCGTCAAGACCGACGCTACGACGCTTTCGATTTCCGCACAGTTCGACATTGGGCCCAATACTCCGATCATTCTCTGCAATTCTCTGGGTTCCAGCGGCGGCCTGCTGACCGGCATGACCCCCGCGAATTACTCGGCGCCGAGCGGATGGACGGTGGTTGCCACGCAGGACTTCGAGTCCGGCATCCTGACCGGGGGGCAGTGGGGCGATGGAACATTTTCCACCACGCAGCAGCACAATGACGGCAATCCCGGCCACAATCACGCATACGCCGGCCAGATCGGCAGCAGCGGAATCGACTGGAACTACGCCCTCCCGAGAGGGACGCAGGAAGTTTACGCTTCCTTCTACGAATACCTCGACCCCGCGTTCGCCATGAACGACGAGATGTTCCTGTTCCACGTTTATCAGAATCCCGACTACAGCTCGGCCGACCCGCTCTTGCAGGAAACCATCCTGGATTGGTTTCAGAATACCAATGGCGACTATAACTCGGCCGATGCCGAGTGGATCTGGAACACGCAGGGCCACAGTTACGTTCAGAGCTATCTCTACGCAAACAACACGTTGAACTGGATCGTTCCCACGGGCCGCTGGGTGCAGTGGGAGATCGATCTGAGGTTCAATACCGTCAACGGGAGCAATTGCGGAACACAGCCGGCGAGCTGCACCGGAAATCACGATGGATCGTTCACAATCTATCGCGACGGCATCCCGCTGGTGCAGCAACTGGGCACGATGGAACTCACCCACGGCGTGGACTACTCGCAGAACGACACGGTGCTGCAGTTGATGGCCAGCTACTCCAAGGTGATCTGGCGACTGCCATTGTCGGGCAACTCCTGTACTGCAGCCGACACTCACGCTCCCTGGCTGGGGGTGTGCAGCAGCAGGATCCGTGGTTGCGGCTACGAACCCCTGCCGCAGGGGTGGGATGTGAACTGCAAAAGCGGCGGTCTGCCGATTGACTGCACAGCCGGCGCAACCCCACCCGGTCCCATGCCCTGCCCTCCGGTCTTCAACCGCTACCTGGACGATGTCATCGTGCTGACGAAGTCGTCGGGCAGCAGCTCGCAGCCACCCTCGCCTTCCCCGCCCCCGACGCCACCTCCGCCTCCGGTTCCCGCGGCGGGTAGCGTTCCCACGGTCGGCATCACGGCACCGGCCAGCCAGGCCACGGTGAGCGGTGTGACCAAGGTTGTCGCCGTCGCTCTGGATACGGCCGGTATCGCTTCGGTGCAGTTCACTCTGGACGGCAGCAATCTAGGAGCTCCGCAAACCATCGGCAGGCGCGTGTACTTCATTTCCTGGGACACCACCACCGCCAGCTACGGAAGCCACACTCTTAGCGCGATTGCTTGTGACGTGTTGGGAAGTTGCGCCACCGCAGGCGAGGTGAGCGTAAGTGTGAATAACGGGGCGCCGGTGGTCCCAGCGAGCACCGGATCAGGCATTTTCCCCGCCAGCGTCACTCTCAACGTGGATTCGGGAGCAAAGTATTGGAGTATCGACTTCCCTGGATACGCGGGCTTCAAGCTGGGAGATGGAGCGGGGACACAGTCTTGCGCGCAGCTGCCTACGAGTTGCCAAGGGGTGATGGGCTTCTGGGACCTCAAGAACGATCCTGCCAAGCAATACGACTACGGGGCGTTCGACACGGGAATGTTCGAGCACCAGTGGAACAACATTCTGAATCGTGACGGGACAGGCCGCAACGGAACCGTAGAGAACGAGTACAAAGAGGCCGGCGGGCCCGACCAGAGCCTCACCGTCATCGAGCAGAACAATGTCCGGGTGAAGATCGTGCAGAGAGGGCCGCTGCATCCCTACGGCGACCGCCGGTATGCGGCCGATCCCAACCTCTCCATGACCAAGACCTACGTGTTCTACCGCCACGGCACCGGAGTGGCGACAGGCGCCGCCAAGGCTTACACAACAACCACGCTGAGCTATGACGGGCTGGACGGCCAGAGCCCACTCAACCTGCAACATATTTATGGTTACACCAAGATGGCGTGGGCGAGGATCTCCGGGGAGTTGGTCAAGCACGAGGATATGGGGTGCGGCATATTGACCACGTTCACCCCCACGCCCTGGCAGGTGATTTACCAGGCGCCCGGCGATTACCGCAACAAGGACTGGATGCTGCTTTCGCCCACCACGGGCAACAGCGTGTCCAGTGAGCAGATTCTCGGGTTAAACTGCGCCACGCCGAACGGTCCCACGCTGGGCCATGTGTATCGCTGCAATTTTCCAACCGTCGATGGCTGTGCCTCAACCACCGATCTGGGGCCGATCGTAAGAACCAATTTCCTGCAGATCGAAAAAGAGGCCACGGGGAGCTACATGCCCCTGGGTGTCTACAGCAGTTCGGTCTATTTCGCCGGCGGCTTGCGCTACAACTGGTCATTGACCGGCCGGACGCTGGTGGCGGGCACCCCGCAGACCTGGCAGTCGGTGGGATTTATGGGCGATAACGGAATCACAAGTGAGCCGGCCGCCAATGCATACGCAGCCGAATACAAGGGTGTCGTGGTTGGCGGGGTTGCGCCACCCAGGATCGTCACTGTCGCCTTCGATCCCCTGGAGGGTTACTGGACGCTCCCGGCAAGCCTGGCGATTGCAGGTTTCACCGTCTCGGGGAATACCTTGCACAGCCCGCCGTTCAACGTGGTTGGCTGGACCGGCCCGGAGCCGGCTTCAGTGAGTGTCGCCGGCACGACCAAAACGCTCGACGTGGATTACGTTGCCGTCAAACGCGACGCCACCACGCTCTTGCTGCAGCCGCTGTTTGACATCGGCGCCGGCGCCACGATCGTTTTTCCCGGTCATTAGCCCAACTGCGTAATGCCTTAGATGAGACAGATTCAAGTTCAAGGCGCGGGGCGGGCGTAGTAGTATTTCCGCCGTCCCGAAATTCAACGCCCGGGCGAAGAGAGTGAGCGCCACTTCGATGAGCCCCTCACAGGCCTTACCTGTCTGCGCTGCGTGCGAGAACGATCGGCACGATGAGTGCTGGAGCGCAGAGGTGTGCGGATGTGAGGAGTGCTATCCCGCCGCCGAGCTACCCGCCAACGCGCCCGCCGCCGCCGGCGAATCATCCGCCAGGCAAGCAGTCATCCGCAAGTCGCGAATCGCCTAGCATCCGCCTCCTCCGGCTATTGGACGGTCACCGTCAGAGTGGCAACCGCCCGCCCATACGGGTTGGTCGCATAGAGGGTGTAGGTGGTGGTGCTGGTGGGCGTAACCGTGACGCTGGCGCCGCGCACAGGCCCGACCGCGGGAGAAACGATGACATAGCCGCCGTTGTTCACCGTCCAACTCAGGGTTGCGGTACCGCCGCTCGAGATGGTTGCCGGACTCGCGCTGAAGTTGCTGATGGTAGGGGCGGAGCCCTGGGGCACATTGGACGAGGTATAAATCGGGCTCATCTGGACGACTTCGAAGTCGGAAGCCTTGACGTTCCCCAGCTGGTGAAGATCGTCGTTGCTCCAGCGATCGTCGGGCGCCCCGCTGATGAACAGGTTGGCGCCGTTATCGGCCATGATCATCCCGTACTGCTTCAGGGCTTTCAGGATCACCTGATTGGCGGCTGAAAAGCCGGAGATGTCGAAGCTGGCCTTCAGCCTTAAGCGCATGCCCATGGGCGCGGCCAGCGAGTTGCTGGAGTTGGCGGCCCAGTGCGAGGCGGGCGGCACGAAGGCGGCGCGGCTGTTCTGCAGGGTGAAGCGCAGAGCGTGCTGGATCTGGCCGCTGGCCACTTCGTCGTAGCGCGCCAGGCCGGGAAAAATGGGCAGGCCGGCGGCATCAGCCGACGTCCAGGTCCAGGGACGCTGCTCGTTGCCCAGCGGGTCCCAAACCGCGGCTACGCTGGCGTTCCATTGGGTACCGTTGGGATAGGCGCTTCCGAGTTCGTACAACCAGCACTGACCCTTGTCGAGCACCAGCACGTGGCGATCGCCGTTGCCGGGATTGGGATAGCCCTCGATGGGCGCGGTCACCGGAATCGGCATCGGCCCGGGATCGCTTTCGCTTCCATAGGCAGTGAAGCTGATGGCCGTCCTGGGCTGCGAGCCGTCCACCACCAGATAGGAAATTCCGATCGAAGAACCGTTGTAGAGCCCGGAACCGAAATCGGCATGCACGCCCACCGTAGAGCCGATGAAGTTGATGATTGCGCTTGAATTGGGATCAACGGCTGCAGTGGAAATGTCCGCATTCCACGCATTGTCATTTGGAAACGGGCGGAAACCATTCAGGCTTGCGCCTTGTCC
>DATHDM010000290.1:0-5577 GCA_035319065.1 Terriglobales bacterium
TGTCAAAGAAGGAAGACACCGGAGCCGGGCCCCAGCCGGAGCGCGCCGCGGGCCCGATCGATGAGCGCGATGCGCAGTCGCCGCCGCGCGCGGTGCGCCACCACCTTCCGGTCGAGCGCGCCTCGCTGACGCACAAGTTCAACATCGCCGGCCACGAGGGCTACATCACGGTAGGGCTCTACCCGGATGGCCAGCCGGGGGAAATCTTCATCACCATGGCGAAGGAAGGATCGACCATCTCGGGTCTCATGGACTCCTTCGCCCTGGCGATCTCCATCGCGTTGCAGCATGGGGTGCCGCTGAAGCTTTTGTGCGAGAAGTTTTCGCACACGCGTTTCGAGCCCAGCGGGTGGACCACCAATGCCGATATCGGCTATGCCAAATCGATCATGGATTACATCTTCCGCTGGCTGCAGTTGCGCTTCATCGAGGGCCAGCAGGGACTCTTGTTCGAGGGATTGCGCCCCAAGTCGCCGATTGCCGCTTTGCCGGAGGAAAACGGCAGCTCGGCGGGAGGTGATGTGCACGCGGCGTCTTCCATGAAGACGGCGGGACCGCGTGCCGGCGCAGGCGCTCATACAGGCGGCGCGGCTCACATCCACGCCGCCGATGCGCTCAAGAATTTCGTGGACCTGGGTGACGCCCCCACCTGCCACGTCTGCGGCGCCATCATGACGCGCAACGGCTCCTGCTACCGCTGCATGAGCTGCGGCTCGACCAGCGGGTGCAGCTAAACGGCGTGACGGATCGAAGGTGATTGCGGGGGATGATCCGCTGATTGCTGACCGATGAAGGCTGATATCGGGATTCCTTACGTGGAGATGGGTCCCTGGAAGTGCAGGTGCGGGCGCGTGCTATTGTTGCGCGTCCGCCGGTCGGAAGGTGAGGCCCAGGAGTCCTCAGGCTCAGTGGCCTGTCAATGCGGCGAGGCCACGGCGCTGATTGGCCCGCTCATCGGGCTCTATACTCCGATTGGGGTTGACTGGCAGCAGATCGCATAGGCTCGCCAATCAAGGCGAGCCGTTTTCCTCATCAGCCAATTGCCGCTCTTTCCATGCGACAATTTCCGCATCATCCCTTCGCAAGGAGTCAGCATGCGAAAGACTATTCTGTGGCCAGTCCTTGTGCTCACGCTGCTGCTGGTGATCTGGGCCGAAGGCCAGCGTGCCGGCGCTTCTGGAAGCCAGGTGTCGTCCAATCAGGCGTCCGGTTCTGCGGCAGGCGGCCAGCCTAGCCCGCAGGTCACCACCCGCGCCTATTCCTTTGACAACGACGCAGGCCTGACGCAACTCAACGATTTCCTCGGCAAGTATCCTTCGGCGAAGGCGGTAGCCGTCACCGTGGATCCGAAGATGAATCGCATCATTCTGGTGGTGGAGATCCGGCAGTAGCGCGTGAGCTTGATTTTTGCTTCAAGAAACACCAGGTCTCTTCGACTCGGACGGGGCGGACAGGCGAGATCGCCATCCTACACAAACCAACCCCATCCTCGTTCAAGATGACAGTTGGGGCGAGCCATGCATTCAGTCGCTGTAGTAGCGGCTGTCCAGTCCGATACTCCTCACCCCATCAGCATGCCGCCATTCACGTTGAGCACGTGCCCGGTGATGTAGCCGGCTTCCGCAGAGGCGAGAAAAGCGACGGCGCCGGCGACGTCCTCGTCGGTGCCAATCCGCCCGAGGGGAATCAGCTTGAGCGCAGTTTCCTTCAGATCGGCGGCAAGGCCGGCGGTCATGGCGGTTTCGATGAAACCGGGAGCCACGGCGTTCACGGTGATGTTGCGCGAAGCCACTTCGCGGGCCAGCGCCATGGTGAGCCCGATCAGGCCGGCTTTCGAGGAAGCGTAGTTTGCCTGGCCGATCTGCCCCATCTGCCCAAAGATGCTGGTGATGTTGATAATGCGTCCCCAGCGCTGCTTGAGCATGGCACTGAGCACCTGCTGCGTGGTCAAGTAGGCGCTGGTGAGATTGGTGTTGAGCACCGCGTCCCAGTCGGAGCGTTTGAGGCGCAGCAGGAGTTGGTCGCGGGTGATGCCAGCGTTGTTGACCAGGATGTCGATCTTGCCGAGTTGTGCGAGCGCCGTCCTGATGGCGGACTTGATTTCCTCCTCGTTGGCCACATCCATCCTGAAGACTGCCGCCTGTCCGCCGGCGGCGGTGATCTCAGCGCAGACCTCCGCCAGCTTCTGCTCATTGCGCGCCGCCAAAGCGACGGTCGCCCCGGCATTCGCCAGGCGCAGCGCGCAGGCACGCCCGATGCCCTGCGAGGCGCCAGTCACCAGCGCAACGTGTCCCTTCAGATCGGCCACGGTTCACTCCAGCGAGAACGGGATTATACGGGTTTGGATGACATTGGCCAGGGATTTCCCCGCGTGAACAACAGCCAGGGTTCTGATCGGGAAAGTGTCAGACGGCGCAACTGCAGGCTTAGCGAGCAGGAACCCTTAGTCCAGCCAGCACTGCTGGAAAGAATCGAGACTCCGTGAAGGTCCGGGTGGCGGAGAGGAGGAAATCAGTGGGTACCGCGGGCTCCGTCCCCCACGAGCGCGGATTGAGCGCCGGTTGACAGGCGCTCCTGGGGGACAGCGGAGGCCTGGTAGTCCTGGTGCTGAACGTCCACGATCGCCTTGCCCACCAGGCGCGTTTGCGCCTCAGAGTGCATATGGACCGGCAAGCTGAAGCCGCTGATGTCGGCATAGTCCTGGGTGAAGCTGATTCTCTTGACGAAGAAGGAGGGCGACTTGGAGATTACCCCCTCAGTGCGACGCAGGCTGCCGTTGTACGCATCCAGGTAAATCCTTCCCTTGAACAGCCCTACGCGCTTCTGGCGCGGCTTCACCTGAAAGACGTGGACCGGCTGGCCCTCGAGCGTGTCAGTCCCTTTGTAGCTGAAGCGGTAGTTCTCGGCAGTAATGGCGGATTGGGGCCCGCTGCCCTTCTCGA
This sequence comes from Terriglobales bacterium, assembly GCA_035319065.1. Taxonomy (GTDB): domain Bacteria; phylum Acidobacteriota; class Terriglobia; order Terriglobales; family Acidobacteriaceae; genus DASPRM01. The sequence continues at coordinate 2,943 of DATHDM010000290.1, forward strand.
CATGTTCGACTTCGGACTGCAGGAGGCGGTTGATGATGTTGGTTTTGACGAAGGTGTCGCCGACGAAGGCTACGGAGGTGAAGACCAGTGACCGGGGAGCAGAAAACTTGCGGCGCACTTCCGAGCGGGCTTGCTGGGAACTTTCGGGCAGAACGGCGTTGACAATCATCAGGTCGCTGGTCGAACCCAACTCGGACAACTGCCGCTGGGCGCGCTCCAGATAGGTGTGGAGGGCGAGGTCGGGGGCGATCAGCGGGCGCGGCGCGGGAATCTCGCGCGCCGACGTCACCGGCAACGTGCTGTCCGAGACCAGAAAGTCGGGGACATCGGACCCCAGGTCCGCAGCCACGAAGCTTTGCGCCGGGGAGGGCAGGGCCGCCGAAACCAATAGCAGGGCCAGGACAAGTATGTATGAAGGCTTACTCATTCAGGGGAATAATCCCTAATTATCATCGACAACAGCCACAAATACCAACAGCTAAATTCTTAGACTCACCAGCGGCGTAAATAGTTTCAGAAGGAAAGACCGCCGCCGGCTCGCCAAGTGAAACGATTGCGCGGGCAGCGAGGGGCCGATTAGTATGCCTTCACATGCCCGCGGAAGTTCTGATGACCTTGAAGGAAGAATCGACGAAGGCGCCGGCAATCGAGGTCTTTGCCGTGCACGGTGTCGATCCTGAAGTGCAAGCCTACGCGATGGCGAAGTACTCGCGCTCGGCGCTTTCCATGAAAGAGTCGTTGCGCGAGATCAACGAACAGAAGGCAGAGAAGTTTCTCAACACCTTCTACTTTCAGTACGGCCATCGCTCGATCGCGGATCTGGCGCATGTGGCCATGGCGATCGAGAAGCTCTCGATCCTGGCGGCCATCACCCTGGTCGATGAGCAACGCTGGGACGGCCAGGAGCGCTCCACCCGCTATCAGGATTTTCGCAAAGGCGGGTACTACACGCCGGAATTTGGCGGCGATCGCGAAGCGCAGGGGTGGTTCCAGGACACGGTGGACTCGCTGTTCCGCGACTATGAGTCGCTGTCGGAAGCGATCTCCGAATACCTGGTGAGGCTTACGCCCAGGCCGGAAGAGATGAAGTCGGAGGCGTACGAACGCACGCTCAGGGCGCGCGCCTTCGACGTGACGCGTTACCTGCTGCCGCTGGCGACCAACACCTCGCTGGGGCAGATCGTCAATGCGCGCACCCTGGAGGCGCAGATCTCCCGGCTGCTTTCCGATGAGCACGCGGAAGTTCAGCACCTCGGGGAAAAGCTGAAGGAGGCATCGCGGGAGCCAGCGTGGAATGTGAACCAGGCGAAGTTCAATGAACTGATCGAGAAGCTTCGCCAGTTGGATGAGGGTCTTGCGCACGAGGCCAGCGAACTGCTGTTGAGGGAGGTTCGGGTGGCTCCCACGCTGGTGAAGTACGCGGAGAGAAATCCGTATCTCGTCGAGACACGCCAGGAACTGCGGCAGGCAGCCGCCGAGTTGATGCGGGACGCGGCGATCGAACCGGCGCCAGCCGTGGAACTTCTGGATGGGGAGCCGCTGGAGATCGAGGCGGCGACCACACTGCTGTACGAACACTGCCATTATCCCTACCGGCAGGTGCGGGAGCGGGTGGAAGCGCTGAGTGGCGCGCAGCGGGAAGAGACTATTGCACTGGGGGTCCGGCACCGCGGGCGCCACGACGAACTGCCGCGGGCGTTTGCCGCCGGCCAGGGGTTGCGCTTCGACATCCTGATGGATATCGGAGGATTTCGCGATCTGCACCGCCACCGCCGCTGCATACAGATCGGGCAGGAGTTCACCACCGCGCACGGCTACGATACCCCGGACGAGATCATCGCCGCGGGCCAACGCGACATCTACGATGCTGCCATGCTGCGTGCCGGCGACGCGTATCGGCGGCTGGCGACCAAGGACCCGAGCGGTGCCGGCCGCGAGGGTGCGCCATACGTGATTCCTCTGGCCTTTCGCCGGCGCACGCTCTTCAAGATGGACCTGGCAGAAGCCGTTTACATCGCCGAGCTGCGCTCCAAGCCCGAAGGGCACATCTCGTACCGCCGCGTGGCTTATGCCATGTATGAGGAGGTGGCAAAGAGGTTTCCCGGGTTGGCGGGCCTTTTCCGGGTCAGAGACGTGAAGGAGGCGGTGGACCTGCTGAGGCGGTGAGCGGAGCCTCTGCCGGTTCCGAGGCAGGGTGCGGTCCAGGGAAGAATTGGCGCGCGAGGTGCTAGACTCCCAAAACGGAGGTGCTTCGCTTTTTGTTCGCTATTTGTCGGGGTAAGAGATATAATCCAGCGTCCAGTACAATCGGGGTGAAGTCATACAGCAGGCCGCACTGATTCGCTTCCTCGATGCAAATCCGGAAACTGGTGGCATCCTCCGCAAACCAAGCGGAGGGCGCAATGTCCCTGCCAATCAGCGGCAACTTGGGAAGGAGTTTGTTCATGGCTGAAGCCACGGTAGAACGCAACCGGGCCATCGATCTGGCCCTGTCGCAAATCGAAAAACAGTTTGGCAAGGGCTCCATCATGCGGCTGGGAAGCAAGGAAGCGATCGTTCCCATCTCGGTGATTCCCACCGGCTGCATTTCCTTCGACGCTGCGCTGGGCGTCGGCGGGTTCCCGCGCGGGCGCGT
>DATHDM010000291.1:0-2283 GCA_035319065.1 Terriglobales bacterium
GCAGAATACCAATGGGGCTACAACCGGATGATGACGGTCGAGGGCTTGTTCGGCGCCGGCGACACCAACGGTGGGACCGCCCACAAGTTCTCATCCGGCTCCTTCACCGAAGGCCGCATCGCCGCCAAGGCAGCGGTCAAATACGTAACCGAAAAAGGCAGGGATCAGCCACAGCTCAGTGAGACGGAAATCGAGGACTTGAAGAAGGCCGTCTACAGGCCGATGGAGCACTACGAAATCTATCGCAATGAGATCGTCGCCGGCACCGTTTCACCCCACTACATCCTGCCGATCCATGCCCTGCAGCGTCTCGAGAAGATAATGGATGAATATGTTGGCGGTATCAGCGTCAACTACATGACCAATGAGCCGTTGCTCACGCGCGGGCTCGAACTGCTGGGCATGCTGAAGGAAGACGCCGCCAAGCTTGGTGCCGAGGATCTCCATCAGCTTCAGCGCGCCTGGGAACTGCAACACCGGCTGCTGGCTTCGGAATGCGTCACCCAGCACACCCTGTACCGCAGGGAAACGCGCTGGCCGGGCTATTACTACCGCGGCGACTATCTGAAGCTGGACGACAAGGATTGGCACTGTTTCACCCTGTCCCGCTACGATCGTGAATCCGGCAAGTGGGAGATGGAAAAGGCGCCGGTCTACCATATCGTCGACTGACGGCCCGGGACCCTGGAACGCAATGGCGCAGCTCGTCGCCCCGCATAACTCGGAGCAGGTCAAGCCTCTGCTGCTGCCGGAGACCGAGCGAGCTGAGGAGCGCAAGCGGGCAGAGACCCTCAGGAAAGTCCCGCTCGACTCCCGCGCACTCTCCGACGTCCTCATGCTTGCCATGGGCGCCTATACACCGCTCGACGGGTTCATGGGGCACGACGACTGGCGCGGCTGCTGCCTGGACATGAAGCTGAGCAACGGCAGTTTTTGGCCAATCCCGATCACGCTTCCTGTTGCCAGAGAGCTTGGCGACAGCGTCTGCGCCGAGGAGGATGTCGCGCTCACCGACGCGGAAACCGGCGTAATCCTCGCTGTCATGGAAGTGCGCGAGAAATACTCCATCGACAGGAAACTGGAGGCTGAGCACGTCTACCGCACCGCCGATCCGAAGCATCCGGGCGTCGCCAAGGTGCTGGAGCAAGGCGAGCTAAACCTCGCCGGGCGCCTCATGGTGCTGAACGAAGGCGACCATCCGGCCAAATACCCGCACCTCTATATCCGCCCGGCCGAGGCGCGCGCCATGTTCCTCGAGAAGGGCTGGTCAAACGTCGCCGCTTTTCAGACACGCAATCCCATGCACCGTAGCCACGAGTACCTGGTGAAGATCGCGATCGAGGTCATGGACGGCGTGTTCATCCATCAGGTGCTGGGCAAACTGAAGGCCGGCGACATTCCGGCCGACGTCCGCACCCGGGCGATCCAGGCGATGATCGACAACTACTTCCGGCCGGGCACGGTCATCCAGGCGGGCTATCCAATCGAGATGCGCTACGCTGGCCCGCGCGAGGCGCTGCTGCACGCGCTCATTCGCCAGAATTTCGGCTGCTCGCATCTGATCGTCGGGCGCGATCATGCCGGCGTCGGCGACTATTACGGCCCCTTCGATGCCCATCACATCTTCGATGAACTGTGGCCCGGCGCGCTTCTTTGCAAACCGCTGAAGATTGACGTCACCTTTTATTGCCGGAAGTGCTACGGCATGGCGACGGCGAAGACCTGCCCGCACGATCCCAAGAATCACATATCGATCTCCGGCACGCAGCAGCGCGCAATGCTCTCGAGTGATGCGGAGATTCCGCCCGAATTCAGCCGGCCGGAGGTGGTAGCGATTCTCAGGGAGTACTACGCCGGCCTGGCTTAGGTCGGTTTTTCGCTCGGCTGCGCGCGCGGCGGCCGGATCAGCCACGCGGCGAGCGCCGGCAGCAGGATGATCGCCGCCAGCATGTTCACCAGGAACATGAAGGTCAGCATGATGCCGATGTCCGCCTGGAACTTGAGGGGCGAGAACACCCAGGTGGCGACCCCGATGGCGAGCGTGATGCCGGTGAAGATGATGCTGGCCCCCGTGACCCGCAGCGTTTGCACGTAGGACTCGGCCACCGTGAGTCCCTGGCGCAGGAACTCCTGCATGCGGCTGAAGAAATAGATGCCGTAGTCGACGCCGATACCGGCGCCGAGCGCCACCATGGGCAGCGTCGAGACCTTGAGGCCGATGCCCACGAGCGCCATCACTGCGTACACCAGCACCGATACCAGGCCGAGCGGCACCACCACCAG
>DATHDM010000292.1:0-10645 GCA_035319065.1 Terriglobales bacterium
GCTGGAGGAAAAGAAGCAGGGTGGTGGGCCGGGGTATGCGAAACGTGACATTAAGCCAGGCACTCACCTGGCGCGTCGCTGGTTGGTTCTGGGCGGGACAGCGGTACTCGCCATGCTGGCGGTCGCCTATCTCCTAACCCGGAGCCGTACAGGTGACGGGTCCCGACCCAAGATCAGGTCTCTGGCAGTGCTGCCTCTGAAGAACTTATCAGGAGACCCAAACCAGGAATACCTTGCCGACGGGATGACTGAGGCGCTAATTGGACGCCTCTCCGCGATCCGCGATCTGCGCGTCATCTCCCGAACGTCAGTCATGTCTTTCAAGGACACACGGCAATCGGCTCCGGAGATCGCAAGAGCTCTGGGCGTGGACGCCCTTGTTGAGGGTTCGGTAATACGTGAAGGCAACCGGATTCGAGTCCACGCTCAATTGATTCACGGCGCCACCGACGAGCACTTCTGGTCGGAATCCTATGATCGCGATTTGCGGGACGCGCTTGCTCTCGAAAGCGATGTGGCACAATCTATCGCTCGCCGGGTCGAGGTTACGGTCACCGGGGAGGAGCGCGCCCGGTTGGTTGCCTCGCGTCATGTCGCGCCTGAGGTCTATGAGAGCTATCTCAAAGGCGAATTCGCATCCAACAAGATCGGGAGGGCAGCACTCGAGGAGAGCATTAAGTATTTTCAAGAGGCGATCAAAAAAGATCCGACGTTCGCGCCCGCTTACGTTGAGCTGGCAAACGCCTACGACAACCTCGGCATGATTTTTGTCGGCGCTCCCCCTCGTGAAACACGTCCAAGAGTAATCGCCGCCGCCCGCAAGGCCTTGGAACTGGACCCAGGGCTTGCCGAAGCGCATGCGCTGCTGGGAAGCGTGTATCAGCAACAGTGGCAGTGGAGCGAGGCCGAGGCTGAGTTCAGGCGGGCACTTGAATTAAAACCGAACGATGCCACTGCGCATTCGGGGTTCTCTCACTGGCTGCTATGCCAAGGGCGCATGGAGGAGGCGCTGGCCGAGGCTGAGCGCGCACGAGAACTTGATCCGCTTGCGTTTTCTGGCACGCAGATCGGGTCGATCTTGTTTCACGCCCGCCGCTACGGCGAAGCGATTCGACAACTGCGGAGCGTGCTGACGGTACAACCGGACAGCGCATTTACCCTCTGGGTTCTGGGATTTGCGCTCATCGGCAATGGCCAGTCCAAGGAGGCGATTCCTGTGCTGGAAAAAACGGTTTCGCTGATGGACCGTAGCCCCGGATCCATCGAAATTCTCGCTATGGCGTATGCGAAAGCGGGTCGCCGCACAGAAGCGCTTCAACTGATCGATGAATTAAAGCAAAGACAGAAGACCACCTACGTGCCAGCTGGTGTCTTCATCAATCCTTATCTGGGACTTGGCGACTACGACCAAGCGTTTGCTGGGTTTGAGCGAGCCTACCAGGAGCAGTCAAACATTCTGCAATTCCTCAAGGTCCACCCGTTCTTTGATCCGGTGCGCGAGGATCCCCGTTTTAAGGACCTCCTGCACCGTGTCGGGCTTGAGTAGGCTGAGTGGAACTGGATGGTGATCCGGATAGAGTCGACGTACGATGGGGCGAAAAGTCTAATCGGACAAAAGGAGAAGTTATTACTTCTCCTTCACCCGATCTCACTTCGTTTTTGAGCTTTACTCCTGGTCGCGCCGCTTCAGGGTCGGACGATCGTCGTCATTCGTGTCCGTCTTGTTTCCGCTCTTGTTATCGCCGCTGTTGGAGCTGCGACGCAGCGTCGGCGCCGCCGAGTCCTTATCGTTGACCAGCTTATGGCGGTTCTCCAGCTTCGCCAGCCGGCCCTTCACATCGTCGAACTCCGAGGTGCTGACGATGTAGGTATCCCGCGCGGGAAGGATCTTCTGAATCTCGGTCTGGCTCTTCTCAATGCGATCCGGCGTCGGTGGATGCGTCGAGAACGCCTTCGACAGCGTCCCCGGCTTCTTCTTCTCCTTGGCTTGGATCTTCTCGAAGAAGGAGATGAACGCTTGCGGATCGTATCCCGTCTTGTACATGTACTGCAGCCCGAGATAATCGGCTTCCGCCTCAAATCCGCGGGAGAAGGTCAGAAAGGTCATCGGCATCGCGAACCCCACCGCGGTGCGGATGGCATATCCCAGGCCGCCGCCCACAAAAATCAGCGGGATCGACGCCAGGTTGGCGATCTGTCCCCTCGTCATCTGCCGCGTGGCGTGGCGAGCGGCTACGTGCGCGATCTCGTGCGCCATCACCCCCGCCAGTTCGGCTTCATCGTCGGCCGCCAGAATTAAGCCGGAATTCACGTAGAAGAAGCCGCCGGGCAGCGCAAAGGCGTTCACCTCGTCGGAATCGATCACCTTGATGGTAAACGGCACCTTGGCATCGGAGTTCCGCACCAGGTTCTGCCCGATGCGATTCACGTACTCATTCACCACCGGATCCTGCACCAGCTTGGCCGAAGCTTCGATCTCCTGGGCATACTGTTTGCCCATCTGGATTTCGTGTTCCAGCGAGTACCAGTCGCCCGCGCTCTTGCCTCCACCTACTTTGCGGTTGCCGATGGCATCGATATCGTCCTTGCTGCCGTCGTGCTTTCCCTGGGGCGCTTGGGAGGCGGTGTCCTGGGGCGGGGAAGCGGGTGGCGGACTGTCCTGCTGGCTGCTGGCAAAGGGCGCAAAGCACAACAGCATGACCGCCGCCAACAAATAAGCGCGCGACTTCATACGAGGCTCCCTTGACTTCCCGACTCGGCTTGCTGCCGACGGGCTCATTATATGCCGAAACTGAGACGGCTTTCGACTAGTTGGAGATTTCCCTGGTTCATTAGACGCCGGGAATCACCACTAGGTTACCTGGAACCTGTGCTTTACATGTTACTTACAAATAGGTCCTCTACCGGCTTGCCTTCCTGCCCCACGTCCTCTCTTGCAAGAATGGGAAATGTCGGCGCCTGCGCCTCATGCCGAGAGCCGTCCGGAACTTCCCTGAACCTTGCTTGCCCGGCTCTCGGTCGCACTTCCTTGTCTTAGCAATAGCTTACGCATAGCATGGCGCTTTCACCCGGGAGACCTCGCATGCTCCACCGCAGAGACTTTCTCCACGCCACCCTTGGCGCGGGCGGATTGGCTGCCGCCGGCCTGTTTCCGTCCACTTTGGAGCCCCAGACGGCCCTGGCACAGGTCGCCTCTTGCGCACCCGGCGTCAAGCCCAAGCTCCCCGACCCGGCGCTCTATTCTCGTGATGCCGACGCCTACTGGGCCGAGATTCGCCGCCAGTTCCTCATTCCCGAAGACATGGTGTACCTGAACAACGGGACCGTGGGTTCCAGTCCCTGGCCGGTCCTCGAGGCCGTCTTCGCCAGTTATTTCGACTGTGAGAAGCTCGGCTGGGACGACCCCGAAGACTACCCCATCTGGGGATACGCTCCTTGGAACCAGTACCGCGATCCGCTGGCGCGCTTCGTCGGCGCCACCCGCGACGAAATCGCCCTGGTGCGCAATGCCACCGAAGCCAACAGCTTTATGGCCAACGGTCTGGATCTCAACCCCGGCGACGAGGTTATCCTCAGCGACCAGGAGCACCCCAGCGGCAACGGCCCCTGGGACCTGCGTGCCCGCCGCTACGGCATCGTGATCAAGCGCATCTCCATCCCCAAGCCCCTGGAAAGCCCGGCCACCGTCCTTAACCTCATCAACGACGCCATCACTCCCCGCACGCGCGTCATCTTTGTCAGCCACGTCACCACCGTGACCGGCGTCATTCTCCCCGTGCGCGACATCTGCTCGCTGGCGCGCAGCAAGGGCATCGTCTCCATGGTGGATGGCGCGCAGGTGCCGGGCATGATGCGCCTGAACATCAGAGAAATCGGCTGCGACATGTACGGCGCCAGTCCTCACAAGTGGCTGCAGGCGCCCAAGGGATGCGGCTTTCTCTATGTGCGCGATGAGATCATCGACCGCGTCTGGAGTACCGTCACCACCCACGGCTGGGACGACAGGCAGATGCGCGCCGAGCGCTTTCAGCACATTGGTTCGTCGAACGTCCCCATCCTGGCCGGCTTCAAGGCAGCCATCGACTTTGCCAATCAGATCGGAATGGAGCGCATCGAAAAGCGCCACCGCGAATTAAACGATTACATCTTGACGGAGATGCTCAAGCGCGGGGCTGACCTGTGGACCGCCCGGGACCACGCCTCGCGCTGCGCCATCGTCAGCGTGAACGTGCCCCCGGTGCAAATCATGGATATCGAGAAGACGCTGTGGAAGGAAAAGAAGATCCGTATTCGCGGCGCAGAGCCCAGCAAGATTCGCCTGTGCACTCCCTACTACCTGCAGAAAAAAGATATCGACCGCTTCCTCGCCGCCTACGACGAATACAAGCGAAGCTACACGCCCTCCCGGGCTCCGTCCTGAGCCCACGCGAGCGCCGCCGGAGCCGGGGATACCTGGCTCCTTTCATGCGACCAGCAGGCTGCCCAGCGCCTCCTCGACGCACTTCTCGAGCTCCCGATCGGTATCGATTACCGTCTTCTTCCGCTCGATGGGCTCGAACCTCGCCCTCACCGCCAGGTAGAGCTCAAAATCACGGTTGGCGGCTGGGTGGCCGCCCTTCCCCAAGCGCTCCTTCGCCGTCGCTTCCCCACAGACGCATTCCAGGATCCGCCAGGGCGTACCCACTCGATTGGAAAAGCGAATCACATCGTCGATCTGGTAGCGGCGCGAAAACGGCCTCCCGTCCAGCAGGATCACCCGCTCGGGGTTCCGCCGCAGCAGATACTCCGCCGTGAGCAGCATGATGTGCTGGCAGAAATCGTCCTGCTCGCTCGAGAATTCGATATCGCCGGCAGGGAAGAGCGCCGGACGAATCGCATCCTTGTCCAGCACCACGCCGCCTGTGCGTTTTGCCAGTTCGCACGCCAGCGTGCTCTTGCCGGTTCCCGGCAACCCAGCCATGAGAACGATCATACGGAGGTAAAGTCTGCAGCCGGCCGCTAGTACAGGATGGACGGCAACCATGCGCCGGCGGGCTCGTTGTACAGGCCCATCGTCATCAGCGTCATGGGCTGCACCACACGCAGACCCTGCTCCAAACACCAGCGGAACAGCTCCGCGTTGCGCGTGGGCACCAGGATGCCCGGGCCCACGAACTGGCCCGCGGCGGCAATCAGCGCCTGGATATCGCGATTGCTTCCGCCCACCGCGTGATCGAAGAATCCAAGTCCTGTCGCATAGCCGCTGATCCGCCCGCTCCGTTCGACCACCACAGCCGTGCCTCGCTGGATGGCGCGCACCAGCTCTCCTTCGCGATGGTGTCCGTGCACCCAGTAGCAGAGCTGCTTGCACGCTTCCACATCAGCGTCTTCCGCGTGGCGGACCTCGCAGCCCTCGATTCGCTGGTTGAGCGCCGGACCCAGCATGGTTGAAAGCGGCTCGCGCGCGGCAAAACCCAGCTTAGCGTAAAGCGAGAGCGAGCGGTTGTGAAACGCGGCCTGCACCAGGCGCACGCCCGGAGCCTTCCTCTCCGCAGCTCGTTCCAGCACCGCCTGCATCAGCCGCCGGCCGATGCCGCGATCCTGGATCTTAGGATCGATGGTGATCGGCCCTACCCCGGCGATGTCGCCGCGCTCGTCCAGGCAATTGCTTCCCGCAATCCGCCCATCCACCTCGGCCACCACCGCATAGAATGCGGGATCGGAAAACATCGTTGACAGCACTGCCATGGGGATATCAGGAGCGGAAAAATCCGGTGGAAATCCGTGTTCCTCTGAAATCGTCTTGAAGGCTTCGTAGCAGATGCGGCCGCAGCGCTCGGCATCCTCCGGCCTTGCTCGGCGCACAGTTACGTTTGGTTGGGACTCGCCGTTCGCTGTGAACACTGCCTGGCGATGGGCTGCCATTCGCCCTCCTTCAGTATTTCCTGGGGAAGGTTAAATCAAAATACGGCCGGGTGCACTGGAGAGGACAGGAAAGGTTGGCGATACATCTACCGCGCTCCATCTGATTTACGAACTGCTGCCGGCGACCGCGCCCTATCTTCCGCTGATGACCTTCTCCTCCCGTTGCGCCGACTTGGCGAACAGGATCTCCGACATCAGTAGCAGGGCTCCAATCACTATGGCGCTGTCGGCCACATTGAACGCCGGCCAATGGTAGGGTCCGATGTAGAACTCCAGGAAGTCCACCACGTGCCCATCGAATATCCGATCCCACAGGTTCCCCAGCGCGCCGCCCAGGATCAGCGCCAAGCCCACGCCTGTACTGGTCAGGGCATAGCTATTCCGCCACAGCAGGATCATCACCACTGCCAGCGCGATCACCGAAAACAGGATCAGAGCCGCCAGCTTCCACTGCGAAGGCGATTCCGCGAATAGGCCAAACGCTGCGCCGCTATTTTCGACGTGCGTGAACCGGAAGAATCCTGGGATGATCTGGATGGTCTCGTGCAGCGCGATGCCCCGTGCCACCAGCCACTTCGACAACCGGTCCAGCAATACCACCGATACCGCTATCACGAGGTGCCACTTCCGCATAACCTGGTTCTGGCTCATGGTCCTTTACTTATCGTTCTCGAATTCCCTTAGAACCGCGCTGCAGCGTTCGCAAACCGTAGGATAGTTCCCATCCTCGCCCACTTGCGTGGAATAGTTCCAGCAGCGTTCGCACTTCTGCCCGGGGGCTCTCGTCACCTCGATCTTCAACCCTTGGGCTCCATTTCCGGAAACGCTCTTCCTCAACTCCACCGCCGAGACGATGTACACGTACCGCAACAGCTCGCGATGCTTCTCCAACACTGAATAGATGCTCTCCGGCGCTTCCAGGGTCACTTTTGCTTCCAGGCCGGAGCCGATCAGCTTTGCCTGTCGCGCCGACTCCAGCGCGTTGTACACCTCTTCGCGGGTCTTGAGCAGCGCTTGCCAATCGCTCTTGAGCTGCTTGAGCGTACCATCCCGCGGTTCGGCTGCTATCTCCGCTTCGTCCCAGAATTCACTCAGGTGAACGCTCTCAGGTCTGCCTTCCACCCGGGGAAGAAACTGCCAGACTTCGTCCGCCGTAAAGCTCAATACCGGAGCCAGCAGCCGCACCAGCGTCTCGCCGATCCGCCAGGTCGCTGTCTGCGCCGACCGCCGTGCCTCGGACTTCGGCGCCGACGTGTAGAGGCGGTCCTTCAGAATGTCGAAGTAAACCGCGCTCAGGTCAACCGTACAGAAGGTCAGCAACTGGTGGTACACCTTGTGGAATTGGAACTCCTCGTACGCCTGTCGCACCTCCCGCGACACCTCCGCGGTCCGCACCAGCATGTACTGGTCGAGCGCGTCCATGTCGGCGAATGCAACCGAGTCCCTGGCCGGATCGAACCCGTCCAGATTTCCCAGGATGAAGCGGAACGTATTGCGGATCTTGCGGTAGCTCTCGGCGATGCGCTGCATCAACCGCTCGGACCCAACCACATCCTCGCGGAAATCCACCGACGCCACCCACAGCCGGACAATCTCGCTTCCCATGCGCTCCACGATGTCGATGGGGTCCACGCCGATCCCCTTCGATTTCGACATCGCGCGCCCGCTCTCGTCCAGGGTCCAGCCCACTGTGCTGACCCGCCGGTAGGGCGCCCGGTTGCGCGCTCCGATCGCGCACAGCAAGGAAGAGTGAAACCATCCCCGGTACTGATCTCCGCCCTCGACGTAGAAATCTGACGGCCAGGGATATCCCGGCTCGTCCTCCACCACCGCCAGGTAGCTCGAACCCGACTCGAACCACACATCGATGATGTCCATCTCCTTGCGGAAACGGCCGTCGCCGCAGTCGCACTTTATTCCCGGCGGCAGGATCGCTGTCGCCTCCTTCAGATACCAGGAATCGGCGCCCTCGCGCGCAAAGAGGTCCACCACCGCCTGGTGCACCTCCGGCCGGTTCAGCATTTTCTGGCACCCTTCGCAGAAGAACACCGCAATCGGCACGCCCCACACCCGCTGCCGCGAAATGCACCAGTCGGGACGCGTGGCGATCATGTTGGAGATGCGCTCCTCTCCCCACGACGGATCCCAGTTCACCTTCTTGATCTCTTCCAGCGCCCGTTGTCGCAGCGTTTCCCCTCCCATTGCCGATTCCATGGAGATGAACCACTGCTCGGTGGCGCGGAAAATCACCGGGTTGTGGCAGCGCCAGCAATGCGGATACGCGTGCTCCAGCTTCTCCACGTGCATCAACACGCCACGCTTCTTCAGCAGCTCGACGATCAGAGGGTTGGCTTCGAACACCTGCTTCCCGTCGTACTCCGGCAACCCTTTGCGCAAGTGCCCGGACTCATCGACGTTGCAGCTCTGATCCAGCTTGTATTTCGCGCCGGTATAGAAGTCGTCGGCGCCATGTGAGGGCGCGGTGTGCACCGCTCCCGTTCCTTGGTCCATGGTGACGTAATCCGCCAGCACTCCCAGGATCTGGCGTTGCAGGAAGGGATGGGCGAAGGTCGCATATTCCAGCTTGCGGCCCGGAAAGCGCGCCAGCACGCGCGTCTCGCCCAGAGCGCAACTGTTGGCGGTCACCTCCGCCAGCCTCTCCGCCACGATGTACACCTCGCCGTCCGCCGCTTGCAGGCCCACGTACGTCTCGTCGGGGTGGAAGGCAACCGCCATCGACGCCGGCAGCGTCCAGGGAGTAGTCGTCCAGATGATGGTGGAAACCTTCTTGCCCGCCAGCGCCGGATCGACCTTGCCGGCATCACTCGTCATCCGGTACCGGACCCAGATGCTGGGGCTGACGTGGTTTTCGTACTCCACTTCAGCCTCCGCCAGTGCGGTTTCGTCGTGAATGCACCAGTACACCGGCCGCAGGCCCTTATAAACGGCGCCTTTCTCAAAGAAGGTGAACAGCGTCTTCACCACCACCGACTCATACTCCGGCGTCATGGTGGAGTAGGGATGGTCCCAGCGGCCGAACACCGCCAGCCGCTTGAACTGATCGCGCTGCAGGTCGCGGAACTTTGCGGCGTACTCGCGGCACGCCTGCCGCACCTGCATGGGATTCATCTTCAGCTTCTTGCCCCCCAGCGCTTCGTCCACCTTGATCTCGATGGGAAGCCCGTGGCAGTCCCAGCCGGGAATGAAGGGCGCATCGAATCCCGCCATGCTCTTCGACTTCACCACAAAATCCTTCAGGCACTTGTTCAGCGCATGGCCCAGGTGAATCGGCCCGTTCACGTACGGCGGCCCATCGTGCAGGATGTATTGCCGTGCGCCTTGCCGCGCCTGCCGGATCTTGTCGTAGATCTGCATTTCTTCCCAGCGGGCCAAGATTCGCGGCTCGTTCTGCGGAAGATTCGCCTTCATCGAGAAGGCCGTCTTCGGAAGATTGATGGTTGCCTTCAGTTCTTGCGGCACTGCTTCAAGCTCTCCTTCCAAAGCGCCGACATTCGATTGCCGGGCAATTGCCAGCGTAAAATTTTGGCGAAAGTCGCTCGCGACGGGATGTGTCAGCGGGTCCCAGCCAGCCTTGGGGTTACTCCCGGACCCGCCCGGCAGGATGGCTCCCTGCCTGGTTCTGCCCAGGAACATCAGTCCCAGGGGAACTGCCTTAATTATAAGTTACTTCGCGCCGTTCCCCGATGGACGAAACCCCTTGGTCACTCGCGCCGCCCGCCTCGCTAGCCGAAAATAGGAATGTAACCATAAGAAAATTGCTCCGTCTTATACGCAGGGCGCATCTTAAGGTTGTGTCGCGGGTATATATCTGATTGAATGGATGAAGGATGTGTACCTGGCGGACAACCTGCAGTGCCGTCCAAATCATCTGCTAATCATGTCCAGGAGGCGAGACCAGCACGACCGGGCCAAGGGAAATGCCGACAGAACTTCAAGCATCTCCGGCCAGCGGTGAGCAGCCAGTAAGCGCGGCGGCTTCCGCCGAGCTCAACCTCCTGCTTCCCGAAGGGCAGATCGACGAGCCTTTTTGGCGCTCTCTGCTGACCCAGATCTCTGAACGCCTGCATCCCTCCAAGTCGGAGCCGCTGCAACTCACTTCCAGGGCGGTCCCGGTTCGCATGGTCGGCGATGACGTCAGCGCTCCCGTCTGGACGTCGCTCTTCCAGCAGATCAAGGATCGCCTTTCTCGGGAAAAGGCAGAGCCCCTGCAGCTCACCTCCAAGGCGATTCGCGTCAAATCGATCTGGGAGAAAGATCGCTACAGGAATCGCAGCGCAATCATCTCCGTGCTGGCCCACGGCGCCTTCATCGGCGGAATCGTTATCGTTTCCGTTCTGGGAGCCAGGGTGGCTAAGAAGGTGGAGCAGCAGCAGGCGGTCACTCTGATCGCTCCCGACCTGGACGGCATCATGCCCGTAGTTCCCGATGGCGGCGGCAAGCGGCTGCAGGGCGGAGGCGGCGGAGGCGATCGCGACAAGCTGCAGGCCCCCAAAGGCAAGCTGCCCAAGTTTTCCATGGAGCAAATCACGCCCCCGGCGGTAGTGATCCGCAACGATCATCCGAAATTGGCGGTCGAGCCCACCGTGGTGATGCCTCCCAACGTGAAGCTTCCCATCCAGAACAATCTTCCTAATCTCGGAGATCCGATCGCCGGAATTCCCAACGGCCCGCCCTCCAATGGCACCGGCTCGGGTGGCGGCATCGGCTCGGGCTCGGGCGG
>DATHDM010000293.1:0-13422 GCA_035319065.1 Terriglobales bacterium
GCTTCGAGTCGAAGGGTCTCTGCGAGTTCGGCACATTCTGACGGGATCCAGATAGCGGATGCCATATTGGATGCGGGTATTGAATATGGCATCAATACACTCGGCCTGCGAACAGACTAAGGCGGGAAGCCTCCGGCGCAGATGTCGTTGCCATCCCACGCAACTTCTGATGCGCAGGCGCCGCCTGCTATTCCGGAGGGCGCTCGGCAGCCACGGCGGGCGCAGCAGGGGTGGTGGCTGAATTCTGCACGGCCGGCTTTCTGGCGGGTTCGGCAGGGCGGACCGGCTGTAGCGAGGGACCCCGCTCATCAAACTTGCCGAAGATCATCTTGCCGGCCGTGGTTTGCAGCACGGAGGTGACCGCGATATCGATGGTCTTGCCGATCATCTTGCGGGCGTTGTCCACCACCACCATAGTGCCGTCGTCGAGGTAGGCCACACCCTGGTTGTATTCCTTGCCCTCCTTGAGGATGAACACGCGCATGGCTTCGCCGGGCAGGACGATGGGTTTCAGAGCGTTGGCCAGTTCGTTGATGTTTAGAACCTCGACTCCCTGCAGCTGGGCGACCTTGTTGAGGTTGAAATCGTTGGTGATGATTTTGGCTTCGAATTCCTTGGCCAGCTCGATGAGCTTCATGTCCACTTCGCGGATGGAGGGGAAGTCGTCTTCGACGATCTGCACCTGCAAGGAAGCGATCTTCTGGATGCGTTGGAGAATGTCGAGGCCGCGGCGTCCGCGGTTGCGCTTGAGGGGATCGGCGGAATCGGCCACCAACTGCAGTTCTCTGAGGACAAACTGGGGGATTACCAGCACGCCGTCCAGAAAACCGGTCTCGGCGATGTCGGCGATGCGCCCGTCGATGATCACGCTGGTGTCGAGGATCTTCTGCGAGCGCTTCGCCTGTTTTTCGCCGCCGAAGATGCCGCCCAGGGCGGACAGGTTGAGCAGGTCGCCCTTGTTGGCCCCGACGATCAGACCGACGTAGGCCATGAACAGCATTACGCCCAGCATCATGAAGCTCTGTGTGGTCCCGGGAGGAACGCTGTTGCGGATGACCAGGCTGAACAGGTAGGCGCCGACAATGCCCAGAATGCTGCCGATGGCCGCCCCGATCAGGCGCTTGAGGCTGACCAGCCGCAGCCGGGTCTCAAAAAGGACGATGGCGATGCCGAGGATCAGGCCCACCCCGAAGTCGGTCAGGGGCGTCAGCCCGAAGGGGTGCAGCAGGAAGCAAGCAACGGCCAGGGTGATGACAAACAGGATACGAACTAGGAATAAGTCCAAAGGGTCCTCCCCCTCCAGCTGCGATCGGCTGCAACTGGTCGCGGAGTACAACCGTCCCAGAACCGGGACCTCCGCCGCCCCTTCTAACGGGGATTACCAAATTATTAATGGTGGCATTTATACCACTGGGTGCGGCAGTTGGCACGCGCAAAAACGGACTAGCCCCAGAGGAGGGTGTTCCACACTCAGAACCGCTGCCCTGCTGAGCGAGGTGCGGGCCCCGCGCCAGGTTATCCGATATGGCAACAGTCGCAGCCGGATTCCGATTGACGGTGAACCCGAGGGTCGAGCATTTTGATGCCAGGACAAATGGGGTCCTACCTGCGCGGGGGCGGAAAGGGACAATCGAGCATGGGTCCGGCCCGCGTAATTATCAACGAGCTACCAGGCCAAATGACCGAACTGTAGTCTAGGAACCGGCTCCCGGCGCCTCGACAAGGATCTCCTGATCCGGGAAAAGGAACCTAAGGAACCGGCGCACGTCTCGGGGGAGAACTGGCGCCGGTTTTCTATCTCCAACCCTGTTTGCGCTGAGCCGATGAAAGCCATCGTCGCAACCCGCCTGGGGGGCCCCGAGGTCCTGGAACTCCGCAATGTTCAAGGCCCAGAGCCCAAGGACAACGAAGTCCTGGTGAACGTGGACGCCGCGGGAGTGAACTTTGCCGACATCCTGATGGTGATGGGGACCTACACCGGCGGGCCGCCGCCTCCTTTCGTCGCGGGACGGGAGTTTGCGGGCACCATCCCGGCCACCGGTGAACGAGTGATGGGCTACACCCAGGGCAGCGCATTTGCCGAGCGGATTGCCGTCCGCCGTGAGTTCACCTGGCCGCAGCCGAAGAACTGGAGTTCGGTGGAGTCGGCCGCCTTTCCGGTTAACTATTTCACCGCCTATTTTGCCTATTCCTGGGCGGGAGTGCTGGCGAGTTCTCATCCTGGTGGAGCGCGGCCCAAGGTGCTGATTCATGCCGTGGCTGGAGGAGTGGGCACAGCCGCCATTGAAATCGGCAAGGTGCTGGGGGTGGAGATGTGGGGCACCTCATCGTCGGATGAGAAGCTCGCCAAGGCCAAGGCGCTCGGCCTCGACCACGGCATCAACTATCGGCAGACGGATTATGAGAAGGCGATTCGCGAGCAGACCCAGGGCAGAGGCGTGGACGCGGTGTTCGAGATGCTGGGCGGTGAGCACACCGCCAGAAGCATGCGCTGCCTGGGTTTTCGTGGCCGGCTGATCGCCTACGGAACCGCCAGCGGCGCGGCCCACCAGTTTGATACACGCGTGCTCTACGCCAAGAATCTCGCGGTGTATGGTCTGTGGCTCGGTCCGCTGTCCACGCACTTCGACATTATGGGTGAAGCCTGGTCACGGCTCTCGCAGTGGATCGAACACGGTCATCTAAAGCCGCAGGTGGGGCACGTGCTGCCGCTGGAGAAAGCTGGGGAAGCTTTCCATCTCATGCTGGAGCGCAAGAACTACGGCAAGATCGTGCTGAAGGTGTGATGGGAGGATGCAGCACCTGGCACTGGGCCCCTAGCAGTCCGCACTCAGCGATCAGCACCAAGGCGGGCTTCGTGGAGTGATCAGTTTGAGCACACTGAACACCCCGCGGCGGATTGCTTTTTTCGTTCGTCCCTCCAAATAAACAACTGGAACCCTGCTCGTGATCACACAGCACTTGCACTGCCGCCGCTGCTAACTGCCGGTAATCAAAACCGTCGAATGTCGTGTGCATGGGAGAACCCCATCACGGGAAGCGAGAGTTTTGCTTCTCATCCAGCAACGAGTCCAGTACACGAACCCCAACGGAGGAATCATGAAGGCGGTAAAACTGGCAGTGACAGCAGGCCTGATCCTGGGTTTGGCGTTGAGCGCGGCAGCGGCTGACAAAACCATCAGCTTCAACAACGCCGTCACCTTGAACGGCACCACGCTGCAGCCGGGCGAGTACAAACTGAACTACACGACCACCGGAACCACGACCGAAGTGAAGATCCTCAAGGGTAAGAACACGCTGGCCACGGCTACTGGCGAGATGGTCAGCCTGGAGCGGGCTGCATCCGATGACGCCATCGTGACACACGTCAATGACGACGGTTCGCGCACCATCCAGGAGATCCAGTTTGCAGGGAAGAAGTCGGCTATCCGCTTTGGCGGCGAGTCGATGGACAAGGGCAAATAAGGTCACCTTCAGCGAAACAACCAGTGAAGGTCTGAAGCGACTCGGGGAGCCTTACGGCTCCCCGAAATTCTTTGGCGTGTGGAATCAGCCGCCGCTATTGCGATGCAGCCGGGGAGTTCGGATGTTGTGTCCAGTCGCTGACGATAGCGGAGCAGGCATCCTGAACCGAGTTGCCCAGTGAGCGGGTGGAGCGGCTGAGAATCGAATCCCCATCCTTGTTGAACACAGCCACCTTGTTGTCTTTCTGAATCCACATCTTCCCGCCCTCGTGATCCAGAATAACGACGTAATCTGCTTTTTCCTGCTTGCTGTTAATGATGACCTCAGGACAGCGCTCTCCGAACGTTTTGACAATCTCGGCGGTCTGCGGCCTGGCACCCCCATGGACGGAGCCTCCAAAGCCTTCCGACGTTCCGCCGCTACCGCCGGAAATCTCCCAGGACTTGCTATCGGTGATGAAGACGCGAGGTTTGTCAGCGGCATGCGCGAGGAGTGCAAGCACAAGAGCGCCAACCAATGGCGCAACTGCTCTCATGGTGTTCTCCGAGATGCGAAGCGATAGCTGAGTGGCTGCGGAGGGCTGCCGAATTGCTCCTGGTTCGGATAGGCAACCCATCCGCAGCCATCAGGCGTTGTTGGTTAAAGGACGAAGATCACGGGCCATGCGACTGCCGTTCAACGCGGCAATTCATGGTACCGCGGAAAGGAAAAAGAGGGGATTCGATCGCCGCTCGTTGGGCGCGGATCTATCCCATTTTGGCAAAGGCGATCAATACTTGGGCATGCTGGAATCGACTTTGTCGGCCCAGGCCAGGATGCCTCCGCTCAGGTTCTTCACCTTGGTGAATCCTGCCTGGCGGAGGAAGTCCACGGCCTTGGCGCTGCGCGCGCCGGAGCGGCAGTGCGCGACGATCTCGCGGCTGGAATCGAGCTCATGCACACGCTTCGGCAGATCGCCCAGGGGAATCAGGTAGCCCTTGAGATTGCAGATCTGGTATTCGTGGGGCTCGCGCACATCCAGCACGAACACATCGTCGCCAGCATCGAGCTTGCGTTTCAATTCCTCGACCGAGATGGCGGGGACCTGCGTCTCAACCGGTTTCTCCTCGCCGCGGATGCCGCAGAACTGGTTGTAGTCGATCAATTCGGTGAGGGTGGGATGAGCTCCGCACACCGGACAATCGGGATTCTTGCGCAGCTTCAGCTCGCGGAACTTCATGGCCAGGGCATCGACCAGCAGCAGGCGTCCGATGAGGGGTTCGCCGGAGCCCAGGATCAGCTTGATGGCTTCGGTGGCCTGCATCACGCCCACCAGGCCGGGCAGAATGCCGAGCACGCCGCCCTCGGCGCAGGAAGGAACCAACCCCGGCGGCGGCGGCTCGGGGTAGAGGCAGCGGTAGCAGGGGCCTTCCTTCGTCGCGAAGACGCTCACCTGTCCTTCAAAGCGGAAGATGGATCCATACACGTTGGGCTTGCCCGTGAGCACGCAGGCATCGTTGACCAGATAGCGGGTGGGGAAATTGTCGGTGCCATCCACGATGATGTCGAAATCGCGGAAGATCGAGAGCGCGTTGGCGCTGGTGAGGCGGGTCTCGAAGCGCACGATATCGACGTGGGGATTGATGGCCTGCAGCTTGTCGGCGGCCGAATCCAGCTTCTTGCGACCGACATCGGCAGTGCTGTGAATGATCTGGCGCTGCAAGTTGGTGAAGTCAACTACATCGAAATCCACGAGGCCGATGGTTCCTACCCCGGCTGCCGCCAGGTACAGCGCAAGCGGCGAGCCCAGGCCGCCGGTGCCGATGCACAGCACTTTGGCAGCCTTCAGCTTGAGCTGCCCCTCCATGCCCACCTCGGGCATGATCAGGTGGCGCGAGTAGCGGAGAACTTCGTCGTTGGAAAGTGCGACCGGCTGGGTCGCGCTGGTTGTTGTGGCCATAGTCAAATCCAATTGAATCGGTAAACTGGCAATCCGGCAATTCCTAATCTCAAAACCGCGAAATCCGGCTTGGCTTCAGACTACCCGACTGCCATTTACCCATTTAGTTTCCTTTTCCTCCCGCGATCGAGGGCACAATGGACAGCGTATCCCCGGCTTTGACCGGCGTCCCCTCTTTCTGCAGGAAGCGAATATCCTCGTCGTTGAGATACACATTCACAAACGCCCGCAGCTTGCCGTCCTCGGTATAGAGGTGCTTGCGCAGGTCAGGATAGGCGGCGGTGAGATTCTTCAGCGCCTCGCTGACCGTGGCTCCGCTCACCTCCACGGCATCCCGCTTCTCCGCGTACTGCCGCAGGGGAGTAGGAATCAGTACTTTCATTTTTGCTCTCCGTCTCTCAAGGATGCGGGCTCCCGAGCTTTCGATTCAAGGCGCACTCGCCTGCGAACCAGGCTCTGCGTCCCACTGTCCCACCCCCAACGAATGGCTCGAACTCACTCCACGCCGGCGGCTAATACTTCGATTCACCGATGACCGCCTGCCCCACTTCCGCCGCCAGCACGTGAATGGGTTCGTGCACGAAGCGCTTGTCTTCCTCCCCGGTACCGGCCAAGGCGAAGGAATTGGTAAGCGCCGCCTTGCCCCGCTCCACACTGGTGATGACGTAGGAACAGCCAATCCAGTGGGCCTCGGCAAGATCAGTCTTTGACCACTGCGCCGGGTGATCGGGATGGGAGTGGTAGAAGCCCAAGATGTCGTAACCCTGCTCACGGCCATGCCGCTGGATGCGCACCAGTTCGCGAGGGTCGATGTGGTACCGGTTGTGAGGCGAGTCTTCGCGAGTGTTTCCGCAGCGAACCGTAAGCTGCACGCGGCGGAGGTCGCCCTCGACCGTGCCCAGCATCACGCCACAGCACTCGTGGGGATAGGTGTGCTCGCCGTGGCGGCGGACCTCGTCGTAATCGGACTGTCTGATTTCGAGCATGGCGTCGGGCTAGTGCCCAGCGGTCTCTCCCTGGGGCTTCTCCTCCACCTCGTCCCAGAAACGTTGGCTCAGGTACTTGTCAGCGCTGTCGGGAAGAACGCTGACGATGACCGCTTGCTCATTCCGCAGCGCCGCCCGCCTCGCCAGGCTCAGGGCTCCCACCACGGCGGCGGCCGACGAGACGCCCACCAGCAATCCCTCTTCGCGCGCCAGCCGCTTGGCCATATGGTACGCGTCCTCGGTGGAGATACCCCAATCCTCGTCGGCGATCGCGGGATCATAAATCTTGGGCACAATCGCCGTGGGCATATGCTTGGCGCCTTCAATTCCGTGGAAGGGCGAATCGGGTTGCAGTGAGATGCACTGGATGTCGGGATTCAGCTCCTTGAGACGGCGGCTGGTTCCCACAAAGGTGCCACTGGTGCCCAGCATGGCGACGAAGTGGGTGATCCGCCCCTCGGTCTGCCTCCAGATTTCCGGTCCGGTGCCGTGGTAGTGGGCGCGCCAGTTGGCGGGATTAGAGTACTGGTCGGCATAGAAGTATTTGTCGGGATCGGCGGCGTACATCTCGCGGACCTTGCGAATGGCGCCATCGGACCCGTCACCTGCGTCGGTATAGACGATGTTGACGCCATAGGCGGTCAGGATGCGCTTGCGCTCGGGGGAAACGCTGGCCGGTATGCAGAGGGTCACCGGAATGCGGAGGGCGGCGCAGATCATGGCGTAGGCGATGCCGGTATTGCCGCTGGTGGAATCGAGAAGCGTTTTGCCGGGAGGCAGGTGGCCGGACTCGCGGGCAGCGCGAATGATGTTGGCGGCGGCTCGATCCTTGACTGAGCCACCGGGATTGAACCACTCCGCTTTGGCCAGCAGCTCGATGCCCGGCAGGTCAGCACCGACGCGCTCCAGGCGCAGCAGGGGCGTGTTGCCAATGCGTTCCAGCAGCGACTCGCCGTGCCGCCGCGGAATAGCGGCGACCTCCGGATTGTTCTTAGCAACCGGCATAGCCTTTCCGACGCTTAAGTTGCCACCTGGGGGCACCACGTGAGGGAGTGTGGCTACACATTAGCAGAACCCCATGGGCCAGGCAACGGCCTGTGCTGTTGCCCCCTCAAACACTCAGCGAGCGGGGGTGAAGCCTGGGTCGCCCCACGGTGACCAGGTGCGCAACTTATTGATGAGGCGAACGCTCGGGCAGAGGCATCAAATCTCCGACCCGGGGGTGGCAATCGGAAGTCGGTGGTACTGTGGAGAGTTGCGGCCCGGGTGCACGGGCATGTTATGGTGGCCGGGCATGTTAAGGTGTGAGGCACATTAGGCAGGGACAAGCAGGGAAATGGCAAAAGGCAAAGTAAATCATCGCACTTATGAAGAAGCTGTGAACTGGCTGCGCGATCGCGGATTCGAGATTCTGGAGGCGCCGGGCACGCAGAACCGGGTGTTTCTTAAGAAGAACAACGTGTCGGCGGCAATTGAAAAGGCAGCCGACGATGGCGTGAAGGTCTTCGCCCATCCCGGTTACCTAATTGGAGGAGAGATCTCCAAGCTGGTCAACAAGGGATATCAGCAGGTCCTGAAGACCACCAAGACCGAGATCGCGGCCACGGCAGACCACCTGAAGGCGCTGCACGATTTTTCCGAAGAGCTGAAGGAAGCTGTCGGCGGAATTGATCTCTACAACGAATCACTGGGGACGGTCAGCGACAGTTACCACTATGACCGTCTCAGCGGGCGCGAGGGCAAGCGCAAGAAGCGTCCGTGGGAAGTGCCGGCCGCGGTAGAAGCCAAGAAGATGGCCTAAGAGGCGGCGAAACGAGTTGGCGGATGGGGCACGGCAGCGCCGTGCCCCTTGTCATTTCGCGGAGAGCCGGCCTCAGGCCGCAAGACGGGTGGCCACGCTGCGTACCTTCGCGGACACCATCAGGCGCGTGACCCCGCTGATGATCAGGCTGATGCCCACCAGGGTGCCAATCACCCAAGCCGAGGTGGAGGGCCAGTGCGCCCAAATCAGGCACGCCAGAACGATGGTCACGAGGCCGTCGAACAGCATCCAGCCAGCGCCCGGAGCGGACCGCAGGTTGAAGAAGGCAACCACTTCCAGGATGCCCTCCACGAAGAAGGCGGCCGCCAGCAACAGGGTCAGCGAGGCGATCCCCACCAGCGGGCGGGTCAAGAGATACCAGCCGCAGACGATGTACACCACGCCCACCAGCAACTCCCAGATAAACGGCCCAGCTCCCTTGATGTGGAAGGCCAGGATCAGGTGAGCCACGCCGGCGAAGATGACCAGCCAGCCGACGATCAGGTTCACCGCGATGGCTGACGCCATTGGCATGGCAATCGAGAGAATGCCTGCCAAGATGAGCAGCACCGCCCACACAATCGACCAGCCCGTAGCCCGCTTGACGAGACTTACAGGACTCGAACTCATAGTGTCCTCCCTAAGAAGATTCTCACTGATGGGGCCGAGGGTTCGCCGACGAAGCTCATGGAACCCCACCAACGGTTGCGTAGCAAAAGAGGGGCGAGTGGGTGACTCGCATGTCGCCCCGGTACAGAGGCCCCATATTCTAGCGCGAGGCCGCAAATCCTGCCCAAGTCAGGCCTCTGGCGGCCCAAGCCAGCGGTTCGGGTGCTACCGGCCGCCGGCCAGATCGGCCACCACGTCGTAGAGCAGTCGAGGGCCGCGCCTGACTTCCTGCAGACGAATGCGCTCGTCATCCCCATGCTCGGTGGCGGCCTCTTCCAGGGTCGCGGTGTACGGGCTGAAGCCATAACTGACCACGCCCAACTGACGGAAACGCTGGTTTTCGGTGTAGCCGCTGCTAAGGCGGGGGATCACTGGAGCGCCGGGAAAGTAGAGCCTGGCGATATGGCGGATCGAGGCGAAAAGAGCGGTATCGGTCGGGGAGGCGTTGGCAGCGCTGAAGGGCTTGAAAGGCTCAACCGTCACCGAAGGGTCGGCGATGACGCGGCGGATCTGGTTCAAGAACTGCGCGGGGTCTTCTCCGGGCAGCAAGCGGACATCGAGGTTGGCCCAGGCCTCAGTGGGGATGACATTGGTCTGTTGCGAGCCTCCCAGCATGGTGAGAGCGATGGTGTTGCGCAGCATGAAGTTGAGCGAGTCATCGCGCTCGACCATATGGCGGAAGTTGCGGTTGTGCAGCGCCTGATTCACGTTGCGAAAGTAGGCGGCCCGATCCGATGGCTCAAGCGGCGCGGTGTCGCGCAGCGATTCGGCGACCAGGGGCAACACCTTGTACTCGGGACGATAGTCGAGCACGCGATTGAGGGCGCGGACCAGGCGGTTGGGAGCGGAATCGTCGTTGGGGCGCGAGGCGTGGCCCGGGCGGCCGCTGGCGATCAGGCGCAGCCATAGCGGCGACTTCTCGGCAACGTCAACGCCGACGTATTGCACCTTGCCCCGCTCCAGGGGATTTTCTCCGCCCTCGGTGATCAGGAACTCGGCGTTCCCCAGCAACTCGCGATGATGCTGGATCATCCAGTCGGTGCCGGAGTCGTCCACTTCTTCGTCGGAAGTGGCCAGGAAGATGACGTCGCGGCGCAACGGCACTCGCTCGCGCAGGAGCATCACCATGACCATGAGCTGCGCCAGGCCGTCGGCCTTCATGTCCTGGGCGCCGCGGCCATAGAGTGCGCCGTCCACGATTTCGCCGCCGAACGGGGCGACCTTCCAGTGCCTGGGTTCGGTTCTGACAACGTCCATGTGGTTGAGCAGGATCAAAGGCCGCTCGGCGGGCTTCAGCGTCGCGGGGATGCGGGCCCAGATGTTCCCCCGGTTGGGCTGATATTCGAAGACCTGGTTCTCAATGCCTTCTGCGTCGAAGATCGTCTGAAAGAATCGGGCCGCCGGGAGTTCGTTGCCCGGGGGGTTGGAGGTGTCAATACGGAGATACTCCTGGAGCCAGCGAACCGCCAGATCCTCATACTGCGCACGATGGTCGGAGGGGAGGCGCGAGGATGCCAGCTCCACCCGCTCCTGGCTGAGGCAAGGCCAGACCGACAATACGAGGACGAGGCTGAGCAATGCGCGCACGTCAGACCCCCAGCGAAAAGCGAGCTTAGAACATTGGCGCTGGCCGAGGGTTAATCAGGAAGGCTCGCCCGCGAGCCGCACTGGGCGCGACTGCACGATCTGTGCGACTATAGAAATTACCTGCCGGCATGCGTTTCCTACGCAGGAGGCGCGGCCGAGGTCATTTGAGCTCACTGAAAATGTGAGGTTTAGGGCCGAATTTGGACTTCCGGGTTTGGCAATCGAGTTGATATAAGGAAGATTGGAGCGCAACGGAGTTGCGCCTCGACGGACACGGCAGTGCAGAAGCCATTGAGAGAACAGAGGCAGACCCGTCCCAGGAACTGCCAACGCTCCCAGAAATTTTGGAGGAATTGAAATGAAGATTCGCAATTTATTGGCGCTTTCCTTGTTGGCTGGGCTGATGGCGCCGGCGCTGTTGGCGCAGCAGGACACGACGGCAACGAAGCCGTCGGCTTCGACACCGGCAACCTCTGCCCCTGCGGCGGAGTCCAGTTCGAAGGCAGTGGACCAGGCCACGGATCAGACTTCCGCCATAACTGACAGCCAGGCCAAGAGCGATCAGAATATGACCGCTCACCAGCCTCTGCAGCCCGATACCCGGGAAGGCTTCTGGGGAAAGGTCAATCCCTTTGCGCGGAAGAAGTACGTGCAGCGCCAGATGGCTCCGGTTCGCGATCGCGTGAACGAGCTGGATGAGCTGACCGCGGCCAACTCCAAGGCGATTAAAGATGTGGATGCGCGCGCACAACAGGGCATCCAGATGGCATCGGCCAAGGCCAACGAAGCCGACCAGCACGCCATTGAGGCCGGCAACCGCGCCAACCAGGCCAACCAGACGGCGCAGCAGGCCAGCACCCGGCTGCAGACGGTCGAGCAGGTGGTTACCAACATCGACCAGTACAAGCCGGTGAACGAGACGGAAATTCGCTTCCGCTCCGGCCAGACCACGCTCAGCCCCAAGGCGAAGGAAGCGCTGGATCAGATTGCGCAGGCGCTGAAGGAGCAGAAGGGTTACATCGTGGAAGTGCAGGGCTTTGCCCCGGGCAGCGGCCCCGCGGCAATCAGCGCTTCGCAGAAGATGGCGGAGTCGGTGGTTCGTTACCTGGTACTGAATCACGAGATCCCGGTGTACCGCATCTACACGGTGGGCATGGGTAATGTGAAGCCGGCCCAGACCACGACAGAAGGCCAAAGCGCTCAAGCCACGGGCAAGCCCTATCGCGGACCTCGCGTCGAAGTAAGCGTGCTGAAGAACGCGAGCCTGGATCAGCTCAACGCGGGCAGCTCGACGCCGAGCACCACGAGCCAGACAAACTCGACGCCGGACGGGGCAGTGGTTTCGATGAACCAGAAGTAGGCTCACCAGCCATCCTCCCCCATTCATAACGCGGGTGAGGCTACCGAGGTTCGTCAGGGGAATAAACCCCCCCAGCAAGGCCCGCCACACAAGTGGCGGGCCTTTGCTTTTGAAAACAGCAGGCAGCAGACAGCAGTCAGCCAAAGCGCAGGGAAGGCTCTGCGGCGCTCCCAGTCTCTCCGGGCTGGGTGTTAGCATCAGCTGAGAGGATGTCATGCGGACCATTTATTACTCGTTGTATGCCTCTCCCATTGGCCGGCTGCTGCTGGGCGTATCCGACCGCGGACTGGCGTACCTGGAGTTTGCCGGGCGCTCCAGCGGAGCCCAGGCACGCAAGGGCTGGGTCGAGTCGGAGGAGAAGACCGCGCGCTGGCGGGCGCAGCTTGACGAGTACTTCCGCGGCAATCTGAAGCAGTTCGACCTGCCGCTTGATCTTGAAGGTACCGATTTTCAGAAGCGCTGCTGGAATGCGCTGCTGCGAATTCCCTACGGCAAGACGCGCTCCTACGCCGAAATTGCGCGGGAGGTAGGCAGCCCGCGCGGCTTTCGCGCGGTAGGCATGGCGAATCACGACAACCCGGTGGCCATCGTGGTGCCCTGCCATCGCGTGATCGCCTCGGACGGGAAGCTTGGGGGCTATGGCGGCGGTCTCGAGGTGAAGGAGAAGCTGCTGAAGCTGGAAGGAGCATGGAAGCAAGGATAAGGCCGCAATGAACAGCAAGCCGGGCCTGGTGCGATGTAGCTGGGCAAAGAACGACCTGGCGATTCACTACCACGACGTGGAGTGGGGCGTTCCCCAGCACGACGACCGCAAACTGTTCGAGTTCCTGGTGCTGGAAGGAGCACAGGCCGCAGCTCGAGCGGCTGCTGAAGAATCCCGGGATTGTGCGCAACCGCCTGAAGATCGAATCGGCGGTCAAGAACGCGAAGGCATTCTTGCAGGTCCAGGACGGGTTTGGCAGCTTCGATGCCTACATCTGGCAGTTTGTTGGCGGCAAGCCTCGGCGCAACTCCTTTCGCCGGCTGAGCGATGTTCCCGCCAAGACCCGCGAATCGGACGCAATGAGCAAGGATCTGAAGAAGCGAGAGTTCACCTTCGTAGGCTCGACGATCTGTTACGCCTTCATGCAGGCGGTGGGAATGGTGAACGATCACATGGTGGGGTGCTTCCGCAGGGATCAGGTTTAGCTGCTCGCTTCTGGCTGGCGGACCGCGTTTTTCCATTTCCAGAACCTAAAGACCCAGGCCAGCGGTGTGCCGGGCGGCGCGAGGGCTGTATTAGACTTTAGCCATGGCCGGTCACCAGCACAGCGCGTCGCATAACCATGGGGGCGATTCCTTCCAGGTGCTGCGACTCTCGCTCATCTTGACGGCGGGGTACATCGTCCTGCTGGTGATTACCGGGCTGCGGGCGCATAGCCTGGCACTGCTGTCGGAAGCGGGGCATAACGTCTCGGACGTGCTAGCGCTGGCCCTCTCGCTGGCCGCCGTCTATCTGCAGCGACGCCCACCCAGCGCCACGAAGACTTTCGGCTACCATCGCGCCGGGGTGCTCGCCGCCTTCCTGAATGCCCTGACGCTGGTCGCGGTGGCCTTCTACATCCTGGTGGAAGCG
>DATHDM010000294.1:0-2680 GCA_035319065.1 Terriglobales bacterium
AGGTGTCAGGTGTCAGGTGTCAGGTGTTCGGACTCCGGCGTCCGGTGCGGGTTGGCGGATTTTAGGGTTGGGGCGGATTTTAGGGTTGGGGCGGCTTCTTCGTTGTTCTCTCCTTTGACTTAGATATCTCCTGAATCGTTATGGAAATCGTGCGCTGGCTGGCGAATGTTTGGAGTCTGGGATGGATGGTGGCAATCGCGGCCACGCTGGCCTGGTTCGTATACTGGGTATTCTTGCGGCGGTGGTGGCGAGCGAAACATATTGCCAACATCCGGCTGCGGCGGATGCTGGAGGAGCGCGACGGTTACGAGAAGTGAGAGGGGGGAAGTGCTTCTCCGGGGAACTGCTGGATGTTTTGCGGTGAGCGAAGCGCGGATCTTCTGTCGGGTCTCCGGCCATCAAAGTCTAAGCGCATCCATCTTGGGGTTTTCATAGACGTCGTCTTCGCCAGGATAGCGAAGCTCAGGTTCGAATTGGCCACTCTCCTTGGCCAACGCCCAAATAAGGCTTTCTCCCGCAGGCAATGTCTTTGGCTGAAGGTCGTAGAGGGGATCGCCATATGCGTACTGCGCATCCACCGGTCTCCATCCATTGTCGACAAACATGCCGATCAATTGCTCGAGGAATAACGCGTTCAGGGCATTGTGGTGCAATAAAACGGTATGGCGCACTGTGTGGCCGAGTACGCGGCGCGCAAGAGAATCATAAAACTGAGCCCGCTCCCAGATGTGCTGCCTGAAGAAGACCCCGTATGGAGCGGTGTCAGCCTTAGGGAGGCTGGCTATACGCGCTTCCAGCCTTCTACTGATTGCCCAGTCTGAGGCGTCGATCGTAGCTCTTCCAATCCGATAGCCATGCGCTCGCAGAAAATCGCGCATGCCATCACGTTTCTCTGCGGTCTCGCCCTCTTTAAAGTAAGGAAATCGGAACAGGGGGGCAAAATGGGTGTAGTCGCGAATCAGGGGTTCGTTTCTGAGCACATCCGACTCGAACTCAGCCATGGTGATCTCGCTGTTGTTGAAAAAAAGGTGCGAGTAGGAATGGTTAGCGATTGTGTGCCCTGCTCTGTTCCATGCCGCCACCAGGCTTCGCCCCGCCTCGCTGTCGGTCCGTTTGCCGGTCACAAACAAAGCAGCTTTGATTCGATACTTGGCCAGCGCCGTCAGCATTCCTTCGTTTATTTCCTGCCAAGACAGACGCGCACCGCCCTCGGTCTTTGGATCATCGAAGGTAAATGCGATCTCGGACCCTGTTTCCTTTGCCCAGGTGGCAGTCGTGCGCAACAGGGGAGCGAGGATGCCGACGTACTTGGCGAACTCTCTGCGGTTCATTTTCGGCATGCTAGCGAAAACCGTTGGTGGGCGCAAAATCACGATCTCCAAGCAAGTCGGCGGAGTCGCGACCGGGCTTGGAGCCTCACGGCTGCGCTGAGACCTGCACGGGGACGAGAAAGTTGCTGGCGAGGAGATAGGCGAACAAATGTCCGAGGGGTGGTTCGCGGCGCAGCTGGCTTGCAGAAACCCAGCCCTCTGTCTCACTCCAGTCCCAACCGGGAATGGAAGCACTCTTCAGCCATGCCCTCAAATCGGTCACGGTCATGGGGTAGACATAAATGCGGAAGTTCTGGGCGAACAGACGCACGATGGCCTCCAGTCGTCGGCCTTCGAGATTTTCGTAAGCGTCTTCAAACGCTCGAATCGCCAGGGAAAGACCCACGGCGAATCGCACTGGCGCCTGGGTATGGCGGTTGACGAGAGCGGTCATGTGGTAGAGCTCAGGTTGATGAAAAAGGAGCACGTCGCCGCCCATGGCGAGAAGCGCATCGATGCGATCCAGCAGGCCGGGAACGTCCGGGGCCGGTTCCTCCGGCTTGAGCGGAGCAACGGTTAAGCAAAAGAAGCCGGCGTGCCCCATCTTTGTATCGCCAAACTCCCGCTCGAGCTCATGCGTGGCCGAAGCCAACAATCGCCAATGAAGCTGGGAGTGAACCGGATCCTTGTGTCCAAAATATCCCGGAGCAAGCACAATGGCTTTCTTGTAAAGAACTTCGGTGGGGGGAACGGCGGGACCTTTGGAGGGGAAATAGACGGCCTCAGCGAGTCCGGCACGTACCAAGTGGACAAGCAGGGCACGGCGATCCCAAGTCTCGAACGCTTGCCCGCGAAGATCAATGTAGTCGATCTCGATTCGCTTCCCGACGACGTTTTGTGCCAAGCCCTCCAGAAATGCTTCCTTGGGCTGCAGTTCAAAGAAAGCGGCGTAGATGAGGTTGACGCCCAGGATCCCGATGGCTTGCTGCTGTAACAGATTGGACGGATCGCGCATATTGATGTGGAGCGCGACGTCGTTTGGAGGACCTCCGGGCTCCAACTGAAACCGCAGACCCACCCACCCGTGTGAGTCGTTGGTTCCTGAAAAATTACGGGCGGCGACGGTATCAACAAAGCAGAAGAACCGAGTTCGCGGACCACGGGTCTTGCCTAACTGTGTGACAAGTTGGGTCCATTCGTTGTCCAGCATTGCCTGGAGCCGCTGTTTGGATACGTAGCGCGGTCCGGACCCGTAGAGATCGTCACTGACTTCCTTGTCGTAAGCGGAAATGGTTTTGGCCACCGTGCCGGAGGCCCCCCACCTGCAGGAACCATCGCGCAACTTCCTGTCCCGCGCCGATTTCGGCGAA
>DATHDM010000295.1:0-6587 GCA_035319065.1 Terriglobales bacterium
GTCAATTCCGTGAAGTTGGCGGCGCATTCGGCAACGAAGCGCTCGAGCGGATTGGGAATCGGCGGGAAGATGCCGCCGGGCGCGGCCACCGGCGCGGACGGCGCTCCTGCTGAGGTGCCAAGCGCGGCGCGAATCCGCGCCAGAATCGCTTCCCGGCTGCTCTGGCTAGCGCTTTCCATCTTGACTCTCCCACCACTGGCGGAATGACTGCCGGGGAATAGCCGGGGCAGCTCGATACGCGGTCCAGGCCGCTGCGGGATCGATCCACGAACCCTCATATCCCATGGAATAAAGGATGCGGGCGGCGCGGCGCGCCAGCCCGGTGAGCACGCGATAGCGACTCGCGCTTCGCATGGCCCAGCTCCACAACTTGAATCCCATACCCTCTTTCCACGGCTGGCCGGCCGTGCGCACCGCGTTGCGGCGATTCTCCAGCAGGTGATGGTGGAGACTGATGCGCACCGGGCAGACCTCGGCGCATGCGCCGCACAGCGATGAGGCGAAGGACAGGTGGTTGAAATCCTGCCCGCGCAGGTGCGGAGTAAGGACGCTGCCGATCGGCCCCTGGTAGGTGGTGCCGTAGCTGTGACCTCCGACGTGGCGGAATACCGGGCAGGCATTGAGGCAGGCGCCGCAGCGGATGCAGTGCAAGACCTCGCGCTGCTCGGGATCGGCAAGCAACTGGCTGCGGCCGTTGTCCACCAGCACAACGTGAAATTCCTCGGGGCCATCGGCTTCGCCGGGCTGGCGCGGTCCGCCAATCAGCGTACTGTAAGTGGTAATGGGCTGACCCGTGCCGGCGGTGGCCAGCACCGGCCACAGGACCGCCAGATCCTGGAGCCGGGGGACCACTTTCTCGATCCCCGTTACCGCCACGTGAATGCGGGGCACGCTGGTGCAGAGGCGCCCGTTGCCCTCGTTGGTGGAGATGGCGATCATGCCCGCATCAGCCACGATGAAGTTGGCGCCCGAAATCCCCATCTCGGAGGAAAAGAAGGCCTTGCGCAAGGCGCGGCGTGCAGCGGCCACCAGGCTCTGATGATCGTCGGCGGTAACGTCGGGCAGCTTGGCGCGAAACAGCTCGGCGATCTGCAGCCGCGTCAGGTGCATGGCGGGCGTAACGATGTGATAAGGAGGCTCGTTGCGCAGTTGCACGATGTATTCGCCGAGGTCGGTCTCCCACACCTCGATGCCGGCTTTCTCCAGCGCCGGCGAGAGGTGGATCTCCTCCGTCACCATGGATTTGGATTTGACGATGCGCTTGACGCCGCGAGCCACCGCCAGCTCAGTGACGTAGTTTCGCGCTTCTTCGGAATTGCTGGCCCAGAAAACCTTGCCCCCACGAGCCACCACCTGCTTTTCGAACTGCAGCAGGTAGTCATCGAGGCGGGCTAACGCTTCGCGCTTGACTTGCTGGCAGCGGTCGCGTGCCGCCTGCCAGTCGGCAAAGCGGGACTTCCCGCGATTCACGGCGGTGTCGTAGTTGTCGATGTTCCAGCGGATGATGCGCCGGTGCTCGAGATCGGCGGTCTTCTCCACCGACTGGCGAAGGAATTCCTGGGCGGCGGTGCCGCGCATCAGAGGGCCGCTCCCTTCTCCCGGCTGGACTCGCAAGCCAGGATGCTGGCCAGGTGGATGGTGCGCGCGCGATGCTTGCCGTGCCGCAGGATGCCCTCCAGGTGGAGCAGGCAGCTGGGATCGACGGCGGTGACGTATTCCGCCTGCGTGGAATCGACGTTGGCCGCCTTGGCGTCGCCCATGGCGGCCGAGATCATTCCGAACTTGACGGCAAACGCTCCGCCGAAGCCGCAACATTCCTCCGAGTGCGGCAGCTCCACCAGTTCCAGGCCGCGCACCCGGGATAGGAGTTTTCGCGGCTCCGACTGTATATGCAGCTCCCGCAGGGCGTGGCAGGATTCGTGCAGCGTCACGCGATGAGGAAATTCCGCTCCCACATCTTCTACGCCCGCAATCTTGACCAGGTACTCGGAAAACTCGAAAACGCGTCCTGCCAGGGCGGCGGCGACCTCGCGCAGCGGGCTGTCGGCCAGCAAATCGCGATAGAAGTTTCGCACCATCGTGGTACAGGAGCCCGACGGGCACACCACAGCCTCCGCATTCTCAAAGACGCGGACAAAGCGCTCGGCGACGGGGCGAGCTTCATCCCAAAATCCGGAATTGAAGGCAGGCTGACCACAGCAGGTCTGCTCGGACGGGAAATAAGTCTCGCACCCGATGCGGCGAAGCACCTGCACCATGTCGATGCCCACCTGGGGCGAGAGCTGATCGACGAAGCAGGGGATAAAGAGGGCGACGCGGGGCATGGCGAGTGCTTATAACTCGGATGAAGAGTTATCGCAAGGGAGCCGCGCACAGCGCAGCAATCGGCAGTCAGCATTCAGCTCTCTGCAGCTGGCACTCACCAGTCAGAAGTTGGGCCGGCCTCGTGATGACAGGTCGAAATAACCGAGGCCAGTTGTCGCGCCCAGGCGCAGCGAGCCGCCACACCCAAAGATCGGCTTATACGATTAATGTTGATTATGGTTGCCCAATAACTATAAGCTTGCCTTATTGCAGCCAAGGCGTATGCTGGCCTGCACGCATCGCTTCCGGCTGCTGCCGGAGAAAGATTGCATGTTGACGGCAAGGATCATCGGCATCTTCGGCGTAACCCATGCAGTAGTCGGGGTACGACTGCCCCTTGGGGGCCTTCGAGTATCCCTCGGGGTAGCCAGCGGATGATGCCGGAATAGAGCAAAGTTTCCCGAGCCATCATCCCCCCGAGGATGATGGCTCTTTTGCTTGGTGGTAGAAATTCGATCCCAGGGGTGCCCGAGATGCCCGATCAACCGAAGCGGCGGAGCGCCGCCATCACCGAGGGGGCGCATCGCGCGCCGGCGCGTTCCATGTTCAAGGCCGTGGGCTTCACCGACGAGGAGCTGCATCGGCCCATCATTGGCGTCGCCAATACCTGGATTGAGGTGGGGCCCTGCAACTACCACCTGCGCGAGCTGGCCGCGGCGGTCAAGGAAGGTATACGGCGGGCTGGGGGCACGCCGATGGAGTTCAACACGGTTTCCATTTCCGACGGCATCACCATGGGCAGCGAGGGCATGAAGGCTTCGCTCATCAGCCGCGAAGTGATCGCCGATTCCATCGAACTGGTGGCTCGCGGCAACCTGTTCGACGGACTGGTGGCGCTCTCCGGTTGCGACAAGACGATTCCGGGAACGGTGATGGCGCTGTGTCGCCTCGATATCCCGGGGCTCATGCTCTACGGCGGGTCGATCGCGCCGGGGCGCTTTCAGGGGCACGATGTATCGATCCAGGATGTGTTTGAAGCAGTCGGGGCCCATGCCCGGGGGCGCATGAGCGACGCCGAGCTGGCCGATCTGGAGAATCACGCCTGCCCAGGCGCAGGCGCATGTGGCGGACAATTCACCGCCAACACCATGTCCACGGTGTGCGAGTTCCTGGGAATATCGCCCATGGGAAGCAACGATGTTCCTGCCCTCGACAGCCACAAGAAGGAAGTGGGGACGGAGGCGGGGTCGATGGTGATGGAGCTCTTCCGGCGCGACGTCAGGCCGTCTCAGATCATCACCCGCAAAGCTATTGAGAATGCCATCGCCAGCGTCGCCGCCAGCGGCGGATCGACCAACTCGGTTCTGCACCTGCTTGCCATTGCCAGTGAGCTGGGAATCCCGCTGGACATCGACGATTTCGATCGCATCAGCGCGCGTGTGCCGCTTCTGGCCGACTTGAAGCCGGGTGGACGCTTCATGGCCACGGACATGTTCCGCGCGGGCGGGGCGCGCCTGCTGGCGCAGCGCCTGCAGCAGGCGGGGCGCCTGAATGGCGAATGCCTTACCGTCAGCGGCAAGACCATGGGCGAAGAGGCCGACACCGCGATGGAGGCTCTGGGTCAGCAGGTAGTGCGCCCGCTTGCGAATCCCCTCAAGCCAAACGGCGGCCTGGTGGTCCTGCATGGCAACCTGGCGCCGGAGGGCTGCGTGATGAAGATCGCCGGACATGAGATCCAGCATCATCGCGGTCCGGCCCGCGTGTTCGACAGCGAGGAGCTGGCGTTTGCGGCGGTGCAGGCGGGCGAGATCCGGGCCGGAGACGTGGTGGTCATCCGCTACGAGGGTCCGCGCGGCGGTCCGGGAATGCGCGAGATGCTGGCGGTGACGGCTGCGATCAACGGCGTGGGGCTGGGAGACTCGGTGGCGCTGTTGACCGACGGCCGCTTCTCCGGCGCGACCCACGGATTCATGGCCGGCCATGTGGCTCCGGAGGCTGCCTGCGGCGGGCCGATTGCCGCCATCCGCGACGGCGATATCGTCGAGATCGATATCCCCACGCGCAAGCTGCAGGTGGAGCTGAGCGCCGGCGAACTGAACAAGCGTCTGGCTACCTGGAAGCAGCCGGCGCTGCGCTATCCCACGGGCGTGATGGGCAAATACGCGGTGATGGTTTCCTCGGCTTCGCGCGGCGCTACCACTTCCGACTGGAGCGTTCGCGCGGGGAATAGGGCCGTAGCGGAAGTCGAGCAACAGGAAGTAGGAAGGTACAGCCAATGATCAAGACAGGTGCGGAAATTGTTTGGGAATGCCTGCTGCGCGAGGGTGTGCGGAACATTTTCGGCTACCCCGGCGGCGCCATCCTGCCAACCTATGACGCCTTGACGAAATACGACATTCACCACGTGCTGGTGCGGCACGAGCAAGGCGCCACCCACATGGCGGATGGATTCGCGCGCGCAGGCGGAGGCGTGGGCGTAGCCATCGCGACCTCAGGCCCGGGGGCCACCAACATGGTCACCGGCATCGCCACGGCGATGCTCGATTCCTCGCCGATCGTCTGCATCACCGGGCAGGTGGGCAGCAAGCTGATTGGCTCGGATGCCTTCCAGGAAACCGACATCACCGGTGTGACCCTGCCCATCACCAAGCACAACTACCTGGTGACCCACGCCGAAGACATTGCGCGCACCATCCGCGAAGCCTTTTACATCGCGCAGTCGGGGCGCCCCGGGCCGGTGCTGATCGACATCACCAAGGATGCGCAGCAGGGGACCTGCAAGTTCGATTGGGAGTCGGCCAAACCGCAATTGCCGGGCTACCGCCCGGACCTGTCTCCGGCCCCTGAGGATTACGAGAAGGCGATTGCGATGATCGGCAGCGCGCAGCGCCCGGTGATCCTCTCCGGGCACGGAGTGATTCTCTCCGGAGCCACGCGCCTGGTGAAGGATTTTGCCGAGAGGGCGCACATTCCCATCGCCATGACCCTGCTCGGCATCGGTGGGATTCCAGCTTCACACCCGCTGAATCTCGGCATGATGGGCATGCACGGAGAAGCCTGGGTGAACCACGCCATCCAGGAGGCCGATCTGCTGCTGGCGTTCGGCATGCGCTTCGACGATCGCGTGACCGGAAACCTGAAAACCTACGCGCCCACGGCCAAGAAGATCCACGTGGAGATCGATCCTGCGGAGATCAACAAGAATGTGAGGGTGGATATCGCGCTGCTGGGCGATTTGGGCGAAGTGCTGCAGGAATTGCTGCCGCGCATCGAAACCCGCGACCGCTCCGAATGGCTCAGTCATATCCGCGAACTGAAGGGCGATTCCGCCGTGCGCGACATCCAGAACCTTCCCGACAGCGGGCACCTGTACGCGGCGCACGTGATTAACGATCTGTGGCGCGAGACCAGGGGCCGCGCGCTGGTGGTCACCGATGTGGGCCAGCACCAGATGTGGGAGGCGCAGTATTACCACCATGATCAGCCCCGATCCCTCATCACGTCCGGCGGCCTGGGAACTATGGGATTCGCGCTTCCGGCGGCGATCGGCGCCAAGTTCGCGCGTCCGGATGCCGAGGTCTGGGTGGTGGTTGGCGATGGCGGCTTCCAGATGACCATGGCCGAGCTGGCGACCATTGTGCAGGAAAAGATCGACGTGAAGATCGCCATCATCAACAACGGATTCCTCGGCATGGTGCGGCAGTGGCAGGAGTTCTTCTACGAAAAACGCTATGCCGCCACCCCGCTGCTGAATCCCGACTTTGCCAAGCTCGCCGACGCCTACGGCATTCGTTCCTTCACCGTGAGCGAGCGCAAAGACGTGATTTCCACGGTGCAGGAGGTCCGGCAGCATCCCGGGGCGGCGCTGATTGACTTCCGCGTGGAGCAGGAGGATTCGGTGTACCCGATGGTGCCGGCGGGAGCCGATCTGCACGCCATGATCCGGCGGCCGGCCCCCATCTGGGAGACAGGATCGGACGAGTAAGAGGGACACATATGGTGCATACCTTCGTGGTGTACGTGGAAAACAAGCCGGGTGTACTGAATCGCGTGGCCTCGCTGTTCCGGCGCCGCGCTTATAACATCGAGTCGCTGACCGTCGGCCATACCGAAAAGGCCGGAGTCTCGCGCATGACCATCGTCGTGGACACCGACGAGGGCGGGGCCTTCCGCCTGCAGGCCAACCTCTATAAGCTGGTCAACGTGCTTCTGGTGGAGGACATCAGCGCCACGGCCGCCGTCAAGCGCGACCTGGCCATGATCAAGGTGCAGACCACCCCCGA
>DATHDM010000296.1:0-3965 GCA_035319065.1 Terriglobales bacterium
ATTCCTGGCGTTCGCCGGCCGCGAGCCATATTCGTTCCTGCTGGAGTCGGTGGAAGGCGGAGAGAAGATCGGGCGCTACACCTTTCTGGGAGCCCGCCCCTACATGCGGGTGAGCGCGCGCGGGAATGCAATCGAGATCGAGCGCGATGGCGAACGCTCGCAGCGTTCGGGAGATGCAATTGCCGTTCTGCGGAGATTGCTGGCCGAGCATCGTCCCGCCAAGGTCGCTGGCTTGCCGCCCTTCACTGCTGGAGCCGTTGGCTACTTCGCCTATGACATGGTGCGCCGTTTCGAGAAGCTGCCGGAGACCGCGAAGGACGATCTGCACGTGCCCGATTGTGTGTTGATGTTCTTCGACCGGCTGCTGGCTTTCGATCACCTGCGCCACCAGATTCACATCGTAGCTTCGGCCGACGTCTCGCGGGAGAAGCCGAAGCGCGCCTATGAGCGCGCCCGGGCCGACATTGAAGCGATTGAAAAAAAGCTAAGAGCCGGCGTACGTCCTGGCGATCTGGCGGCCCTGGCTAAGCATGGCCGCACTCCCATGCGCATCCACCACGCCACCACGCGCGAAACATTCATGGCCAGCGTGAATGCTGCCAAGGAATACATCGCGGCAGGAGACATCTTTCAGGTGGTGTTGTCGCAGCGCGTCGATTTCCAGCCCGCCGCGTCTCCCTTCAATATCTATCGCGCCCTGCGGACCGTGAACCCCTCCCCTTACATGTATTTTCTGCGCATGAACGACATGGTGGTGCTGGGATCGTCTCCCGAGATGCTGGTGCGGGTGACGGGAAGCAAAGTGGAGTATCGACCGATCGCGGGCACGCATCCCCGCGGCAAGGACGAGGCCGAGGATCAGCGCATCGAGCAGGCGATGCGCAACGACGAAAAGGAGCGCGCCGAGCACGTGATGCTGGTGGACCTGGGGCGCAACGACGTGGGGCGCGTCAGCAAGTATGGCAGCGTGAAGGTATGCGACCTCATGTATGTGGAGCGCTATTCGCACGTAATGCACCTGGTGTCGGCGATCGAAGGCGAATTGCGTGGCCAACTGGGCGGGCTGGATGCCTTCGTCGCCTGCTTCCCGGCGGGCACCCTCAGCGGCGCGCCCAAGGTTCGCGCCATGGAGATCATCGAGGAGTTGGAACCGCTGAGGCGCGGCGTCTATGGCGGGTCGGTGCTGTATGCCGATTTCGCCGGCAATCTGGATTCCTGCATCGCGATACGCACCATGATGATCAAGGGTAACCGAGCGTATCTGCAGACGGGCGCAGGCATCGTTGCCGATTCTGTCCCTGAGCGTGAATACGAAGAATGCTTGAACAAGGCCAAAGCGCTGATGAAGGCGGTGGAAGTCGCACGCAACGGCTTATGAGCGGTGAGCCGGAAATCCGCCGGGCCGGCAGAAATCCGATGATTTTCGTTCTCGACAACTACGATTCCTTTACCTACAACCTGGTCCAGTACCTCGGGGAGATGGGGCAGGACGTGGTGGTGCGGCGCAATGATCAGATCACCATCGCGGAGTTGGAGGCGATGGCGCCGGAGCGGATCGTGATCTCGCCGGGACCGTGCACGCCGCAGGAGGCGGGCATCAGCGTCGAGCTGATCCGCCATTTTGCCGGCAGAGTCCCCATTCTGGGAGTCTGCCTGGGGCACCAGGCGATCGGGGAAGCCTATGGCGGCAAAGTGGTGCGTGCGCGTTACCTGATGCACGGCAAGACCAGCCAGATCGAGCACGACGGAAAGACCATCTTCCGCGATGTGCCGTCGCCCATGGAGGCCACGCGCTATCACTCGCTGATCGTGGCGGAAGAGGGCTTGCCACGGGAGCTCGACGTCAGCGCTTCCACCCGCGATCAGGACGGCAACCGCGTGATCATGGGGCTGCGGCACCGCAGGTACCCCCTCGAGGGCGTGCAATTTCATCCCGAGAGCGTCCTCACCCAAGATGGCAAGAAGCTGCTGAAGAACTTCCTCAGCCTGTAGGGGGCGAGTCCGCTCCCGGACCATGGCGGGTGCGTAGGGCGCTCTCTGGACCGCACGCATCCGGAACTCCAGGGCAGACTTTGGTTTTGACCTTCGAGTACCGGTAACGTGAGGGAAAGGTACGGAAAGAGCTGTAGCACCAAATACGGTGTTGACACCCCCTGTAGTTTGAGTAGATTCTAGGGCACCCCTCACGGAGGACCAAGCATGGCCGAGCCGCAGCAGGAGCAGCGGGCGACACGGCGGTTTGCGTTGCGACTGCCCCTCACCGTGAAGTTCGCTCACGGGGAAGAGAAGGAAGCTCAGACCCGGGACGTCAGCGCGCGGGGCATTTCCTTCTTCATCGACAATACGGTTGCCGAGGGTTCTCCCATCGAGTTCACGCTCACGCTGCCGCCGGAGATTACCCTTACCGAGAGCATCCGGGTGCACTGCAAGGGGCGGGTGGTCAGGGTGGAGCAGCAAGCTCCCGGACGGGTGGGAATCGCCGCCGTGATTGAACGCTACGAGTTCCTCTCCGACACCTAGGGCGCGGTACGGTGCCCTCCGGCTGGTTGCCATTCTGGCACTCTCTCCGCCGGGATTTCACAGCATCGCAAAGCTAAAGGCGGTATCCTGTAACGAATGCGGTTCATCCGGTTCACAGGCTGGCTGCTGGTTTCCCTGGGCCTTGCTGGTTCGGCCTCGGGGCAAGCGCCAGTGGGAGAGCTGTTTGCCAGCGACGCCAGTGTGCGCGGCTCGGTCCTGTTTGCCAGCAGAGGCACCAAGATTACCAGCGGATCGACAGTAACCGCGGGCGAAATTCCCGCCATGCTCTCGCTGACCCGCGGCGGAGACGTCAGGGTATGCCCAGGCACGCAGCTCTCCGTGACTTCCTCGGGCAACGGCCAGGAACTGATGCTGGCCATGAATACCGGCTCGATCGAGGCGCACTACCAGCTGGCGGCATCGGCCGACACCGTGCTTACGCCCGACTTCCGCATTCTGCTGGCTGGGCCCGGGGTTTTTCACTTCGCCATCAGCGCCGACGCGCGCGGCAATGCCTGCGTGAAGGCGCTGGCGTCGAATACCGCTTCGCTGATCGTCTCCGAACTGAGCGGCACGGGGACCTACCAGGTCAGGCCCAACGAGCAGATTCTCTTCAAGAACGGGCAGGTGAGCGAGTACGACCACCTGACGCCGCCCGGATGCGGCTGCCCGCCACCGCCTCCGGTGAATGTGGCGGAGACAAAACCTGCGCCGCGTCCGCAACCCAGACCGGCAGAACTGGCGCCATCCAGTCTGCCCCCGCAGGATGTCCACGTGCAGGTCGAAGCGCCCTTCGTCTTCAAGGCCGGCAACCAGGACGAGGAAATGGCCCAGGGAGTGGCGAAGTTGCGACTCACCTCCGAGTCGCAGCTCCCAAGTCCGGTAGGCTTGCCGCCACCGAAAGCTGACGTCAAGCGGGATCAGGGGCAGGCCGTGGTCGCTTCCCAGGCCGCGAAGGAGCCGGCTCCCAGGAAGGGATTCTTCGGCAAAGTCCGCTCATTCTTCGCTTCCGTATTCAAGTAAACCGCATCCAACCAATCGGGCACGGGCTTCCCGTTGGGAACTTTCTCCGGCTCTTAGACTTCATTCAGGGCTATACTCTTAGGATAAGAGCTATGTCCACAGGGGAACTTGTGAAGGCGTCGAAATTCCCCGATCCGCTGCGTCGGGAAGACACCGACATACTGCCCACTTTGTTTGGGGCAGGTTACGGGAACTACCAGGCGGATAAGAAGAACTTCATCCTGTCGTTTCTCATCCATACCCTGGCGGCCATCCTGCTGCTGACCTCCGGCTACTGGATGGTGCAGCACAAGCAGGAGATTAAGCTGCAGGTCGCCAACCTGGTGACCGACATCAGCCCTTACATCCTCCCACCTTCGGCGACCAAGGCTGGAGGCGGCGGCGGAGGCGGCGACCGCGACAAGCTGCAGGCGCCCAAGGGA
>DATHDM010000297.1:0-2183 GCA_035319065.1 Terriglobales bacterium
GTCGGCAAACTGGCGGATGTTGTCGCGAAACAGCACTTCGTCTTCGGTGAGAGAGACCAATGGCGGACGCATCTCCGCGCGCTGGGCGATGGCTTCAGACATGGAAGTACCTCAAAAGGGCAAGAGATTTGAGAGCGAACCACCGATTGTATATCAGGGATGGCGCGGTTCAGAGCCCAAGTGCCGAGTCCTCGGACTCGCATCCTTCTCGTGACGACAAGGTCGCCGGCATCAATCTCCCACCGCCCT
Organism: Terriglobales bacterium; assembly: GCA_035319065.1. GTDB lineage: Bacteria > Acidobacteriota > Terriglobia > Terriglobales > Acidobacteriaceae > DASPRM01. The sequence continues at coordinate 250 of DATHDM010000297.1, forward strand.
CTCCATCATCCTGGGCGCTTCCTCACTCACCGCCACCCCGTCGCGAAACGTCACGTATCTTCCCGAGATCGCCGGCACGCGCTCCCCGGGCACGATAATTCCCACCAGGTTCAAGGGATCGGCGGCGGAGATCGCCACCGTCTCTCCCGCCGGCTCCTGCTTGCGCGTGGCGCGCAGCGATTCTACCGCCACCGGCAACGCGAACTGCTCGCCCAGGAAACCGGTGACGAACCGGCCACCGCGGATTTCGCCCCGATCCTCCAGCCGCCGGAACGCCATCACCAGCTCGCGCCACTTGGGCATCATGGTCTCGCGCGCCAGCAGCTCGCGAAAGACGACTCCATAACGCCGCAGCAGCATCCAGCAGGTAGCTTCGATCCCTCGCGTGCGATCGCCCAGGTCCACCGGGTGGAGCACCGACCAGCGCCCGGTGGAGTGCCGCGGGCGCGCGCTGCGGCCGCTGCCGTGCCCCGAGCGCCGCTTGGGATCGATGAGCGAGCGCAAATTGTCGAACCCATCCGCCGTCACCAGCCCCGCGGCCACCAACTCCCAAAGCGCGGTCTCGATTTCCGACTTCAGCTTCCCCGTCCCGCGCACGATGTCGGCAAAAAACGACGCCCCTCGCTGGCGCAGGAAGTCCAGCACCTGCCGGGCTCCGTGGCTCAGCTCCCGGTGATCCTCCTGCTGAGGTGGACGATGGGGCATCCACTCCGCCTCTTCCCGCAGAAAAAACGTGATCGGCGCCACACTCGTGGGGATGACCCGCCGCGTTCTCTTGCCGTCGGCTGATTCCGCCCCCTCCAGCGTTGCCGGATGCGGCGACAGCCTCCCCCATCCCACAGCCCCGGTCAGGCAGAGTTGATCAAGCGCCTTGGGATCGTAGTCGTTGACGCGCCGCGCCAGCACCTGCCGCTCCCAGGCATTCGCGGGAATTTCGAACCCCTGCAGTTGGCGCAGTACTTCCAGCAGCCCGCGCTCGCCGCTCACCTGCGATCCCCCAGCCACGTGCTGCCAGCGCGGCAGCCAGCGCATGAATTGCGCTGGGGTTACGGGCTCGATCTCTTTGCGCAGCCGCCCCACCGTCAGCCGGTGTATGCGCGCCAGCAGCCGGCGCTCGCACCACTCCTCGATGCCTGCGGCCGTGCTCGTGTACTTGCCGCGCAGGATGGTTCCGGTGGCCTCCAGCCGCAGCAGCGCGTTGTTCACATCTGCGGCAGCCAGGCCGAGCCTTCTCGCAAGATCTGCCGCCGACATCGGCCCAGAGTGCATCATCCAGCCATTGATCATGGCCAGCACGGCATCGGATCTCGTGGCGGGAACCGTCCCGTCCATCTGCCGAAGGCTGGTTTCGAACCGCGCCGCGGGATAAACCAGCGAGAAGACGCTTGCCTTCTCCGCCGCCACCCAAAAACGAATTTCGCCTTCGCATGCGACGGCCGCGCGCCCATCGGCGTGCAGTCGCTCAAAATATTTGTCCCAGGCCTGGGCGATAGTCAGCCCATCCGCACCTTCCTCCGCGCCGGGCACGGCCGTGCTCTCCGGAATTGCGATCATGGTGAGCAGGGCGTCGTGCAACTCGTCGGCGTCGCGCACGTCGGGCCAGGCTTCTTCGCGGACCTGCACGATCGCCGCCTCATCCAGCTTTCCCACTTCCTCCAGCACCGATGCCGGCAATAACTGGCGCATCTGCACGGCGCGCGCCCGCCGCTCTTCCAGCGGTGCGTCGTCAAGATAGGCGTAGGGATTCGAATTGAGGATCTCGTGCGAGAACTGCGAGGGCACTGGCGTATCCACGGCCAGAGTCTGGATCGAGCCCTGCTCAATTCCGCGCAACACCTGCTTCAGGCCCTCCAGGTCCATGGCCTCAAACAGGGTGTCTTTCATCACTTCGTTGACCAGCGGGTGATCGGGAATCTGTATGTCGCCGACTATGT
>DATHDM010000298.1:0-17419 GCA_035319065.1 Terriglobales bacterium
TGGCCCCGTAGTAGGAAAGTTCCACCGCCTCCGCAAAGGTGATCTCCGGCAGCGTGCTGGCGTCGGGGCACACCCGCGGGTCCGCCGTCAGCACTCCATCCACATCCGTCCAGATCCACACTTCGTCGCAGCCAATGGCCGCTCCCAGGATGGTGGCCGAGGAGTCCGACCCCCCGCGGCCCAGCGTCGTGGGCTGTCCCTTCCCCGTCGCCCCCGCGTAGCCGGTCACCACCGGCTGCTTCCCTGTTCGCACCATTGGCAGCAGCACAGCTCGCGACTTCTGCTCCGTCGCGCTCATGTCCGCGCTGGCGTCGCCAAAGCGCTCGTCGGTCACCAGCACCTGCGTCGAATCCACATACTCCGCGTTCAGGCCCATCTGCCGCAGCATCGCCACAAAAATGTGCGCGGATATCTTCTCCCCCATGGGTGCGGCCACGTCCAGGATCTGCGCCGTGGAAGATCGCAGCATCAGCAGCGCCGAGCAGAAGTCGTGCAGTTGCCGCAACACCATCCCCACCCGCGACTCCACCGGCGCGCGCTCCGCCCCCGCGAACAACTCTCCCACCACCTTCGCGTGCCGCTCCTCCAGCGCCTGCAACTGCGCTTCGACCGCAGCCTGCTCCCCCAGCCGCGCCGCCGTCACCGTCTTCAGGATTGCATCCGTCACCCCGGCCAGCGCCGAGACCACAGTCACCACCTGGTGGCGCGCCGCGCACTCCCGCACCCGCTCCGCCGACTCGCGGATTCTCTCGGCGTCCCCCACCGAGGTGCCGCCAAACTTCATCACGATCAGGCTCACGTTCCCGCCAACTCCTTGCTGAGCTTACCCTGCTCCCTGCGCTTTGCGGAATGAGAAACCATGCACGTCCCTCCGCGACCACCCTGGCTCCCCGCGGCGAATCTAACCTCTTGCACGGCTTGTTCTTGCCGCTCGATCTCAAACGCCTGCCTTAAGCCCGCAATGTTCGCGGCAACCTTTTCCTTCGCCCCGAAACCACCTCTTCTTCCGGCTGAACGACAGCTTTGAGTTCAGCAGCAGCCACGCCGCGCGCTTCGCTGTATCCCTCGGTTATCCCCTTCACTGGTAATCCCGCCCCTCCCAAAAGGCAGAACTGGCGTGGGATTCCAGCTTGCCCAACCCGATGTGCAACAGTTTGCACAGCGCACGGGATCAAGTCTCGTATTTTCAGCGTGATTTTTGGCTACCGACGTGCACTTTGCGCTCAGCGATGCTCCCCCGCGTTGTGCCCATTTCCATCGGCCCCTGGGGGAAGCATGTCCTGGCTGTCAGTCGGCGTTGTGGTAGGGGGTTTGCTCTCCTTCGTTGGCCTTGCTTGGTTGCTGGCGCTGGATCAGATCCAGGAATCGAATCCTTCGTCCCGCCGCCCCGCGCGCCGGAACCGGATCGTTTCCCGCTCTCTGACCATCGTCCATCAGGCGGGCGTGCTTCGTTTGCTATACCGGTGACCCATGCCCCTGAGCTTCCCACTCTGCCGATACCTTCGTGAAATCGCCCACCACTGGCCCGATTTCCAGTTCACCACCGCCGACGGTCGGGTGTTCGCTTATCTCGACGAGAGCATCAACTCCATCCTTCCCCGCATCGAGGCGCGCAAGCACATCCTGCTGCGCTCCGAGCGCACCCGCCTGGGCGAAATTCAAGGCGCCATCGTCGAGCTCGACACCTTCGATCCCCCCATGATCTACAGCAACCGCAAAGACCTGGTCCGCGCCTGGCTGGAGCTCCACGACAGCTTCGACGTGGAACTCACCCAGCAGGAGTGGGACACCCTGCTCGGCATTCGCGGGGCCACCTGGGACTGAACCCCGGCTGAACGCCTCCTCGCGCTTCGGATCTCCCTCCACCCCTCCCCTCATGTCATCCTGAGCCAGGGCCGGGCACAATAAACGAGCCCCGAGTGGAGGGACCGGCTGTTTCCCGGCTGCACCCATTCGTGCCTTCCGTCCTCGATCGCGGAGTTGCTCAGCTCTCTCGCTCAACCGGCTTCATTACCTGCCCGATATTGTCCAGTTCCTTCTTCAGCGCCAGAGCGTCGAGGGCCTTGAACGGCAGGCACAAGAGTAGGCTGATTCTGCGGTCAAGAATAAGGAAAGCCTCGCGGAATGCTTTTTCCATTTCCGCCGGGCCGCCGCCCACCGCCGCCGGATCGGCAACGCCCCAATGCGCCGTCACCGGCTGGCCAGGCCATATTGGACAGACCTCTTGGCGGCGTTGTCACAAACCGTAAAGACGAAATTCAGCTTGGGAGAGTCGGGGCGAGAAAATTCTTCCCAGGACTTGCTGCGCAGTCCCTTGACGGGCACGCGCGCCTCCTCCAGCTTCTGCAAAGCTTCCCGTCGAACCGTACCCGTGGGGTGGCTGCCGGCGCTGTACGCGGTGAAGTTCGGCCGTCCTTTAAAGTTTAGAATCGCCTCCGCCATGATCGAGCGCGCCGAATTGCCGGTGCAGAGAAACAGAACGCTGTAACGCCCTTGCATATCCCGCCTCCCGCAACTAGCTAGTTGCAGCAGGTTGGTTCACAGCACGATTGCGCCGAAGCGCCTCCGGGTTTAACCGCGCGGACGAACGCACTCATAAACTTTCCCTCCACCTGCGGAGCAATTGCGTCCACATCGACGCCCTCGGCTGAAAGGATGTCACGCGCATCTTCCGCCCGGTAGATGCGCGTCGGCTCCACATCGATCTGTTCGAAACCTGCAGCCGTTAGCTTGTCGATGTATTCAACGTCTTTCAAGGCCCCAGCCACGCAACCGGCCCACAGCAGTACGCTCTTGCGGATCTCCGGGCTGATCTCGCCGCGGGTCACAACGTCGGATACCGCAAATCGTCCGCCCGGTTTCAGCACGCGGAACGCCTCTTTCAGGACGCAATCCTTATCGGCGGAAAGATTGATCACGCAATTGGAGATCACGACATCGACGGAATTATCCGGCAGCGGTATGTTTTCGATTTCACCCTTCAGGAACTCCACATTCTCCAATCCCGACCTGCGCTTGTTCTCCTGGGCCAGCGCCAGCATTTCATCGGTCATATCCAAACCGTATGCCTTGCCCGTGGGACCTACACGGCGGGCGGAGAGCAGCACATCGATGCCTCCCCCCGACCCCAGATCCAGGACCACCTCCCCAGGGTTCAGCTGGGCCAGCGCCGTGGGATTCCCGCATCCCAGCGACGCCAGCATCGCTTGTTCCGGAACTTGCTGCATCTGTGCGAAATCGTAGAGGTTGGCGGTCATGGGGTCGCATCCGCTGCCGGCAGCAGACGAGCCACAACAGGCGCTGGCGCTGGCGCCACTCTTCACCCGCAGGGCGGCCTGCCCGTATTTCTCCTTGACCACGCCTTGGATGTCCGTGCCCCTCATCGCCGCCTCCTATTTGCAGATCGGAACGATATCCTGCGGTTTCAAAGCCTTGTTGCGCGTGCAGCATTCGGCGTACAGAAATTGCAGCAGTTCCTGAAGGGCGTCAGGATTTGCGGTGTAGCGCATGAAGGTGCTTTCCCGCCGCACATTCACCAGCTCCTCGTTTTTGAGTTTGTCGAGGTAGTGTGAAAGAGTTGAGTTTGGGATATCCAGCTCTTCCTGGATCTCTCCGACTACCAGCCCCTCGGGATGAGCCGATAACAGCAATTGCATGATCCGCAACCTGGCTTCCGTTCCCATCGCCGAGAACATGTCCGCATACTTGGCAACCCGCTCTGTGCCTCTCCTGATCGCCGTACCTTGCATTTTTCTATGATTGCAGAAATATAGAATAATGTCAAACACCCAACGGCCTTGCAACCCTGGCACCTTCCCTGCCCCACCCAGCCGCCCGCTACTAGCCCAGAAGACTAGTCCTTTCGCTTACGTCCAAAAGAGAATTACTTACGGACAAACTCGCGCGTAACCTCTTCAGTAATTTGGTCTTGCCTTGTCGCATGGCAGGGGAAGCAATCAGGAGATTCCTTATGCGTAGAGCGGTTTCCCTGGTGGTGCTGGCTTTGTTGCTGATCGCCGGTTCGTCCTTTGTTCTGGCGCAGGGTATCAGCGATGTGTATTGGGTCAACTACTTCTCCGACCGCCTTAACAGCGTGACCCCGACGGTCGTCTCCGATGTTGCCAGATTGGATCAGACGGTCCGCATCATCAATCCCGGCGAGCAAGGAACGCCGCGCTCGGCTCATGAGGGCACCGTGTGTGCCGACATCTATGTTTTCGATTCCAATCAGGAAATGAGCGAGTGCTGCAATTGCAAAATCACCGCCAATGGTCTGCTCATCCTTTCGGTGAACGCCGACTTGACTCACAACCCGCTGACCGGCTGGCCGCCTCCCAACGACGGCGTGATCAAGATCGTCTCCGACAATCAGGCCAACTGCGATGCCACCAGCCCGGTCCCGACGCCCGATCTGCGCGCCTGGGCCACCCACCTCCAGTCCCCCGACGGCACCCACCTGGTGGTGACGGAAGAAGAGTTCGCTGGCGCTAATCTGCAGCAGGATGAACTCTCGTTCCTGGGCCAGGCCTGCTCCTTTGTGCAGTTCCTGGGTAGCGGCAAGGGCGTGTGCGATTGCAACGATGTCAACTGATTTCAACGCGCCTGCTCCTCCTTGATTGTGTCGGCCCGTGACTAGTCCGAAAGCCGCCCTCCCCGCCGGGCGGCTTTTCTATTTAGCAAATCGGCAGAGGAAACCCTTCATGTCTCGTCAGTCATTTATCGGCTCAGCTCTGGGCGACGAACGTTACTTTTCAACGTCCTCACCTTGCGAACCCGCCCTCCGCCAGCATCCAAGCCTGTCTGGCGTTGTGGCTGTCTCCCTGAGAAGACCACCGTTCGCGAAAAATCGGCCGCTTAGCCCACTCAGGCCCTCTGTTGGTTTGCCTGGGGAGTTCTTCCATGGCCCTGCCCTTGTTGCAAAACCCCCTGCCCCTTCAGTAGCCTAACCCCAGAGGCTTGCCCTCCGCCCGGATGGCGAAACTGGCAGACGCAGCGGACTTAAAATCCGCAGGCCCCAAAAGGGCTGTGGGGGTTCGACTCCCTCTCCGGGCACCAGTAATTCCGTCCCTTACAACTGACTGCTAATTTCCTGCCCTCGATTCTCTCCTCGCTGTGCCCGCCCAGAAGGTCCGTTGGGTCGCCATAGCGGCGCCCAGTGAGTGCCGAAGAACTAATCACGAATTTCTCTTTTATCTAGAGCACGTCGATCACAACCAGGGTGATGTCATCCTGCTGGTTGACTGAAGCGGATTGCCAGCTGCGGACTTCCGTGACCAGATGTTCTGAAAGTTCGGCAGCGGAACGGGACTGATGCTCGCGGATGACCTGCTCGAGCCGCTGATCCCCGAATGCTTCGCCTGCCTCGTTCTCAGGTTCGGTAACTCCATCGGTATAGAGCAGGATTCGGTCGCCCGCAGCAAGCCGAAGACTCTGCTGAGGAAACTCGACCTCGGGCACGACCCCCAACAGCAGGCCATTACTTTCGATGCGCACCAGGCGGTGCTCGCCGGCGCGCCAGAGCAACAGGGGCGGATGGCCGGCGGCGGAGTAAGTGGCCGTGTGCGCCGCGGTGTCGATCCATAGATACGCGACGGAGACGAATTGCCCGCGAAGATCGCCGAAGAGGACCGCGCTGAGGCGGCGCAACACTTCGGCGGGTTGGTGCGCGCAACCGTCAATGGAGTGCATCGCCGTCTTGATCATCGAGGCGATCAGCGCGGCGGGGACACAGTGACCGCTGACATCCGCAACCAGGAAGCCAATGCGGTGATCGTCCACCGGAAGGAACTGGTAGAAGTCGCCTGCGACGGAGGTCATGGGCAAATAGGAGGCAGCAACCCGAAGTTTGCTCACTTGTGGCACCCCGCAAGGCAGAATCGAGAGCTGCAGCTGGCGCGCGATGGCCAGTTCGTTATCGATGGAGAGCAGGCGGCGCTCGTTAGAGACGATCATGTCCATGGATGTGTAGCCCAGTGACAACAGAAGGACCGCGAACCCCACTGAGCCCAGGATGCCCGGACTGTTGTAATGAAAAGCAGTTGCAAGATTCGCGTGTATGGATTGGGCCTGGAACACCAGCATGCCAACGGTCAGAACCCGGTGATGGCTGAGAACCAGGTAACGTCGCGAAAGCGCTGGCACCAGCAACACAACACAGAGCACCGCACTGCCGAAGGCGGCCAGCAGGTTGTTATGAACAGAAACGCGTCCTCGGAGCCGGAGATCAGGGATGCGCCGATGCCCAGCACCGCGACCAGGATGTCGGCTGCGAGCATGAATTTGCCGAAAACGCGTAGAGCACCTGTAATGAGTTCGAGGAACGCCAGTGTGGCAACAACCAGGACCAGGTAAGACAGGAAGATGTGCACAGAGTTGGCAGGTGCACGCAACCAAGGCGGCAGAACATCGCCGATCACGGGGATGCCCAGCAATTCGTTGAGACCGAACATGCCGGTCCAAAGCCCCAGCCAAACCAGAAACTTCACACCACTGCCTCGTCGAATGCTGGCGATGGCAAAGGCCACCAGTGCCGCCAGCACGAAGAAGGTCCCCGCAATAATCTGTGGCAGTTGCTCGCGGAGCAGTTCCGCTACCTGGGTTTGCGCAGTTCCGGCCATGGCACGTCGTGATACGTTAGCAGCTCACCTCAGCGGTTGGCGGTGACACACGACACCGAACTGCGCGAGAAGGGAGCCTTATGACCTATCGCTTTGGCTCGAATGCCGAAGTGAGCAACAACTTCTGGCCGAATGGCTGCATCTACTCTCACAGTCCCCTCCTCAGAGGAGCATCCCTATGCGTCGGACCAGAGAACTGTCTCTCCTGGCCCTGGCTTTCTCCATCCTCAACATTGTTTTGTCGCCACCTCAATCGGCTCAGGAAAAAGCCGATCAGGACAACCTCATCAAGAAGAACGTCGATCTGGTTTCTGTGTATTTCACAGTGCGCGATGACAAGAAGCGGCTCGCCGGCCAGCTTGACCAGGGAGAATTCCGCGTACTCGAGGATGGCAAAGAGCAGCCTATTAAGTTCTTTGCCAACCATAGCGACGTGCTGCTGAACGTGGGCGTGCTGCTCGATACCGGCACAGGTATGGCTTGGATTCTTAACGAGGAGGCCACGGCCACCAGCGTTTTCATGAAACACGTAGTTCGACCGAAGGATCTGGGCTTTATCCTCAGCTATCACGCCCGCGTGGACACACTCCAGCTTCCCACCTCCGACACCGACCTGTTGCAACAACGGGTCGATGAGATTCGCAACTGGGCGACTACCTTCGGTACCCCTGATCAGGCGCCCCCGCCGCGGACTTTTCCCGGACCCATTCCCCCGATCGGACCCACCGGGGTGCCCTACAACCAGCACCGTGAAGCACACCTCTACGATGCCCTTCGCGTTTCCACACTCCGCTACCTTCGGCACGAAGTTGGGCGAAAGGCGGTGGTGGTGGTTGCCATGTCGGGAGATTCCAGGAGCGAATCCACCCTGGAGGACGCTCTGGAGGTCCTGCTGCAAAATGACGTCATCGCTTACGTCCTGCAGATCTACGATCCGCCTCGCGACAGCACCCATCGCGATCACTGTGACGTGATTCATACCTATGAAAGAGATGAGCACGGAGAAGAAGTGCTGAAGAAGCTGGCCGAGGCGACGGGAGGCCGCATGCTTGAGGTGAGAGGCATGGACAAGCTGAACGCCGCGCTGGACGAAATCTCCGACGAACTGCATCAACAGTACAGCCTCGGGTATTACCCTGAGAACCAGAACTGGGATGGAAAATTCCGCAAAATCCGCATCGTCACTCGCCAGCAAGGTTACAAGGTCTACGCTCGCAAAGGCTATTACGCTCATCCCAGGTATCAGGCGATGCGCTAGAAAAGAGAACCTGCTCTTTCGTTGATTTTCTTGGACCAGTGGGAAAGTTATGGGCAGCGCGCCCCGCAGGCTGCACCGAAGGAGTTACTATCCCAGGCATCGCGCCACGACCAGGGTTATGTCGTCGGCCTGCTCTCCGTTCGAGAATTGCTGGACCGCGGCCACAATGCGTCGCTGAATCTCAGAAACGGGCATGCTGCGGTTGGAACAAATCACCTTCGTCAGGCGCTGCTCGCCGAATTCTTCCCCTTCGCGATTCGACGCTTCTGTCACTCCGTCGGTGTACATCACCAGGATGTCACCGGGATGCATGTCAACTTCGATGATGCCACACTCCCACTGCTCGAACAATCCCATGACCGTGGCCGTGCTCTGCAGGCGTTCCACTGCGGGTACATTTTCTTGCTTGGCGCTGGCACAGGAACTCACCAGCAACGGTGCCAGATGCCCGCAATTCACGTAACGCAGGCGACGGCTACGATCATCGTAGTCGGCAAAAAAAAGTGTGGCATAACTGCTGTCGCCGGTGTTTTGGTAAAACAGGCGATTGGCCGAGACCAGCAACTCAGCCAGGTCAGACAGCGCCATGGCGTATTGGCTGCGCAGGTTGGCCTGAAGGTTCGCCATCAGCAGGGCGCCGGAAATGCCTTTCCCCGCGATATCCGCCAGCACCAGCGCCACGCGTCCGGGACGCAGCTCGAGGAAGTCGTAGTAGTCGCCGCCCACTTGCCGCGCCTGGATACAGGTGCCAGAGTACTCCAGCGTCTCCAGAGGAGGCGCTTTCTGAGGAAAGAGCCGGCTCTGCACCTGGCGAGCGAATTCCATCTCCTGGTTCGCGCGATGCTCCGCCTCAAGGCGCGCCGCCATTTCCTCAGCTAAGCGGATGTTTTCCAGGGCCATACCCGCCTGGCTGGCCACAGAATCGAGCAGGCGCTTGTCCTCCCGCGAATAAGGTTCCTCGGAGAGCCGCTGCCCAAGTGCCAGCAAACCAATCAGGCGGCCGCCGCGACCCAGAATCGGGACCAGGCATTCGGGAGCAAGTTCTGCAAGTAAGCCGTCCCCTTCGGAACCATCTGTCCCAGGCGGTAGAACATCCCAGGCCCGACCCCGGTTGGCCGACTCCTGGACAAAAGGATGGGTTTCAGGAATTGTCCTCGATGCAGCGGCAGCCAAGGCTGATTGCTGTGCCACCTCGCCATCTTTCCGCCGGAAAAAGCAGGCGAACGTTTTCGGATGCAAGGCGTCGTTGATCTGGTTCTGCAGCAGCGCTGCCAACTGTTGATGGTCAGCTACTGAGCGGGTTTTTTCCGCCAGATCCTGCAGAATCAGCCGTGCGTCGTAGGTGCTTCGAAAGAAAGCTTTGTCGATGCGTTCTGTTCCCCGCCGAATCACCGGTGCGAAGCTCCAGACCATTACTACTCCGAAGGCCACACTGGCGATCATGCCGGCATTGGATCCGGTCTCGAAGAGGCGCGCAAAGAAGCGCGTGAACAGCGCAGTCGCGGCGGCCGCCACCACAAACAGCAAAACGATAAATCCGCGCTGCACTAGGATGTAGCGCGCACTTCGCCGCAACAGTACCGGGATCTCCAGCACCCGGTGCTTCAGGACGGCATAGGCAAACGACAGTGGAATGAGAAACAAGGCCGCGATGGCAAGGCTCACGACCCAATAGGGAAAGTCAATCGGCCGTCCGCCGGGTGGAGAAAGGCCGATAAGCCGGATGATCAGGATGGGCGCAAGTCCCACCACCGTACCTGCGACCATGACACGGGTCTTTCGCCGCGCGTCGGGACTGGGCGCGCTGATGTCATTCCACACCAGGGACACCAACCCGAGTATGAACCCTACGTAACTGTAGAGTGAGGTTGCTAACAGCACTGTTTTCCCGGGCAACAGCTGGCAGACCGCAAGCAGCGGGTACAGGCCTCCGCCGGCAAAAACGATGAGTGAGAGGGCCAGAACTACTGCCCCGGCGCCGGCGATCAGCACCGTCTTAAGCCAGGGAAAACGGCGATCGATGGGGGAAGCAGCCGGGAAGGTGGCAAAAAAGCAATAGAAGATGGCCGGCAGCCAGCCGAAGAAAAATGTCATGTAAGCGAACAGGAACCGTCGCAGCGCCGGATGGATGGCCCCTTCAAGAAATCCCAGGGGAGCGGAGGCAATGAAGCCTGCAAACATTATGGCCAGAAGCCAGGCGTTGCGATTGTCGAGGCGGAGGAACAGGACCGCCAGTCCAACCACCAAAAACAGCACAGGGTAAAGACTCAAAATGGAATTCATCAGCCGCTGTGAAGAGGTAAAGCTGGAGGCGGGCTGGTACGAAATGAGCGCCAGCGACGTACGGATCTCCCCCGCTCCCGGACGCTCGATCAATAATGAAATCCGGTCACCCGGTTTGCCACGAGCTACGGCGCCGGGAAGGCTCAGTCCAGAAAGGCGTTGGCCGTTGACTTCCAGAATGTGGTCACCGGCTTGCACGCCAGCTTGTGCGGCAGGGCTGTTGGGAAGCACGCGCACCACCTGCAGGTAACCCTTCGGCTCGAGTGGCCCAAGTTCTGCTCCTATCTCGACAGGTGGTTGCCAGCGGATGTAGTACATCCAGAACGCAGAGTAGAGGACAGTCGCCGCGGCAAACAAAATGGCCGCTGTCAGCAGCACTGCGCGCGGGATGGAGGCGAGGCTCCGCATTGAAGAGACTTCCCTTGTTCTTCGGAGAATTTGACGACAGGACGCGGAGACTACGCTATGTGAATTGTGGTCATCCCTCCGATCTAGCCGGTCGGGTTGAAAACTGCACCGATGGGCAAGATGGCCTGATGGAGGTTTGTCCATCTCCTGATAAAACCTGCTGTTTCCGCTTTGCGCTTCCCCTGCGACGCAAGCCTAGTCTGCCTGTCCGTCCCTGTCAACGAAGCCTCGTCCTCGCGGCTGACCAGTGACTGGCCATTCGGCAGTAATCGTTGTGCACAGGCTTTATCGCAGATAATCCCCGATTATTTGTGGATGACGATTTTTCGACGCTGATATTCTTAGCGAACGTTGTAAGCTGCTGCACACTCGGAGACGAATGCAAACTCGCAAGCGCGGTAACCACTTCTTGTTCTCACTTGTTGCAGCCATTGGAGTCATCTCTGCGGCAACTGTTGTCCTTGCCCAGAACACCGACCGGCCGTGGATGAATCCCAAGCTCTCCCCAGCAGAGCGCGCCCAACTGGTACTGCAGCAGCTCACGCTCGATGAAAAGTTGGCGTTGCTGCATGGGAATGGGATGGCACACGCTTCCCAATGGCAAATGCCTCTCACACATCTCACCAATGGCGGTGCCGGATACGTCGAGGGCGTCAAGCGTCTCGGCATTCCCCCTTTGATCATTTCGGATGCAGCCTATGGAGTGAGGGACAGCGGCGCCAACGGACGGTATGCGACCGCTATGCCCTCAAACTTGGGAGCCGCATCCAGTTGGGACACCCAATCCGCTTGCGAATACGGCGAGCTAATCGCTCGTGAGCTTAGGGCGCAAGGCTTCAATATGACTTTGGGGGGCGGGGTGAACCTCACCCGTGAGCCCCGGAACGGCCGCACCTTCGAATACGCCGGTGAAGATCCCCTTCTCGCCGGTACGTTAGTCGGGAACATGATGAAGTGCGAACAGGCACAACATGTCGTCGGCGACCTCAAGCACTATGTGATGAACGACCAGGAAACCGGCCGTTTCGTCGTCAATTCCATTGTCTCCAAACGGGCCATGCAGGAATCCGACCTGTTGGCGTTTCACATCGCGATCTCCATCGCAGATCCTGGCGCGGTCATGTGCGCCTACAACCGGATCAACGGCGACTTCGCCTGCGAGAACTCCTACACCTTGCGGGATGTGCTTAAGAAGGATTGGGGCTTCAAAGGCTTCGTGATCTCGGACTGGGCTGCAACCCATAGCACCGAGAAGGCATCTGCGGCAGGCCTTGACCAGGAGCAGCCCATGGCTGACTACTTCGGTCCCAAGCTTAGAGAAGCGGTTGTTGCCGGGAAGGTCCCGCTGTCCGAGATTGACGACCATGTGCGCAGAGTCCTGTATGCGGAGTTCTTGTCGGGAATCGTCGACGATCCCCCTCAGAAGAGCGCGGTAGATGTCGAAAAGGGGTTGGAAGTTGCGCAACGGCTGGAAGAGAAGAGTATCGTTCTCTTGAAGAATAGCCAGTCGGTGCTCCCAATTAATCCTTCCACCGTTCACAGCATTGCCGTCATCGGGGGACATGCCGATGTGGGCATGATCTCCGGTGGAGGATCGGCGCAGGTGGACCCGCCGGGAGGCAACGCCATCATGCCCCCAGGCATGGGTGCAACCCACTGGCTGGACCACATCTGGTTCCCGACTTCTCCACTGAAGGCTCTCCGAGCGAAACTGCCGAACACGAAAATTGACTTTGATTCCGGAAGTGAAGTGAACTCCGCCGTGAATCTCGCCAGGAGTTCCGACCTCGCGATTGTCTTTGCTTATCAGTGGGAAGCCGAAGAAGGGGACGTGCCAGGTCTGTCGCTTCCCGACAAACAGGATGCCTTGATCGAACAGGTAGCGGCGGCGAACCCTCACACCATCGTCGTGCTCGAATCCGGCACCGCGGTCACAATGCCCTGGCTCGACCGAGTAGCAGGGGTAGTCGAGGCGTGGTACGCAGGCAGTGCCGGGCATAAAGCGTTGGCCAACGTGCTGGTTGGGGACGTCAATCCAACCGGCAAACTTGCCATCACCTTCCCCAGGAGCGAGAAGGACCTCCCGCATCCGGTGATTCCCCCCCTGCCGCCAGAAAATCAAGGATCGGCAGCCGATGCGGTTAAGTTAGCCTCGAACTATGCTGTCCGCTACGATGAAGGTGCCAAAGTTGGCTACAAGTGGTATGAGACCGAGCACAAGCAGCCCCTGTTTGCCTTCGGCTTCGGGATGTCATACACATCCTACGCATATTCCGGTTTAAGCGTCGATTCAACCGCCAGGACCGTGCGTTTCACCCTCAAGAACACCGGCCAACGGGCGGGTATAGAGATCGCGGAAGTGTACGCCAGGCTTCCCAGAGGCGCAGACGAATCCTTCAAGCGGCTGGTTGGGTGGAAGCGAGTCACGCTCGCCCCAGGTGAATCGCAGACGGTCACCGTCGCCATCGATCCCCGGGTTTTGCAGACCTTCGACGAAGCGAATGACCGCTGGAACTTCGCAGCAGGCGATTACCAGGTATTCGTCGGGCCATCGTCGGACAATCTGCCCCTCGTGGGAAGCCTTCGGGTTCGTTGAAGTCCATCACGCATCGGGGGTCGCCGGCCTCAGACATACTCCCAGCGCCGCGACAGCCTGCGGGCAATCGCGAACAGAACCGCTCCAGCGACCAGCAGCACGGCGACTTGCGGCCACAAGTGTGCCACCGGCTCATCCCGCCAGAAAGTCTTGGTGAAGCCGTCGATCGCCCAGGCGTTGATGGTCAGCAGGCCCGCTTTCTGCATAGCTTCTGGCATGAGGAAGCGTGGAAACATGCTTCCGCCAATCGACGACATGATCAGAATCACGAGTGTGGACAGCGCTCCCAATTGCGCTCTCGTCTTGCATGCGCTGGCCAGCAATATGCCGAAAGTCGCTACCGCAAACGCCGTCGTAAGACCCATGACCACAAATCCGGGAATGTGCGACCAGAAATCGAGCTTGAACACCGCCCATCCCCACAGAAACATCACCACCAGCTGCACGAACGCCAGCAGCGTGTTGTAGCAGACTTTGCCCGCCAGTAGCGAACTCATGGTCACCCGCGAACTCAGCACGCGGTCCAGCGTGCCGCTTTCGGCTTCATCCAGCAGAGCCCCTGCGGCGCCGCTGGAGGTGAACAGCAGGAACATGACTCCAATCGCGGCGGCGTAGAACGAGACCATGGGATTATTCTTGTTCTCTCCGACAACATCGTGCGTTTTCACTGCGATGATACCGCCGCCGAATGTGTCTCCGGCGTTTCCTCCGCCCGCGCCGCTGTTTGCCTGTTGGCGACGCAGAAAACTGAGCGCCTCATCCATCCGCCGGCGCTGCTCGGCTGTCAGTCCGCCCGAATACTGATCGACCACGCGCGTGCCCTGCTCCGCCATGACGTCGGGCATCGCCGTCATCGCTACCTTCTGCAGGAGGCCGGCAACCATCTGCGACGCCACCATGTCGCTGCTGTCTTTGAGAAGCTGAATCGCTGCGCCGTCCCGCTCTCCACCGAACGAAATCGGGGCCTGGCCGAAACCCTGTGGAATCACAAGTGCCACCGGCGCTTTACCGGCGCGGACCGCTGCCTCCGCGCTCGCCGCCGTGTATTCCGGCTGCTCAACGCCGTTCTTGGGAGCAGGCCGCGGGAACACACGCAGCGATCCCTCGTTTTCCAGACCTCTGATCAGCCGCTGCGACGCGCGGCTGTGATCCTCATCGACGATCAGGAGTGTGATCTTCGGCGTCGTGTCCCGCCGGCCGCCAAAGATGACCGCGAAAATCGTGAAAAATGCGATCGGCAGAACGAAGCTCAGCGCCAGCGCGCCGCGATCGCGCCGTAGCGAAATCAGTGCGGTCCGGATGATTGCCGGGATCATTCGCGCAGCTCCCTTCCCGTCAGGTGCAGAAATACCGACTCCAGGTTCGGCCGATGAAGCGACACATCCAGCACTTCGTGGCCTTCATTGGCCGCTGCTTGGAGCAAGGCAGCTATTTCGCCGGGCTGCTCCACCGTGAATTGCGCCGTGCCATCCACCGAGCGGCCGCCGTGCCCTTCAATCCAGGGCAGAACGCGATCTCCAGTGTCGGCGAGGCGCACAACTACCTGGCTGCGCGACCCGAAGGCGTTGCGGATCAGTTCGTCCTTGCTACCCTGCGCGATGATGCGGCCATGATCAATGATCGCAATCCGATCGCAGAGCCGCTCCGCCTCCTCCATATAGTGCGTTGTGTAAATTACCGACATTCCTTCGCGCCGTAGGGCCTCGATCATCTCAAAAATCCGCAGCCGCGACTGGGGATCAACCCCGACCGTCGGCTCGTCCATGAGTACGATCCGGGGACGGTGTATCAGTCCGCCCGCCATGTTCAGACGTCGCTTCATCCCTCCAGACAGTCGATTGACCGGTTCCTCCGCCCGGTCAGCCAGCGCCGCCCAATCCAGGCACCAGGTAATCGCTTCTTGCAGCCGCAGTCCGCTCAGTCCGTGATAGCGCCCGAAGGAGGCGAGATTTTCGCGGCAGGTTAGCCGAGGGTAAACGGCCAGCTCCTGCGGGACCCAGCCTAGTGCCGCGCGTGCTGCGGCCGATTCGGCTGCCACTCCCAAAATGAGGATTTGGCCCGAGTCCGGCCGAACCCGCCCCACGATGCTGCGAATCAGCGTGCTCTTGCCTGCACCGTTCGGACCCAGCAGGCCGAAACATTCCCGCGGCCTCATTTCCAGGCTGACTCCGTCAAGCGCGATCACGCTGCCGAAGTGTTTCACGACTTCAGCGATGCGCAATGGCGCAGTCTCGAATGAGAGAGGCATCTTGGGAAGCTTTCGCGCGATTGATTGTACTCGTCCCCCAGTCGGCAAAAACGTGGCCGTTGCAATACCTGCAAGGGGATTGCCGCCGCAGGGCTCAGGCGCGGTTAGAAAGGCCCTATTGGGGCTGAAACAATGTTCAGATCACCCTTATATCGCATCCTCATGGTCGCGACAGGCCGCGATTCCGTCAACCACCTGCCTTGGTCCTATCTCGCGGCCTGTCGCGCGAAGAAGTCCCAGATCACCGCCGGCCCGTTCGGTTCCTTCGGTGTTGGGCCTAAGATGCGCGGAGCTCGCCAGTATGCTTGCGGCATCACGTGACCACCGCCGCGAATGGCGACGAGCTCCACTTGTACTTTGGGATCGTTCTGCCACAGCGTCACATCCGCCCCGTCGGTCGGATGGGTCTGATCCCTTTGAGGCGCGCCGGGGATGTGATACAGCGCCGCAAAATATTGACCTGACTCACGTGACGACCGGACTCTTCCACGCCGGATCAAGCCCAAAAAGTTGACCTCGCCACCCTCGAACGGATTCAGCGGATCCTTCATACCGTTCATGATCATGACAGAAGTCGTGCCTTGCTCTGCGGGCTTGCATTTGAAGTTATCCGCCGTCGGCAGGTTGGCGGCAACCGCAGCGACAGCACGAAAGCGGGAAGGGGCCTCCAGCGCAAGACGAAACGCCATATGGCCGCCGCGGGAAACTCCGGTCGCAAACACGCGGCCCCGGTCGATGCCTAGTTCCTTGACCATCTTGTCGACCATCGCCGTCAAGAATCCAACGTCGTCGATACTGAGCTTGTTCGCGCTGTAGTCTCCGACGATGTTGCACCCATTCCAATAACCCTCGTATCCATTGGGATACGCAACTGCAAATCCATGTTCGTCGGCCAGGCGATCGAACCCGTAACCCGTCCACCGTCGTATTTGCCCGCCATTTTGATCGGAGCCGTGCAATACCACGACCAGCGGCGCTCCTTTTGCCAATCCCCTCGGCACATAGGTCACGTAAGTGCGCTTCAGTGCCCCGGCCTGGACAGTCCCCTCGGTCAGCGTGCCGGAAAGCCGGGGAACTTCAGGGGACGGCGAGTAGACAAAATAGCCGAACAGAGCAATGGCCAACAGCATCACGACGATCAGGCCTCGAAAGAGGATGCGCAGGGCTCTCTTCATGCCTGGCTCCATTCATCCGACTCGTGCGCGGCAATGTTGGCGGCTGTCGTCGCCGCGTTGCCAGTCGCGAGCTGGGTGTTGGGAATGTACATGAGGCGCACGGGGCCGACCGCTACGAGTGATAGATAGAGGAGCCCTGCAACTCTGGCGTTCTTGTTGTTTTCTTGCGGCATTCCGGAAGAGGCAAATCGGGAGGCAACGATTCGTTGTGACCGAAACGGGGGCTCGGGTCCAGCGACCTCTGATAACTGCCGCCCTCCTCATTCATACCGCAGCGCCTCAATCGGATCGAGGCGGGAGGCGTGGATGGCCGGTATCATGCCGCTGACCAATCCTACCAGCGCCAGGATGCTGGTGGAAACCAGCACCGTGACCGGCGAAATGATCAGCCGAATGTCCCCCATTTCTCCATGCTGGGCCAGCGCACTGTAGAACGTGAGATTCCCCACCGAGAACGAGATCAGGTAGGCAAGCGCAATCCCCAAAATACCCCCCAGAAAGGTGATGGCCAGCGCTTCCCACAAGAACTGCACCAGGATATCGAAGCGGCGGGCGCCCAAGGCCTTCTCCACTCCGATCTCACGCGTCCGCTGGGTCACGCTCACCAGCATGATGTTCATCAGCCCCACACCGCCGATTCCCAGGGTGAGTGCGCCGATGAACGCCAGCAGCACTTGCAGAGCTATGGTGATGATGTGAAATTGCGAGAGCTGCTCCATGAGCGTGAAGATCTGCAACGCGCGCTTGTCGTCCGGACGGAAGTGGTATTGCTCTGCCAGCGTTTTGCGAACCGACGTCTCCACCGCCCCGTAGTCGTAGCCGAGAAAGTCGAGC
>DATHDM010000299.1:0-5059 GCA_035319065.1 Terriglobales bacterium
GATGCCGAGCGCATCGTGGTCCTGATGGGCTCAGGCGCCGAGATCGCCGAAGAGACGGTCAATCATCTGACCGCCAAAGGCGAAAAGGTCGGCGTGGTGAAGGTCCGCCTCTATCGCCCATTTTCCGTGGAGCACTTCGTCCAGGCCCTGCCGCCGACCACCAAGGCCATCGCGGTACTGGATCGCACCAAAGAGCCCGGCAGCGCCGGCGAGCCCCTGTACGCCGATGTGGTCACCGCCCTCAGCGAAGCTGTCGCCAATGGGGCCGCGCCTTTCAAGGCATTTCCGCGGGTCATCGGCGGACGCTACGGCCTCTCCTCCAAGGAATTCACGCCCGCCATGGTGAAGAGGGTATTCGACGAACTCGCCAGGCCGCGGAGCAAGAATCATTTCACCATCGGCATCATCGACGACGTCACTCACACCTCGCTCGACTTCGATCCCGCATTCTCAACCGAGGATCCCAAGACGGTCCGCGCTCTCTTCTTCGGCTTGGGCGCTGATGGCACCGTCGGCGCCAACAAGAACTCCATCAAGATCATCGGCGAGGACACCGAGAACTACGCCCAGGGCTACTTCGTTTACGATTCCAAGAAGTCCGGCTCGCTGACCACCTCCCATCTGCGCTTCGGACCCCAGCCCATTCATTCCAGTTACCTGATCAGCCGGGCGAACTTTGTCGCCTGCCATCAGTTCAGCTTCCTGGAGCGGTTAGAGGTGCTCCGCCAGGCCGAGCACGGCGCTACCTTCCTGCTCAACAGCCCCTTCGGCCCGGACCAGGTGTGGAATAACATCCCCCGCACCGTCCAGCGGCAGATCATCGACAAGAAGCTGAAGTTCTACGTCATCGATGGCTACGACGTAGCCCGCAAAACCGGCATGGGCGGCCGCGTCAACACCATCATGCAGACCTGCTTCTTCGCCATCAGCGGCGTGCTTCCCCGCGAAGAGGCCCTGGCCGCAATCAAGAATGCCATCCGCAACACCTACGGCAAGCGTGGCGAAGCGGTTGTGCAAAAAAATTTCGCGGCCGTGGACAGCACCCTCGAGAACCTGTTCGAAGTCAAGGTGCCGGACACCGTATCCAGCGCCTTCGACATTCGCCCCGCCGTTCCCGCGCAGGCGCCGGCCTTCGTGCAGAATGTGCTTGCCCCCATCATCGAGGGCAACGGCGACCTGCTCCCGGTCAGCAAACTGCCCAGCGACGGCACCTTCCCCACCGGCACCGCGCAGTGGGAGAAGCGCAACATCGCGCTGGAGATCCCTGAATGGGACGAGAAGCTCTGCATCCAGTGCGGTAAGTGCGTCCTGGTTTGCCCGCACTCCGTAATCCGCGCCAAAGTGTACGAGTCCGATAAGCTGCAGGGTGCGCCCCCCGCCTTCAAGTCCGCTGCCGCCCGCTGGAAGGACTTTGGACACCTCAAATACACTCTCCAGGTCGCCCCGGAAGATTGCACCGGATGCGCGTTGTGCATCGAAGCCTGCCCGGTCAAGAGCAAAACCGAGGTTAAGCACCGGGCCATCAACATGGTGCCCCAACCTCCGGTTCGCGAGCAGGAAGCCGGCAACTGGGACTTCTTCCTCTCGCTCCCGGAAATGGACCGCGGCCTGCTGAGCCTCGGGCAGGTAAAGGATGTGCAGCTCCTGCAGCCGCTGTTTGAATTTTCCGGCGCCTGCGCTGGCTGCGGTGAGACCCCTTACATCAAGCTGATGTCGCAGCTGTTCGGCGACCGCGCCGTCGTCGCCAACGCCACCGGCTGTTCCTCCATCTACGGCGGCAATCTCCCCACCACTCCCTACACCTTCAACCAGGAAGGACGCGGCATCGCCTGGTCGAACTCCCTGTTTGAAGATAACGCGGAGTTTGGCCTCGGCATCCGCCTCTCTCTCGACAAGCAGAGCGAGTACGCGCGCGAACTGGTGCGCAAGCTCTCAGCCGACATCGGCGAGCAACTTGCCGCCGACCTGCTGCACGCCGATCAGTCGGGCGAAGCCGGCATTCACGCGCAGCGCGAGCGCGTGGAACGCCTCAAGCAGATACTGGCCGGCCTCGACACCCCGCAGGCCCGCGACCTGAAGGCTCTCGCCGACGTGCTGGTGAATAAGTCCGTGTGGATCGTGGGCGGCGACGGCTGGGCCTACGACATCGGCTACGGCGGCCTCGATCACGTGCTGGCCTCCGGCCGCAACGTCAACGTTCTGGTCCTCGATACCGAGGTTTATTCCAATACCGGTGGCCAGATGTCCAAGGCCACACCCCGCGGCGCGGTGGCCAAGTTTGCCGCCGGAGGCAAGCCGCGGCCCAAGAAAGACCTGGCCATGATGGCCATGAGCTACGGCAACGTCTATGTCGCCCGCGTGGCCATGGGTGCTGGCGACATGCAAACCCTTAAAGCTTTTTTTGAGGCCGAGGCTTTTAACGGCCCCTCGCTCATCATCGCGTACAGCCACTGCATCGCGCACGGATACGACCTGGTACACGGCCTGGAGCAGCAGAAGCTGGCCGTCCAGGCGGGATACTGGCCGCTGTTCCGCTATAACCCGCAACTGGCCGACCAAGGCAAGAATCCGCTGCAACTGGACTCCAAGGCCCCGGCCATCCCCCTGGAGAAGTACATCTACAACGAAACCCGCTACACCATGCTCACCCACAGTCATCCCGCCGAAGCCAAGGAGCTCCTCAAAGAGGCTCAGCAGGATGTCGTCAGCCGCTGGAAGCTCTACGAGTACTGGGCCTCCATGCCCGGAAACGGTGCGGCCAAACCTACAGCTCCGGCGGCGCCGGAACAATCCGCGCCGGCTGCTGCCGGCAAGGGGGTGGAGAAGTGATCGACCTGTCCACGAAGTATCTGAACCTCACGCTCAAGAACCCAGTGGTCGCCTCCGCTTCCCCGCTCACCAAAGACATCGCCAATTTCCGCCGCCTGGAAGATGCCGGCGCGGCTGCCATCGTCATGCACTCGCTGTTCGAGGAGCAGATCAACCTCGAGAGCAACGTGCTCGATCGCTTTCTCGCCCAGGGCTCCGACGTCTCCGCCGAGGCCCTGGCCATGTTCCCGGACATGACCAGCTACAACATCGGGCCCGATGACTATCTCGAGCAGGTGGCCCGCGCCAAGGCGGCGGTCGGCATCCCGGTCATTGGCAGCCTGAACGGCGTCTCCACCGGCGGCTGGATCCGCTACGCCCGCCTGATCCAGGATGCCGGTGCCGACGCTCTCGAGCTGAACATTTACTACCTGCCCACCGATCCCACGCTCGATGCCGCGACCGTCGAGAACATGTACTGTGACCTGGTCGATGCCGTGAAAGACAGTGTCAGCATCCCCGTCGCCGTCAAGCTGGGCCCATACTTCAGCGCCATCGCCAACATGGCTCACAAGCTCGACCAGGCCGGCGCTGACGCCCTGGTCCTGTTCAACCGCTTCTACCAGCCCGATTTTGATCTGGAGAATCTGGAGGTTGTTCCCAGCCTGCAGCTCAGCCGTTCCAACGAGCTGCGCCTGCGCCTGCACTGGGTGGCCATTCTCTTTGGCCAGCTTCAGGCCGACATGGCGGTCACCGGCGGCGTCCACACCGCCGAAGACGTCATCAAATGCATGATGGCGGGCGCGCGTGTGGCCATGACCACCTCCGCCCTGCTGGAGCACGGCATCGACTATTTGCGCTTCCTGGTCTCGGAAGTCGCCGACTGGGTCGAGCGCCACGAATACGAATCCATCCAGCAGATGCAAGGCAGCATGAGTCACAAGTCGGTGCGCCATCCGGCCGCCTTCGAGCGCGCCAACTA
Organism: Terriglobales bacterium; assembly: GCA_035319065.1. Classification (GTDB taxonomy): domain Bacteria; phylum Acidobacteriota; class Terriglobia; order Terriglobales; family Acidobacteriaceae; genus DASPRM01. The sequence goes on from DATHDM010000299.1 coordinate 3,791, forward strand.
CATGAAGGTGCTCAGCAGCTACGCCCTGACCGTGCGCTGACGGCTTGACTGCTGAAGGCTGAACGCTCTGAACGCTGTGTGCCGAACGCCGAGTGCCGGCTGCTGGCCACTACCCGCTGAGTGACCGACTGCTCGCTGCTGACCGCTGCCTCTAATTTGCCCGTGCGCTCTTCATCCCCGCGGGACGCTTCCCCGGCATGAGCGGCTGGTCGAACTCCACCCCCATGTAGGTGAATTGCCGGGTCAGCTCGGTGCGCACCACGTGAGCCTTGATGCTGCGGAACGATGCGCTGGGAAGATTCGGCAGCCCTGGCGCAACCGGGATCTCCAGGCGGATTTGCTTCGACCCCGGAGGCCGGCGGACCGCAATCAGCACGCCCCCGGCGCTGACGTTCAGCGCCGTGCCAAACTCCAGGTAAGGATTCCCCTCCCGGTCCACCGAATGAAGAAAGACGGGAAACGCGATCGGCAGGCGCTGCCAGCGGCGCGTACCTTGCTTGGGAGAGGCCACAGCCCATTCTGAATCACAACCGGCAAATCGCAGAGGTCACTTTGGCTGTTGGCCTTGGGGCCATTATCTGGCGTGATGCCTGCAAGTTAGCGTCGTTCGCCGGTGCATCCCCTCGCCCTGGCTCCCTGGATGGCCTATTACTACTTAGCAATCATTCCTGCCGGACCCTGAACCTCTCCGCGGGCATCTAATTGACTGGCCCTCCTATCCGTCTTACAGTGAGGATTGCCGTCCGGACTCAACCAGGTCCGGGCGGCGTCCACCACCCCGTGGGGGCGTAACGGCTTCGACGGAGAGGTTTGCGGTCGAGAGGCATACCGGGGTGCACACACCCGTAATCGTGGCAAAAACCATAATTGCCAACCAACAGCTGGCATACGCTGCTTAATTAGTTAAGTAGCCGTCCTTCGCGGCTTCGCCCATGGGCTGCGAAAGGGCGTCGCACAGTGGGCTGGCCTGCGGAGGCCGTCTGAGTCCGCAGGCGAGACCTTCAGGCTAGCGGCTCGCGTTTCTTGTCGCGTTCTGACCGCGAGCGGCGAAAGTTGCGGGCAACCGCAGCGGGAATGCGACTACGTATGTAGGCTCTTTACTGGCAGCCGCTTCGGACGCGGGTTCGACTCCCGCCGCCTCCACCAATCTATCTGCCCGGCCCTTTGCTGAAGTCTGTGCAGCCCACCTTCCCGCTAACCGGATTCGGGTCTGGTGGGGTGATCCACAATGGTTGCCCGGCCGTCGCTCAGGGCTTTGACGGAATGGCG
>DATHDM010000300.1:0-3938 GCA_035319065.1 Terriglobales bacterium
CACCGAGCCCACCACCTGCCCTTCCACCGCCACCGGATTCAGGGCTCGCCCGCAGTCATGCGCCGCCCAGATCTTGTGCACCGTGACCTGCCCCGTGTCTTCGTCCACGCTGACCTCGGCCACTTGCGCGGCATAGGAATAGGCTGGCGAAGGGCCAACGCCTGCTCCCTTAAAATTTCCGCCACGTGCCTCGGCCGGAGGCGCGTAGGAACCGGTGCCGGTGAGCGTACCGGTGAAGTCGATGGCGGCCACCACAGCTTCCTCGAAAGTAAGGTGGTCGCGCGCAGTCTGCTCCTCCTTCTTCCGCTGCTGCTGCAGAGATCCGCGCAGGATCTGGCCCTCTACGCGTCCGTGCACAAGTTCGGCGCTGCGGACCCTCTCCGCCGCGAGCCCGGAGGCCACGCGCGACTCGGAGCCGCGCACGAAGATGGTGTCGTCCCGGAAGATCAAATCATCAGCATGACAGTTCAGCTTTCTTGCCGCGGCATCGAGAAGCTTCTGCTTGACGTTCTGGGCAGCGCGGAGAGCGGCATTGCCCGACATCAGGGTGACGCGGCTGGAATAGGAGCCGAGATCGATGGGCGTCAGGTCGGTGTCGGCGGCAATCACTCTTACGCGCGACAGGGCACAGCCCAGCACCTCGGCGACGATCTGAGCGGTCATGGTGTCGGATCCTTGGCCGATCTCAGCCGCACCGGTGTAGACGACCACGCCGCCATCGCGATCGATTTTCAAGTTGACGGTGGAGTGGGGCATGTCCGACTTGATGATGGAATTGGCCGCCCCGCTCACGTAGTGGCTGCAGGCCAGGCCAAGCCCGCGACCCCTTCTGAGCCTGCCGCGCCGCGTGTTCCAGCGCGAGCGCTCGACGACTTGCTCAATGCACTCGGGCAAGCCGTAACTCAAGACGCGCAGCTGATTCACAGTGATGCAGGGAGGCTTCAGGAGATTGCGCCGGCGAATCTCCGCGGGATCGAGCTTAAGCGCGGCGGCGATCTCGTCCAACTGCGATTCGAAGGCGAAGCGGACGTTCACCGTGCCGTGACCGCGCATGGCGCCGCAGGCGGGCTTATTGGTAAGAACGCGGTAGCCATCGTACTTGACGTTGGGAATGTCGTAGAGCGCGCCCAGCAGTGCGCCGGAGTAGAGAATGGTGACCGGGCCGTAGGAGCAGTAGCCACCGCCGTCCTGAACCACCCGCGCGGCCACGGCGGTGATGCGGCCGTCGCGCCTGACGGCGGTCTTCAGATCGATGATGGTGCGCGGGCGGCCGCGATGCGCCCAGAACACTTCTTCGCGCGTATAGGTGATCTTCACCGGCGCCTTGGCGGCGCGGGCCGCAACCGCGGCAATGATCTCCAGCGGTATGACCTCGCTCTTGCCGCCAAAGCCGCCGCCGACCAGGGGCTTGATCACGCGAATCTGCGACATCGGCATATCCAGCACGAGGGAGAGCTTGTGCTGCAGGTAGTAAGGAACCTGGGTCGAGGACCAGACGGTAAGGCGCCCGAGTTTGCCGGTTTGGGGATCGAGTTCGAAGGCCGCCAGCGTCGAGTGCGGCTCCATGGCCGCGTGCGTGACTTCGTTGGCCAGATAGCGGCCCTCGGCAACGTGCTCGGCCGCGGCGAAGCCGCGCTCGGGATCGCCGAAGACGTGGTGATAGTCCTTTTCGACGTTGTGCGCCCGGTTCTCATGAATCAGATCGGTTTCCGCCCTCATCGATGCTTCCGGGTCAAAGTAAGCGGGGAGCAGTTCATAATCGACTTCGATCAGCTCCAGGGCTCGTTCGGCGGTGGACTCGTCGACGGCGGCCACGCAGGCGACGTTGTCCCCGACGTAGCGGACCTTGTCCGTGCACAGCGCATGCTCGTCGTGACCGATGGGAAGGATGCCGTAGGAAGTGGGGGCGTCCTGGCCGGTCACCACGGCGATCACACCGGGTAAGGCCAGTGCGCGCGCGGCATTGATGCGCCGGATGCGGGCGTGGGGATGCGGCGAGTGCAGAATCTTCCCCGTCAGCATGCCGGCAAGGGCGATGTCGTCGGCGTACTTGCCGTGGCCGGTGGTTTTTTCGGCCGCGTCCACCATGGCGATGGACTTGCCGATGATGCTGAACTGATCATTCATCCCGAGGTCACTCGCTGGGGAGCAGATGCCGCGGGAAGCGGGTAGCCCTCGACCGGCGCTTCGCTGAGGTCGCGCACCAGCGCGATGTTGGCGTCGAAGGCGCGCTTGCGAAGGGGGATGATCTCGCGGTATTCGGGCGAGTCATACCAGCCGAGCGCCGCTTCAAACGACGGGAACGCAACGATCACCGTGCGCACGAAATGCCATTGGCCGTCGCGAACTTCCGGCGCCTTCTCGATGACGATGTATTGGCCACCGTGGCGGTCGATGATGGGTTTGGCCCGCTCAGCGTATTGCTGGAAGGCCTCGGGGTCCCTCAACGCCTTAATGGTTACGATCACGTAGGTCATTTGATCTCCGCAAGCTCCGCGCGGGCGGAGCGGCCAGATTTTTCTGCCTCGACCGCGGCCTTGATGGCCTGATACATCTGCGTGTAACCGGTGCAGCGGCAGAGATTGCCGCTGAGCGCATTTTTGATCTCATCCTCTGTGGGATCGGGATTGTTGGCCAGAAGGTGCTTCACGGTCATGATGAAACCGGGGGTGCAGTATCCGCACTGCGCGCCGCCCCAGCGGCCATAGGCTTGCTGGATGGCAGCCAGGCCGCCATGATCAGCTACGCCTTCGACGGTGGTGATTTCCTGCCCCTGGCAACTGGCGGCGAGAAGTGTGCAGGAGAGCATGGGAATGCCATCAATCATCACCGTGCAGGCGCCGCAGGAGGAATCGTCGCAGCCACGCTTGGTGCCGGTGAGTTCCAGTTCCTGCCGCAGAACTTCGAGCAGCAGCCGGTTGGGCTCGATGGCGAGCTCATGCGCGCGGCCGTTAATCCTGAGTTCGACGAGTTCTTTTTTCATCGTCAGCACCAGCACTCAGCCGAGGCAATCGTGGCTGAGTTCCAGCCCCGGCTAGTAGGTGGGCACCGCCGGGTCGATCTGGCGTGACCACCGATCCAGTCCTCCGCGTAGGGACTGAGCCTTATCGAATCCCTGCTGGCGCATCCAGTTGGCCACGTTGGCGGAGCGAACGCCATGGTGACAGATCACCACGATGTGCTGGTCGGGGTCGAGCTCCTGGTGCACGCGGTTGGGAATCTGATCCATGGGAATATGCGTGCTGCCGCCGATGCGCGCCGCTTCGTACTCCCACGGCTCGCGCACGTCAAGCAAGACTGGCCGATCGCCGGCCCTAAGCTTGTCTTGCAACTCCTCGGGTGTGATTTCAAAGTCCATGGGTTAATCTTGGCTCGCTTTAGACGTTGCCCAGCCAGCCCTCTTACCTCATGCAATCACGCGATCTGATTTCAAACTTTCTTCTCACTTCCCCGTCCACTTCGGTGGGCGCTTTTCCAACCAGGCGGCGATGCCCTCGCGAGCGTCGTCGAGCTTCATCAATTCTTCCAGGTAGATCTGCTCGGCGCGCGCAAGTCCTTTGTCGAAGTGAGCCGAGTCCCAGGCGTAAAGCGCTTTCTTGGTCAGGGCAAGGGCCGCTGGACTGAGCGACGCGATGCGATCGGCGGTATCGTCAACGATCTCGGCGAGCTCGTCTTCCGGCAGCGCCTCGTTGGCCAGCCCGATCCGCATGGCGTCCTCGCCGGTAATCTGCCGGCCGGTGAGGACCAGCTCGGCGGCGTGCTTCTGCCCCACGACCGCAGCCAGCATGGCGGCGGCGACCGGCGGGAAGCAGCCGAGGGAGATCTCAGGAAAGCCCCACGTGGCGCTGTCGGCGGTGAAGACCAGATCGCAGACGGCGGCCAATTCGGCCCCTCCGCCCAGGCAGCTGCCGCGCACCGCGGCGATGGTCACCTTCCTG
>DATHDM010000301.1:0-6204 GCA_035319065.1 Terriglobales bacterium
TCCAGCGTTAGGAGCGGATAGTTTAGACCGCTTCCCCAGCTGTCCCAGCCGTACCAGGGAACATCATGCAACCAGCCATACCAGACAATCGCACCGCTGATCCACGATGCCACGAAGAGAAGCACAATAAGTTGTCCACGGTTGCGCATACAGAGAATATGCCTAGCGACGCCTCAAGTGAGCCAGAAGCCCACGAACCGCTTCTTCTTGTGAAGACCCGATCTGTCGTGATTTCTCGTATACGGCAAATTCTTCCTCCAGCGGAGGCTGAAGCCGCTGCCGCTCGCTTTCTAAAGTGGGACCGGGAATTCCCCCTGTTGCGTACATCGCAGCCACGCTCTGCCACAAGCGAGCCATTAGAAGGGCTTGTTTATAACAAGCAACCAAGTCCGTGATTGGATCGTCCATTTCTGCTGTCCTCTAAATAATGCCGCCGCGATGTGTGTCCGCACGATAGTCAGAAAGGTTCGGCTAGCATCGGAGCACGACGAACGACCACATCCCGCTTCTCGATCTGATTCAGGAAACTAATAAACATCGGCTCTACGTCGAAGCGCCGATTGTACCGAAAGCCATATTCGTTGAGATAGGACTGCAAGTAATGCTTGCCAACCGAGTGGTAAACACCCCGAAGCCCATTCTTGATGAGGCTCCAGAACCCCTCGATAGTATTCGTGTGGACGTTCCCGACGACGTACACCTTCTCGCTGTGATTGATGCGATGGTGCCGATATTCATTCCGATGACGCCCCAGGTCGTCGTAGATGGAATATTCATCGGTAAACACCGTGCTTTGCGGAAGCACACGTTCCTTGATGATCCCCATCACGGTGCGTTTCTTCACGTCTGCGGTTGCGTAGGCCCGGACGCGTCCTTTCCGTTCCACTATGCCGACAACAGGGGTCTTGGGATCAAGGTCAAGTTCGCTGGAGCGGCCACGGTAGCCCCTGCGCTTCCCGCCGATATAGGTCTCGTCTATTTCGACGCCCTTCCGCCCTCTACCTCCGAGTGGGGGAGCTTTTTCATCATCAAGCATGGTCCTAATCTGTTTGAACATCCTCCATGCAGTCTTATAAGTCACGCCCGTTTCGCGTTCGATCTGCTTTGCCGAGATGCCGCAGCGAGTCGAAGCCATCAGGTAGATGGCATAGAACCAAGTCGTCAGCGGCGTCGGAGATTTGTGGAAGATCGTGCCAGCGGTCGGGTGAACGTGATGGCCGCAGTGATCGCAGGAGTACGACGGGCGACTTTTAACGCGGTGATGCTTTGTAACCGCTTGGCACGCATCGCAGAAGATACCATCCGGATAAAGGCGATTCTTGAGCCATTCCAGGCAAGTAGCATCGTCCGGAAACTGATTGTCGAAGTCTTTCTTGGTGTACCTCAGCATTTTGGGCTTGCGATTCATGGCTAAATCTCTTTCCGAAGCTCTTGGGCTAACGCTTTTAATTTCCGAAGAACTGGCTCATCTGTCGCATTCAGCAGCTCTTCGGCACCGCTATGTACGCGCTGCAATTCTTGGTCGTAACCCGGAACTTTCTTGTTCAGAACTAAGAGCATTGCTGACTGCAAAGCGGAAGACTCATTTATCTGCGCTTGCTGATCGACTAGCATCTCGATCACTTCGCAGAGAATTTGCAGGACGCGCTTCTCGCCCATCGGGTTACCTACCGTGATGCCACACAACTCTATCCCAATGCGTACCTACTGTAAAGGGATAATTACCCTGCTAAAATATTGTAAACACTTGGGTTAGATCCTAAAATATTAAAACATAAGGCCTTATGGGCACAGCGGAACCGCCGCCAATTGCCTATCCTCCCCGCACAGAGGCAAAGTCGGGGCACTTCCCGCGGCTCCCTTTCTTCAACGCCACAAACTGCTGACGCGTTGCCAGCCTCGAGCAAACCATCCTATTTCCAGTTTAGCGAATTGGCAGGGGTAAATGGGACATTGGCAGCGCCGCCTGATCTGGCTGAAAAGCCAGCGGATAGGAGCAAGACCGGCGGGCGAAGGGGCTTGACAGAGAATTGGAGGTCGGGGAATCGGGTGACGGAAGGCCGAAACGGAGCGGCTGAAGATGGGCCTTCCCAAACCGAGAGGCGCGGGCGAGCGCGCCCGCGTCACACGTTGCGCGCGCCACGCCCATGGCCCTTAGTCGCAGTAACCTCCGTAACTATGGCTGGTTACCGAGACCGTGCTAGCCTCCCATCGTACCGTCGATTTTTCATTGCGCGTAAGCCATACCCGGGGCACTGGTCTGAAAATGTCGCCATTTCCGTTTTTTCAGCGCGAGGATGTCCACCAGTTGGCGCGCCAGCTAGATCTGAGGTCGTACACGCCGGCGGTGGAGCTTGCGGGCCTGGTCACCGGCGTCGATAACGTGCGCTACGACGTCCTGCTCAGTCCCGTGCTGACCGAAGTCGCTCGCCAGCACATCGTCCGGGTGGTGGCCAAGGCCGGCAACGTGGAAGACCTGATCGCCGACCGGCTCACGCCCGTCAGCAGTCCGGCGTTTTTGTCCCGCGGAGCGCACAAGCCGCCTGCCGCACCCGACGTCTCGGAGTTCAAGCGACGCCTGACCGAGTTGCACGTGGCGGCGCTCAACCGCTCCAAGACCGAGGTGAATGTCTCGCTGGATCTGCTGTTCCGCATCGCGATCCTGAAATTCCTGCGTACCGAACTGGTGGAGCAATTCGCAGCCATCCTGGAGCGCCTGCGCACCCGGGCCAACACCTACGATGCGCCCCGGCAGGCGACCAACGCGCGCGCGGTGCAGGTGCGAGAGCGCTGCGCCGCGTTTCAGCTGAACAAGAAGAGCATCCTGTGCCGCGCCGGCGAAGAAGTCTTCCATACGCTGCGGGAGATCGAGAAGGAGACGCTGCTGCGCATGCGGCGTTCGCTGTTCGGCTCCGCCGATCTTCCGGGCTACGACCTGTTCATCAACCAACTGATGTTTACCGAGAACGGGCGCGACGACCAGGTGAACGCCGAACATTACGTGATGCTGGGCAATTTCGAGCGCGATCCCGACCGCTTTCCGCGCATGCTGCAAATCGCGCTGGGTTTCCTGAAGTCGCTGGAAATCGGCTCCGACAACTCGGAACTGATCCCCATCCTCAGCGTTCCGGAGAACGCGCACGACCTGGTGGGCAACGGGGTTCCCGACGAGGACACGCACGAGGGCCGTCTGCAAAAGGCGCTGCTGGAACTCTGGACGCAGTGGCTGGAGCGCGAGGGGGTTCTCGACCAGGTAATTGCTGCCTATGACACCGTGCCTCTACTGGCGGAGTATTCGCCCACCATCAACGCGCAGCAGCTCAAGAACGCCCTGATCTCGCGCCAGGAGCGGCAGCGGGTGGAGAAGCTTCTGGAGGAGCAGGGAAAGCTCTCGCCGGCGAATTTCCAGGCCGCGGCGAAGCGATTGGCCAACTACCGCGGCGCGGACCGCAACAAGCTTGCCGGGCGCTTTCTGCGCGACTTCATGCGCTATCACCGCGACCTGCGCCGCCTGGAAACCCTGGGCGTTGCCATGGAGGGGGTCTCGCTGATCACCAGCGAAAAGCTGCGCAGCCTGTCGGAGATCAACAGCACGCTCTACGAGTTCCTGCTTCCCGAAGAGCAGAAGCCGGCCGAGGACCGGATCCTGCACCACATCATTCTGAAGGCCGATATTCGCGACTCCACTACGCTGACGCGCACCTTGTTTGAGCGCGGCCTGAATCCGGCATCGTATTTCAGCCTGAATTTCTACGATCCGGTGAACCAGCTGCTGCCCAAATACCAGGCGGCCAAGGTGTTTATCGAGGGCGATGCCATCATCCTGGCGCTGTTCGAGCGCGAAGGCGGCGAGGGCTTCGGTGTGGGCCGCACCTGCGCGCTGGCGCGGGAGATGATCACCCTGGTGCGCGCTTATAACGCGCAATCGGAGAAATCCGGGCTGCCCACGCTGGAGTTGGGCATCGGGATCAGCTACCAGGATGCCGCTCCGATGTACCTGATGGACGGCCAATCGCGCATCATGATCTCCAAGGCGCTCAACGAGAGCGACCGGCTCTCCTCCTGCAATCGCGGCGCCCGCAAGATTCTGGAGGGCTCGGAGACGCTGTTCAACGTGTTCTGTTTCCAGACGGTGGATGACGAGGATACCGGCGGCAATCCCGAGGAGTTCCTCATGCGCTACAACCTCGGCGGCATCCACATGAGCGAGGCCGCGTACCGCAAGCTGCGGCAGGAGGTCTCCCTGCAGCCCATCGAGATGGAATTGCCTACGCTGTGGGAGAGCGAGCCGGTGACCCTCTATACCGGGCTGGTGCCAGTGGGCAAGAGCTTTCATCGCCTGGTGATCCGCGAGGGCAGCATCGCCCGCATCGGCGCCCAGGGCCTCTCGCTCAAGAAGTGGACTGACCGCCGCTATTACGAGATCTGCACCAACGAGGACGTCTACAAGCTGGTGGAGCTGTGGCTGCGCAACACAGGCGAAGCGGAGAGCGCCGGCTCCTACGCCTCGCACAGCGATCCCAAGCCGGTGAGCGCGCTGCGGTAGAGCCTACTTCAGATCCGGCCCTCATCCTGCGCTACAATCTGAGCGGTTGCCGGCGGTCTGGAATATGTGGATTCGATGCACGCTGGCGCTCGCGCTCCTGCTGCTGCCATCCCTGGTGGCGGGCCAGAAGTCTGCTGCAACGGTCAAACAGACCAAGCCTCAGCTCACTCCCAAGCAGAAGAACGGCCGGCGAATGTTGCGGAACTCGGAGGTCGCCGCCCGCGGCTATTCTGCGGAAATGCGCGCCGTCTTGCTGCTGGAGATTTCCGCAGCCTACCACACGCTGGACCCGAGTCGGCGGCGCAAGCTGCTGAACGAATCCTTCCGCGCTTCCACCGAAATCGATGGCCGCGTCAACAAGCGGGAGGTGCAGTGGGAAATTCTGACGGAGCTGCTGCACAGCTGGCCGGCGGATGTGGAGCCGCTGCTCCCGGCTACGGACGAAAAGTATCGCCCGCTCATTACCGGTGAACTCGCCAGCGCATATGCCGAGAAGAAAGACTTCGACCGCGCGCTGCGGCTGTTGAACGCTGCCGCAGCTGAAGGCGACTATCCCTACCGGGCTGCGGCTGAAATCATGGTGCAACTGCCCGCAGAGCGCGCCGCCGAACGTCTCGACGTATTCTGCAGTGCACTTAACGCCTACCGGCAGCAGCAAGACACTTTCCCCGGTTTTGAAGATATGGCTACGCTGGTGGTGCGCTTCTGGCAGAAGCTGCCAGCGGCGCTGGTTCTGCAGTCCATCGATGAGATTCTGGCGAAGTCGAGGGAAGGCGCGGAGGCTAAACACTACAATTTGAGTTTGCTCGGATCTGAAGGGAAGGCACATACGGTTGCCGCGCACTTTGATTCCATTTACGAATATCGGTTGTTCGAGCTTCTGCCGATCCTCCGGGCACTCGATCCTGATCGAGCGGACAGCCTGCTGCACAGCAACCAGAACGTGCGGCAGATGCTGAGTGACTATCCGCAGGCCCTGCAGTCGCTGGATCCTGCGGTGCGCGACACGCCCCTGGGGAAAGGGGAACACCGGGCGGTGACCGGAATCACCGGCGCACCACCTAGTGAAGTGGCCATGCGCAGGCGTAGTGCGCTGCGCCGCGACCAGATCACGAAGCTGGCGAATGTGGACCCCAGCCAGGCCTACGAGGTAGCCATGACATTACAGCCAGCAGCTGCAGGCGCGCCGAATTGGCCCCGAGCCGAAGCTATGGGCATCGTGGCGGCCGCAGCCATGAAGCGCGATCCCAGCCTGGCCGTGAAGGCAACGAAAGAGCAACGCAGCATCCTCCTCACGATGCAGCCATTCTTGGTCTTATCGAAATTGAAGGATGTTTATGAGACCTTCATGCAACTCGGCGACAGCGATGCTGCTCTCGAGACAGCCCAGGAGGCCATGAAACTCGCCGAGAAGTCTTACAAGAGAGACTCCGACTCGACCGATCCCAACCTGGCATTGAAAGCCATGTGGCCTTCCACGGAAATCTGGAGGGAATTCATCAGCCTGCTGGCTGACACCAATCCGGAAATGGCCCAGCGCCTGCTGAAAGACATTCCCGATCCAGAGATCGCAACGTGCGTCGAAGTGGCGATCGGCAGCTGGCTGCTGTCAGGCATGGCATATGAGCTTAGCCTGCCCTCTGAGCCGCGCTACAAAA
>DATHDM010000302.1:0-10176 GCA_035319065.1 Terriglobales bacterium
TAGAGGGTTGAGGTTCCGGTGCCGTTGTTTGCGACCCACCAGGGACTGGTGGCGCTGCGGGCAAGGCCCCAGGGATTGATCAAGTGGGAATCGGTGAGGTTGGGGGCAGGTCCGGGCGGCGGTTGTGAAGGGTCAGGATTCCCAACCAAGTTCACCTGATGATAGTGCTGAGCGGCAGCAAGAGTGGGGAGCAACAAAAGGCTGAGGCCCAGAAGGGACACAAACAGCGATCGAATGCCGAACTTCATCTCTCTTCTCCTTCGCTCTGCAGGACAACCGGACATCCTGATTGTGGGTGGCTGGATCTCCCTCCGCGGGAGGGGGCATTGTGAGGGACCGATTGCGGCAAACGATAGTCCATCGGGGGCGAGCGGGTGTCACATTTCTGTAAATGTCTCGTCAACAAAAGGTGACGTGAGGAGTGGATTGGAAATCGATCCGGGACTGAAAGCATGAAGGCCGCCCGTTTCCGCGCCACGCGCGTCGCCGTACAGATCAGTTTTTGTCGCCGGGATTGACTGCTTTGGCGGGCGCGCCTTCTTCCTCTCTCAGGGCCGACTTGAAGCCGCGCAGGCCCTCGCCGATTCCCTTGCCCAGCTCAGGAAGCTTCTTGGGTCCAAAGACCAGCATCGCGATCCCCATAATCACCAGCAGATGCATCGGTTGAAACAATCCTTCGAACATGGGTGCTCCTTATTTCCCGAGAGTAAAAATGCCGGTACGGTAGCTGAAAAGAAGGCGGGCGACGTGACTCGCTACCTTGAGCCATGCCCCCGCCGAGGAGAGAAGCAAATAGAAAGCTACTTCAGATGTTTTCCCGCCGAGCCTCATCGGCATCCTCCGCCAGGTCGCGCAGAAGCTCGAAGAACGTTTTGTCATGCTGGCCGCTGAAGAGACCGTCAGCCATCAGGGAGTTCAAGGCAGCCATGGCTGCGCCCTTGCTCTGGGTGGGCCGGATAATGGAGCAGGCGGGAAACTTTTTCTTATTCAGGAAGGGGCAAGGCTCGGGCATGATCAGATTGGTCTGGAAGTCCTCGGAGTTGAGGAGATTGAGGTTGGGGAAAGACAAGCCGTTGGTGGAATCGGTCAGGGGGGCGAGAGGGTCAGCGACAGCGTTGCCGGCCTTGTCGTGCCAGGTCTGGAAGTGAGCGATCTCGGTTCCACCGATGCTGAGCAGGATGCGCAGCACCTCCGGGCTGGTCACGCGTTGAGCGAGAGAGGGGTAAAGGCTGGTACCACCCTGCTCGATGAAGCCAAAGTGGAAGCCGGCCGTGTTGGCGATGGCCTGGATGTGGTCGTCGGGGCTGGTATCGGCGTTGGAGCGGGGAATGGCAGGGAGTCCGTTAGGAAATTTGGTCTTGTCAAACAGGCCTTTGACTGCCTGTTGAAAAACAAATCCCGGGTTGAGGTCGGGATTTTGGTCACGGCTGCGGTAGCGGGTGTACCAGCTGGTGTCCACGGTGAGGTTCATGAGGTTGGTGAGCCGCCCCACCTGATTTGCGCCCGTAGCCGTGCTGCTCGGCAGAGTGCGAAATTTGTCGAGGTTGACCGTGTCCGCACCCTTCGAGGCGAGATAAGCGTTGATGAACATGAAGTGAGTAGTCTCGTCCTCGGTGTTGTCGTGGATGTACTGGGGCATGTCCTCATCCAGGTTTTCGAGCTTCTCGGTGAAGGCGTCGTTGCCGCCGGTGGGCAGCCCGGGAAGTTCGTTCTCGGGATCGCCGTTGGGCTGGGTTTGTGAGCCTCCCAGTTCGGCGTACTGCAACCAGAGATCGCTCTCGATGATCTCGGCCGCAGCCAGGAAGCGCAAAATGGAGGCGTCGCCCCTGGTGAGGCTGCCGCTCTTCTCCTCCGCGCTGAGGTGAGCGGGCCACAGGGCAGCAGCCGAAACGGAGACCGCGGTTGCGCCCAGGCCCTTGAGCATGGAGCGCCGCTCCATGATGCGGTACCAAAGGGAGTCGAAGGGTTTTCCTGGCGGTGATGAGGTTGTGTCGGTGGCCAGAGGGGGAGTGGAATCTTCCTTTTTCATCGGCTTTCGCTCCTCGATTAATTCAGACGAACCGTGATCCAGGAAAGGACTGCGATTCTTGTACTCCGCAGCGTAGGCGGGTGAGTGATCGCAGGTTGTCAACGGGGCGGCAGCGATTTGTAAATGTTTTGTTGCTTATCCCAATGTGTAATAGGGTGCGGAAGGAATTGCGGCGGGTTCTCGAAGCGGCCGCGAAGCAGTCGCTGCTTGACGCGCCGGTTGGCGAGGTATAGGTTCGTAAACACATCGGTCCCCACGGTCCACTCCCCTGCACACTTTGGAATAGGCGCACACGGAATCCGATCTCTTCCCTGCCCTGTTCCCGGCGTCCCTCAACCCACTCCCAATCTTCGCCGGAGGTTACTTATGCATGCCACGAGGGCTCACATCGAAAAATTCGTCGACCCCGCACAGAGGATTCGAGCCATTCAGAAGGGTGAACCCATCCCCAAGAGAGCGATCGAGGAGGTGACCGCGAGATGGAGCCAGGAGGTCACGCGGAAATTCGAGGAACGAAAGTCGATCCGCTCGGAGGATCGGAAGCATCGCGACAAGCTGACCGCCAGGCTCCAGGACATTTTCGGCAAGGACAAGGAAGTAGTGGAAGCGCAGAAGGGACTGCGGGCGCTGGCCACTCGCCTGGCCGAGCGTAAGCCCAAGCTGCCGAGCGGCATGGAGATGCAGCCCAAGATCATGGGGGGCTCGGTGCTGTCGGTTTTCGCTCCGCCATACGACACCATATGGGCGCAGAACCTGGGGAGCGCGACCACGAACCAGTCGTCAGAGGATGACCTGGGAGGAACCTTCGGTTTCAATGTGACGGCCGACGGCAGCGCCTACGCCGCGGCGGCGATTGGAACCTTCTGCCGTCCGGTGTCCAACAATCCAGTCGGACACTTCCGCCCGTTCATGCGCTGCAGCTACAGCTACCTGGACAGCGCCTGGCTGGCCTCGACCGCGCACAACGATGGGTACCTGCACGCGCGGGTGGTGAGCATGGATTCCAAGTTCAACATTGTGAAGTGGCCTCCCGACGACGCTTCCTTCCCGTTGTGGAGCGATGGCGTCAGCGTGTGGGACGACACCCACAGCGTGGACGTGGAAGACGACTGGCCGGGACAGCTGGACGTGCAGTTCGAGCTGGCGCCCGATCACATCTACCTGCTGTGGTGCTGGTGTGAATGCTCGCTGGATGACGGCAGCGCCAGCTTCGCCAGTTCGGCGATGAGCGTGCGCGTGCCGTTCATGGTGGTGCAAGAGACGAACGTATAGCGGAAGAGCAACCGGTTCTGCAGGAGAGAAGAGCAGCGCCGGGGTTGGCAGAGGTGCGGATTGGGGTTGAGACAACCTCCGCTTCGCACCTCTGCACCAAGGGTGACCTCAGGAGAAAACCTGCTCAAGCAGAGATCAACGATTCCAGCGCATGGCGATTGGGAATCACCAGGGTGGCTCCATTCTGTTGGATCAGGTGACGCCGCTTGAAGCCTCCCAGCACGCGGGTCACGGTTTCGCGCGAGGTGCCGATCATCTGCCCAATCTCTTCATGGGTGAGAGTGAACTTCATGCGGCCGGGGTTGCGCGACTCCTCGTTCTGGTTGAGCCAGTCGACCAGCAGGCGCGCCAGCTTCTCGGTTGCGGATTCGGAGAGCACCAAGTGGCGGATTTCGCGGCAGGTGGAGTCGTAGTCGCGGCTGAGCTGCTGCGCCACCCAGAGGGGAAGTTCCTTATGAATGCGCATCAGCCGCTGCAGATCGTTCTGGCGGATGAAGCTGACCTCGCAGGGTCCCTGGGTCTCAGCAGTAGCTTCGTAGCCGCGGGCGGAGACCGCAGCCGAGACTCCCAGCAGTTCGCCCGCCTCGGCGATGCGCAGGATCAGCACCTTGCCATCGCTTCCGCTGACGGAGAGCTTCACCCGACCGCGACGCACGATGAAGACGCCGCGGGACGACTGCTCTTCGACAAACAGGACCGCACCCGACGGGTAGGCCGTCGTGAATGCCGCTTCTTCCAGGGCTGCCGAAACGGCAGGGGTCAAGTCCGGGAACAGCTGGTCAATTGAAGAAACGCTGCCTACCTTGATCGCGTGTGCGGCCATCTGCCACCTCCGGGGTAAGTAAGGGCAGGTAGCTGGCCATTCGGCAGGGCGCCCGCGAGACCGAGGCTGGTTCTGGCACAACGTATTGATAACAAATAACGTACGGGCATGGTGACCGGTGGCTGGAGGCTGGCCCCTGACCGGCTTCCCTCCCCCGGGGGGTGCGCGAATTCGCACAAAGCTGTGTGATCTCCATCACTGTGCGGAAGGCCAGCTGGCCCCCGGGAGGGGGTGACTGCCCGCAGTAACCGGGATTTGCTTGATTGAGGAGGCTAGGCCAAGGCGGCGTGGATGGCCTTCAACAGGGCACCGCGGGTAAAGGGCTTCTCCAGCAGGGTGTTGCCCTGGAGCCCACCGTGTTCGGCGATCAATTCGCCGGCATAACCCGACATGTAGATGACCTTCAGGTTGGGGTGGGAGTCGGCGAGGCGCAGCACCAGTTCGGGTCCACTCAAGCCTCGCATGACCACGTCGGTGAGCAACAGGTCGATGCGAGTGGGATGGGAAACCACGTAATCCAGGGCTGCCTTGCCGTCCCCGGCTTCAAACACGGTGAAGCCATGGTCCTTGAGAACCTGGCGGGTGAGCACGCGCATCATCTCGTCGTCTTCCACCAGCAGGACGGAGACGCCATCGCCTCTGGGCAGGACGAGTTCCGCCTCAGGCGCGTGGGCTACGCCGATCTTGTGTTCCGCCGATGGCAGGTACATGCGAAATGTGGTGCCGCGGCCGGGCTCGCTGTACACCCAGATGTAGCCCTTGCTCTGCTGCACGATGCCATAGACGGTGGTCAGGCCGAGGCCGGTTCCCTTCCCTGTCTCCTTGTTGGTGAAGAAGGGCTCGAAGATGTGGGCCAGGGTTTCGGCATCCATTCCGGATCCGTTGTCGCTGACCGCCAGCATGACGTAACGCCCGGGAGTGAGCGGGGGGTGCTGGCGAGTGAAATGCTCATCGAAGTCGATGGTGGCGGTTTCCAGAATGAGCTTGCCGCCTCGGGGCATGGCGTCGCGCCCATTCACCGCCAAATTGAGTACCACCTGGTCGAACTGGCCGGGATCGGCCTCCACCAGCGCCGAGTCTGCCCGGGGCACGATCAGGATCTCGACGTCATCGCCCATCAGGGGCCGCAGCAGCTTGCTGACCTCGCGCAAGCGTTCATTGAGATCGAGGATTCTGGGCCGGATGGACTGCTTGCGGCTGAAGGTGAGCAACTGACGAGTGAGGGAAGCGCCGCGCTGCGCGGCCTTCTTGATGGTTTCCACGTACTGGGCCTGGGAGCCACTGTCCTGGACCCGGTCGCGGAGAAATTCGGTGCAGGCGGTGATGATTCCCAGGATGTTGTTGAAGTCGTGGGCCACGCCGCCTGCCAGCCGGCCGACGGCTTCCATCTTCTGCGCCTGGCGAAACTGGTCCTCGACTCGCTTCTGCTGGGTAACATCGCGGACGATCACGGAAGCGCCCAGAATGGCCCCGCCGTGGTCGCGAATGGGGGCGGCGGAAATAACGACGTTCAAGTGGCGCCCGTCCTTGGCGACGCGGATCGACTCCAGGTGCGCCATCGATTCCCCGCGGCGAATCTGCTGCAGAATCGCGGGTACCTCATCCTGGCGATCCTTCGGAACCAGCATGGCGATGGATCTGCCGATGGCTTCCTCTGCCGTGTACCCGTAGATGCGCTCGGAGCCCTTATTCCAGTGAGTGATCACGCCGTCGAGATCCTTGGCGATGATGGCGTCTTCGGAGGAATCGACAATCAGGGCCAAGCGCGAAGTAGCCTGGGATGCAGCGCGGTCGAGCTCATCGTTCAGCCGGCGCAGCTCCTGCTCGATCTGGCGGCGATCGCTGATGTCGCGAATGGCGCTCAACACGACCATCCCCTGGTCAGTGGCCACCGGGCTGAGGCTGATCTCGACCGGGAACTCGGAGCCGTCGCGATGGCGGCCATGCAAATCCAGCCCCGCTCCCATGCGCCGCACCTTGGGCTGCTGGCCAAAATTGTGGCGATGCTGATGGTGTTGCTGGCGATAGCGCTCGGGAACCAGCAGCTCGACGGTTTGGCCCACGAGTTCTTCCCGGCGGTAGCCGAACAACTGCTCGGTTTGGGAGTTCACCTGGAGGATGCGGCCCTGCTGATCGACGGCAACGGTGGCATCCGGGAAGGCCTCCAACAGCTCCGCAGAGAACACGATCCCGGTTGGCCGGGCGCTCGAGGGCGGCGCGACTCTTAACTGGTCTTCGGGCTGGTTATGACCGGCAGAGAGTCGATGCATATCACCCCACAGACCGATCTCTGGCAAAGTCAGCTACTATACGTCGAAACCAGCCAGCTGAGGAAATGGAGCCGCTCGCGTTCCGCTTTGGCGGAAATCCGGAGAAGCGCGGCTGGCGCGCCCTGGCTAGGCCGCGGCTTTGCTTTTGAAGAAGCGGTAGATGGCGAGCAGAACGATCGCGCCCACCACCGACATAATGAATCCCGCCGATTGCCCCTCGCTGTACCAGCCAACCACGCGGCCAAGATAGGTGGCCACCAGCGAGCCGGCAATGCCCAGCAACATGGTAACGAGGATGCCGCCGGGATCCTTGCCGGGCATGATCAGCTTAGCCAGAGCGCCGACGATCAAACCGATGATTGCAGCCCAGAGCAGTTGGAACATGTGCTCCTCCTTACGGCTGAACCTGAATCCTTCGATCAACTCAACGAAACCCGAGTTCCAAGCCTGGTGGATGGGGTTGGGGTGCCTGGTGGGATTCGAACCCACGTCATCCGGAGCCACAGTCCGGCGTTCCACCGCTGAACTACAGGCACCACACAGGCGTCCGCCCGACGCAGCGCAGAAATTGATTATAACAATCCGCGGCCGGGACGGCTTCGGGTCCGGAGAGGCAATCCTTGGCAGGGAGCAGGCGAGAGGCGATCGCCCGCCGA
The DNA here is from genome assembly GCA_035319065.1 of Terriglobales bacterium. GTDB lineage: Bacteria > Acidobacteriota > Terriglobia > Terriglobales > Acidobacteriaceae > DASPRM01. The sequence continues at coordinate 7,051 of DATHDM010000302.1, forward strand.
GGCTCGGGTCATGGTCGATGATGGGGGTGGCGGGATCTGGGGAAACGCTCGGGGTGCTGCCATCCGACCTCGGTCAAATGGGCGCCGCATCTGGGGCAGAGATGAATGTCCATGAAGTTGTCGAACACAGCATTCGAGCCGCAGATCCCGCAGCGGCAGCCGGGGCCGGAATCGGCGGCGGACTTCGGCGACGGGCGTTTCGTCCCCTTCCGCCGAGCGGCGTGCGGCAGTTGGAACTCTGGTTGCATCGACGGCCGGCATTGTACTCGATTGGTGGCCGTGACAGGACGGAGAAAGCGAATTAGTCCGGCGGGCGCAATCCCGGGTGACGCGGCGTCTTATGGAGGCGGACTTGAAGCCGCCTGGCGGGAAGGGCGAGGCGATCAAGACCGGGCAGCGAGAGCTGAGAAAAGAAAAAGCACAGGGGTTGGAATTTTTTTTCCGTCCCCTGTGCTGCTCGTAGCGCCTCGAGCCCCCCGGCCCGCGGCACCAACTCAAACCTTCAGGCCCGGCCCACGCCCACGTACTGGAAGCCCATGGAGCGCAGGCGCACCGAATCCAGCAGGTTCTTGGTATCCACGATGATGGGCTGCTTGAGTAGTTTCTTGATGCGATCGAAGTCAAGGGCCCGGAACTCCGGCCAGCCGGTCCCGACCACCAAAGCGTCGGAACCCTCGGCGGTGGCGTAGGGCGAGTTGCAGTAGCGGATGCCCTCGATCTGCGACTGCGCCTCGGGAATGGCGACGGGATCGTAGGCGCGAACCTGGGCGCCCTTGTCCATCAGGGTGCGTGCCAGCAGGATCGACGAGGAGCCGGCGATGGAGTTGGTGTTGGGCTTGAACGCCAGCCCCAGAATACCCAGTTCCTTGCCCTGGAGGTTGACGACCATGCGCGAGATTTTGTCCACCAGGCGATCGGCGAGGGAGCGATTGACCTCGCGGGCGGCGGTGACGATGCGCAGCGAGACGCCGTTGCCGTTCGCCAACTGGGCCAGGGAATCCAGGTCGGACTCGGCAAAGGGGCCGCCAAAGCCCGCGCCCGGCTGAAGGCAGCGGGGAGCGATCTTCTTGTCGAGACCGAGGGCCAGCGCCAGATCGGTGGCGTCGGCGCGGACGTGCTCGCTCAGGCTGGCCAGCTCGTTGATGAAGGCAATCTTGGTGGCCACGAACGCAGTGGAGGCCTCGCGCACCAGCTCGGCGGTCTCGTGATTGGTGACGATCACGGGCACGCCGCGCATGACCAGCGGGCGGTAGAGCTGCTTCAAAGTCATGACGGCGTCGGCGGAACTGGTGCCGAGCAGAATGCGGTCGGGCCAGTTAAAGTCTTCGATGGCGCAGCCGTTGGTGAAGAACAGGGGCTGAGAAACGATGGTGACCACGCGTCCCTGCTCCTGGAAGAGCTTCTGCAGCTTGCTGGCAGTGCCCACCGGCACCGGACTGCTCAAAACGAGGACGGTGCGAGGAGGGGAAAGTTGCGCGATCTTCAGCGCCAGCCCTTCAATTCCATTGGCGGTATCTTCGGCGATGAAAGTGACCTGCGACTTGGCAGCGGCCGACGCCAGGTCGGTGGAATAGGAGAGCCGCCCGGCGCGCACGTTGCGACGGATCACCTCCTGCAGGTTCTTCTCGAAGAAGGGAATGTTGCCCTGCGCGACCTCGCGGATACGTTCGGTGTCTTCGTCAAAACAGGTTACCGGCATGCCGAAATCGGCCAGGCAGGCGGAGATGATGCTGCCCAGATACCCTGAACCGTAGACACTGATCTGCATAAATGTTCCTTTCCCGCCACCTCGCGGGAGGATGGTGGCAAGAACCAGAGGGGGAGGGCTGCCGCCAGTTTTGGGACCTCCTCTTTCTAGCTTTCATATCGGTTCATTGGCAATGTGTAAGAGGGACATGTACGGCCGAAAGGGCATGTCCAGCGGGTGCGGCGCAGGGGATGTGTGGCGGATTCTCCTCTTAATTAGGTTGGGGCGGAATCTGTGGTTCCCTAAGGACTTCAAAGGCCCCGGCAGGCTGTCTGTAACGACCCAGCCGAAGTGCACGCGCGAACCTGGAGTACCCGACTAGATCACCGCAACGCTTAGAAACACCAGGTCCTTCGATTCGGGCCTCATCTTCCATTCGGCCCTCGCTCAGGATGACAGGCTGAAATTTTGACAGGGTTCACCGCAGCGGCTAGCGGGTGGAGGCCAATCTGGGTCCCAGGGGAAATGGCGCGAGGTCCTGCCAGCGGTCGCTGCCCGGGACTTGGCGCACGAAGGTCAGTTCCTCGATCTGAGCAGCATGAGGACCGGGAAATTCGGCCCAACGCTGGGCGGCAATTTTGGCCGCGGCCTTGGCCTCTTCCAGGGTGTCAACCTTGACGATGGTCAGGTGGGGCATGTAAGGCCACTGCTCCGCGGAGGCCAGCGTGCCGGTGTTGAGGCGGTCGTGGAGCTCGCGCAGGCGATAGCCGGCCCGGGCCACGCGAATGAATACGGTAGGAGTAACTGGAAGGAAGTGCTCTACATCACCCAGGACGACACTGAAGGGAACGACGCTCTGGCAGGCCTGCTCGACCTGCTCCCGAGCCTCTGCTTCGGTACCGGAAAGACATCGGGGAGGCAGAACCGTGATGTGCGCGGGGAGATGCCCGTGCGGGGGGTGTAACTCACGCCGCAAATCTTCGACCCATTTACCCAGGGAGTTTCTGATATACGCGACCAGCGCGTATTGCGGTTCGGGCATTGCGCTAAAGATTATATCGCCAGCGGCCAAAAGGAGGCTTGGGCACGGAAGTTTAAGGTTACAGGAAGGTTACAGAGATGTTGGACTATGCGAAGAGGGTGGCCCAGGTTGCAACCAGCGTGGCACGGACACTGCCCTCGGTGATTCGGGTCGCTGCGCAGCAGGGGGGGCCGGTATCACTCTACTTCGAGATGACTACGAGAAAGAACTTGGGACTCATTGCGGCACTGGCCGTAGTGAAGACAGCTATTCTGATCGGCTTCGCCGGCGGCTTCGGATACATGAGCGACGAGCTCTACTTTCTCGCGTGTGCTGCGCATCCGGCGTGGGGGTACGCGGACCTTCCGCCACTGCTGCCGTGCTTGACATGGATGGTGACGCATACCCTGGGCTCGTC
>DATHDM010000303.1:0-3379 GCA_035319065.1 Terriglobales bacterium
ATCAGCGGCGGCCAGAAGCCCGCGGTGCGCATCCAGGCCAACCCCACGGCCCTCGCCTCCTATGGACTCAGCCTCGAGGACCTGCGCACCACCCTGGGCCAGGCCAACGTCGATCAGGCCAAGGGTGTGCTGGACGGACCGCGGCAGGCCTACACCATCGGGGCCAACGATCAGCTGCTCTCCAGCGAGGGCTACAAGCAGGTCATCGTCGCCTACCGCAACGGTTCCCCCGTCCGCCTCAAGGACGTCGCCACTGTGGTGGATGGCGCGGAGAATGTCCAGCAGGCGGCCTGGATGAACCTCACTCCCGCCGTCATCGTCAATATTCAGCGGCAGCCCGGCGCGAACATCATCAGCGTGGTCGACCGCATCAAGAAGCTGTTGCCGCGGCTGCAGGCAGCGCTGCCTTCCGCTGTGAAGCTGGTCGTGCTCACCGACCGCACGGAAACCATTCGTGCCTCAGTCGAGGACGTCCAGTTCGAAATGATGCTGACCATTGTCCTGGTAGTGATGGTCATCTTCCTCTTCCTGCGCAACCTTCAGGCCACGATCATCCCCGGCATCGCCGTGCCCCTTTCGCTGATCGGCACCTTCGGCGTGATGTACCTTTTGGGCTACAGCCTCAACAACCTCACCCTTATGGCGTTGACTATCTCCACCGGCTTCGTGGTTGACGATGCCATCGTCATGATCGAGAACATCGATCGCTTCCTTGAGGAGGGCGATTCCCCTCTGGAGGCCGCCCTCAAGGGCTCGGGACAGATTGGCTTCACCATTGTTTCGCTGACCGTCTCGCTGATCGCAGTGCTGATTCCGCTGCTCTTCATGGGCGACGTGGTGGGACGCCTGTTCCGCGAGTTCGCCGTGACCCTGGCCGTCACTATTCTGATGTCGGCGGTCATTTCCCTGACCCTGACTCCCATGATGTGCGCCAAGCTGCTCAAGACCAAAGGCGCCGCTAGGCACGGCCGCTTCTATACCTGGTCGGAGGAAGTTTACGACGGCGTAATCCGACGCTACGGTTCGACGCTGCAATGGGTGCTCCGTCACCAACGGGCCACCCTGCTGGTGACGGTCGGAACCCTGGTGCTGACATTGTTCCTCTACGTGGTGGTGCCGAAGGGCTTCTTCCCGGTGCAGGATACGGGCGTCATTCTCGGGATCTCCGAAGCCCCGCAGACCATTTCCTTTGCCGGCTTGGCTGACCGCCAGCAGGCGCTGGCCAGGATCATTCTGAAGGACCCTGATGTGGCCAGCCTCTCCTCCTTCATCGGCGTCGATGGCGTCAACACTACGCCCAACAGCGGGCGCATCCAGATCAATCTGAAGCCGCGAAAGGAACGCGCCTCCAGCGCCTCGCAGATCATACGCAGGCTGCAGCCCGAACTCGCCCAAGTGGAAGGCATCACCTTGTTCATGCAGCCGGTGCAGGATCTGACGGTCGAGGATCGCGTCAGCCGCACCCAGTTCCAGTACTCGCTCGAAGATGCCGATCCCAACGAGTTGAACCTTTGGGCGCCTCGACTCATGGAAAAGCTCCGCGCCCTGCCCGAGTTGCGCGACGTTGCCAGCGATCAGCAGACCGGCGGACTGCGCGCCGACCTTGTCATCGATCGCGATACCGCCGCCCGGCTGGGAATTCTCCCCCAGGCCATCGATGACACCCTCTACGACGCTTTCGGCCAGCGTCAGGTCTCCACCATGTTCACCCAGCTCAACCAGTATCACGTGGTGCTGGAGGTGGATCCGCAGTTCCGCCAGAACCCCGACGCGCTCAAGGACATCTACGTGCGCTCCTCCACCGGCACCCAGGTGCCGCTCTCGGCCTTTACTCACATGGAGACCAGGAACACCACTCTGGCTATCAACCACCAGGGGCAGTTTCCTGCGGTCACCCTTTCCTTCAACCTGGCGCCGCGAGTTTCCCTGGGAGCCGCCACCCGCGCCATCGATCAGGCGCAGCAGGAGATCAATCTTCCCGCCAGCGTCCACACCAGCTACCAGGGCACTGCCGCCGCCTTCCAGAAGTCGCTCTCTTCCGAGCCCTGGTTGATCGTTGCCGCCCTGGTCACTGTCTACATCGTGCTGGGAGTCCTCTACGAGAGCTACATCCATCCCATCACCATTCTTTCCACTCTCCCCTCCGCGGGCGTGGGAGCAATCCTGGCCTTGCAGTTGACCCACAACGACCTCAACGTGGTCGCATTGATCGGAATCATCCTGCTGATCGGCATCGTGAAGAAGAACGCCATCATGATGATCGACTTCGCTCTGGAAGCCGAGAGACAGGAGGGCAAACCCCCGGAAGAAGCCATCTACCAGGCGTCGCTGCTGCGCTTCCGTCCCATCATGATGACCACCATGGCGGCGTTGCTGGGCGGCCTGCCCCTGGCCTTGACCAGCGGCACCGGCTCCGAATTGCGCAATCCCCTGGGCATCACCATTGTGGGCGGCCTGCTGCTCAGCCAGTTGCTCACCCTCTACACCACGCCGGTGGTCTATCTCTGGTTCGACCGGCTGGGTAAGCGCTTCTCACGCTTCCGCGTGGGCAACGTGATCGAGGAACCGGCAGTCATGAGCCAGCAATGAATATCTCCGCTCCATTCATCAAGCGGCCCATCGGAACCTCGCTGCTGACCCTCGCGCTGCTGATGTCGGGTGCCCTGGCCTTCAACTTCTTGCCGGTCGCGCCCTTGCCGCAAGTGGAGTTCCCAGTTATCCAGGTGTCTGCAGGTTTGCCGGGAGCCAGCCCGGAAACCATGGCCTCCGCCGTCGCTACCCCCCTGGAACGGCAGTTCGGCCGCATCGCCGGCGTCAACCAGATGACCTCCTCCAGTCAACTGGGCTCGACCAGTATCGCCCTGCAATTTGACTTGAGCCGCAATATCGACGCCGCGGCCCGCGATGTGCAGGCGGCCATCAATGCCGCGCGCGGCCAGCTCCCGGCCAACCTGCCGCAGAATCCTCAGTACCGCAAGGTCAATCCCGCGGATGCGCCCAGCATGATTCTGGCGCTGAGCTCGGATACCATCACCCTGCCGCGAATCTACGACGCTGCCGATTTCATCCTGGCGCAAAAATTGGCCCAGGTCTCAGGCGTAGGTCAGGTCATCGTGGGTGGCGGTGCTCGTCCTGCGGTCCGCGTAGAACTGAATCCCAGCCTGTTGAACAACATGGGCGTGGGCACCGAGCAGGTGCGCGCCGCCCTGGCGGCGGCGAATGCCAACCGGCCCAAGGGCCAGGTGTGGGATCCGAATCGCGCCTGGAGCATTTCCGACAACGATCAGCTCATGCGCGCCGACCAATACCGCACCCTGATCGTCGCCACCAGCAAAAACGGCACCGTGCGCCTGGGCGATGTGGCCGATGTCAAGGACTC
>DATHDM010000304.1:0-10928 GCA_035319065.1 Terriglobales bacterium
CAAGGCGAATATCAGATACGGAATCACCAGCACACCAGGCGCGAGCACACGAGCTGCACTGCTCGCCAGTCTCTGACGCAGGGTCTCGTCCAGACCAAATCCAAAGAACCAGTAGGGCGCGAACAGTAAGGCGAAGCTCGCGAAGGTGCTGGGCAGGTGCCCCCCGATGCGCGCCTCCATGTCGAAGTATTTCGCCGCGAACCAGAAGGCGGCGAGCGCGGCCAGGTAGAGCAGCACCGCCGCCAGGGGAATCGGCGCCTGCCTGCGGTGGTGAATCTCGGTTGTCGTCTCGCCAGGTGTAAATTTCTGCCGCATCGCTTCAACCAAAGCGTCAGTGGGGCAAATCGCGCTTTTGCCGCAGAACACCACGCGCGTTCAGCCGCACTTCCGTATTTCGACTGGCTGCTTCCCCCACTAAGTTACACAAATATCGGCAGATGGGAATAGCTCAGTCTGGCATCGTCCGTGCTCCTGATAACTAGGATGACCAGCGCCGCACGCCAGACCAGTCTGCCCCTTCCCGGCGGAGCCGCAGCCGCAGCTCCCTCACCGACTCCTGCCCCTGAAGCCTCCGACAGCGCCTCCGTCGCTCCCGAGATTTCCGTAGTCATGCCGTGCCTGAACGAGTCTTCGACGCTAGCCGGTTGTATTGCGCAGATTCAGGCCACCCTTGCGGCACAGTGTATCGATGGCGAGGTCATCGTCGCAGATAACGGGAGCACAGATGGGTCCCAAGCTATTGCCGAGGCCATGGGAGCACGGCTGGTCGCTGTGCCCGGGCCGGGATATGGCAGCGCTCTTATGGGAGGCATCGCCGCGGCTCGCGGACGCTACGTGGCCATGGGCGATTCCGACTCCAGCTACGATTTCCGCGATCTGCCGAAATTCCTCGCGCCATTGCGCGCCGGGGCCGACCTCGTCATGGGCAACCGCTTCCGGGGCGGCATCCAGCCCAACGCCATGCCGCCGTTACATCGATACCTGGGAAACCCGGTCTTGACCGGCATCGGCCGCCTGCTCTTCCACAGCCCGTGCCGCGACTTTCATTGCGGACTGCGTGCCTTCCGCAAAGACGCCTATCAGCGCATGGATCTGCAGACCACGGGCATGGAGTTTGCCAGTGAGATGGTGGTCAAAGCCACGCTCTTCGGCATGCGCATTGTCGAGGTGCCCACCACCTTATCCCCGGACGGACGCGACCGCGCTCCCCACCTGCGGAGCTGGCGCGATGGCTGGCGCCACCTCCGTTTTCTGCTGATGTACAGCCCGCGCTGGCTGTTTCTCTATCCTGGCGGGCTCCTGATGTTGATCGGAGCCCTCACTGCCCTATGGCTTCTGCCTGGGCCACGCCAGGTAGGAAAGGTCATCTTCGACATTCACACCCTGTTGTACGCGGTGCTGGCCGTGCTGGTCGGCTTTCAGGCAGTGTTGTTCGCCGTTTTCACCAAGGTGTTCGCCATCACCGAAGGCCTGCTCCCCGAAGATCCCCGCCTGCAAACTCTCTTCCGCTATCTGAAGCTGGAGACCGGCCTGCTGGCCGGAGCCGTGCTCACCTTTGCCGGCTTGACGACAGGCGTTTGCTCTCTGCTCCGCTGGGATGCCTTGGGCTTCGGTCCGTTGGATCCTGTCAGGATGGTGCGGCTGGTGGCGATGACGATCCTGCTGGTCACGCTGGGCGTCGAGATCTCCCTATCCAGCTTTTTCCTCAGCATCCTTGGCCTGCGGCGGCACTGAACCCGGCGGCCGCCGGCAAAGTATCTGATATTGCCCTCCCAACGGCGGCTTCGACAGGCTCGACTCCAGCCGTCGGAGCTGCGCAAGAAAGCCCGGAAAGAAGAACAGGAAGTCAATCGCAAGAATCTCAAATCCCGCACTCTGTAGCAGGCGCTTGGCCGCCCGATGCGTGAGCGGAATCGCATCTTCGTCGTCGCGGCACCTCGACATCACGTATCGCGTCCCTGGGTTCAGCGGATTGTTCTCCCAGAACCCCAGCAGCCCCCCGGACGCAGCGCGCGCCAGATCGTCGTCGCCCCCTCCAGCCGCTCCGCGGGCGGAATATGGTGGAAGACGCCATTGCAGTAAGCCGCGTCCAACTGTGCGGCTGGAACGAACTCCGGCAGGCTTACGAATCTTGCCCGCTCCGAACCATAGTGTTGCTGCGCTTGCCGGATTTCTGCGGTCGAAGGGTCAACCCCCACCAGCGAAACAACTCCCTTCATTTGCAGGAGGAAGGGGGCGCTGCTGCCTACGCCGCACCCGTAATCCAGCACCGCCTGCGGTACGTGACCCAGCTCCCGCAAGCACCCTGCAAACCAGGAGATCCGCCGCGCCGCGTAATAGTTTGAATCCTCCCCGGTGAGAGAGAGCGCGTTCGCCAGCACTTGCTGATAATTCTCCGCATACTCGTCGAACGCTTGACCGGCGCTGGCCTGGCGCAACGATTCGCTCATCGCAGCTCATTCGGCATGGTGTACGGCGCCAAGCGCAGCGGCCTCGCGTCCGCATTGAGCAACCACACCCGGCGTGCGGGGTAGTAGTCCAGCAGCTCGCGGTTCCACGCCGTGCCCATATCGTGAGCCCACACGACTGCCGATGCATCGATCTCGGCGTCGTTGTAGATCCACTCTTCGGCTTTGTCGTGACTCGTTGTGTAGCGTACCAGGACCAGGTGTTGCCCGCCCTGCTGCTTCAGATCCTGGATCATCTGCGCGCGCAGGTAGCCGTAATTGGAATCGTTCAGCTCGATGGGATGAGGATCCCTGATGGCGAGCAGAAAAGCCGCCAGCGCCAGTGCCGCCACCACCAGCGGACCGGCTGGAAATGACGTGCCGGGCAAGCGCAGGCATGACAGCCGCCGCAGACCCAGCGTCAGCAGCAGGAAATACAACGGCAGGCCGGGGCTGATGTAATTGCTGTTCAGCCAGGTGGGAAACAGAAGCGCCGTGAAGAATGCCGCGCACAGCAGCAACACTGGACGAAGCCGGCGCTGGCGGAGCACCGGCAGCACAGCCAGCGTGGCCAGTGCTACAAAGTCGCCAACCCACCAGACAAGAATCAGCGGACGCTTCAGCAGGATTTCCGCTCCATCGCGCGCGCGAATATCGTTGTAGCTGTCCAGCTCCCACTGATGAAACAGAAAGAGGTTTTCGTGCCGGTATTCCGGCATGTGACGCGGCCGCTGCAGCCAGAACGACGGCGCCATATCGTATTGCCGCAGATGCTCCACGTAGGGTAGCCGCCAGGCTGCGCCCGTCACGCGCCGGTTGTAGTACCCCATCAGCGCTGCCCCGGCCAGCAGCAGCCCGAGCGCCGGAACCATCACGCGCCGGAGCGCCACACGATCCGCTCTCCACATCAACCACACGATCGCCGCCAGCGACAGCGCCGCGCCCTCGTAGGGGCGGGTATTCCCCAGCACGATCATCGCCAGTGCCAACAGTACGGCGTCGCGCATGCGGGGCCGGCGCTCCAGCCGTTTGGCCGCGCCCAACAGCAGCGCGCCTCCCAGCACCCCCAGGTTGCAGCACAGATAGAACTGGCTCCAGGCCACCACGATCGACTGCACTGCCGCAAGCGCGCCTCCCAGCATCGCCCAGCGCACCGGAAGCCATCCCATCAGCATCCAGGTGACGGCGGCGCAGGCCAGCACCGTGCTCAGCCAGACTCCCCAGATGGGCGTTCCGAAGACTCGCTCTCCCAATGCCAAAAACAATGCCGGCCCAGGCGGATACTTCGACGTGTACGAAGGCTTCATCAATACGTGCAGGCTTTCGAAATGCACCCACATGGGATGAGTCGGATTCGTCACTCGCCCGTGCGTGAATGTGTCTGCCGCCAACAGCACGCTGAACTCATCCATGTTGGAAGGAAGCGGCAGCTGGCGCACCGCGCCTTGCAGGCAAAACAGCAGAGCAAACAGCGCGACGGCGCCGACGACAGCGCCGCGGTGAAGGCTGAACCAGAGCCAAAGATTGCGCCGCTGTGGGAATTGCAAGCCGTAAGCCTGCGGCTCCGGCACTGCCCTGGTCCAGGCAACACTTGTCCCGTCGGGTTGGGGAGTCGTTCTCATCTTTCCCGGATTTCGCGCGGGCGCTCGCGCTTTCGAATCTGCTGTTACGGAATGCATCCCGGATGCCATCTCCGCCACCGGAGGAGCATCAGGATAGCGGACCGGCATGCGCCCTCAAACGTGTGAAATCACCCGCCGGCGAGTGAGATAGCCCAGGTTTTTCCCCAACTGGCACCCACAACCTGTATGCCAACCCAACTCATCCCCTGTGTTTCCTTCACACTAAAATGCTCGCGAGATTTTCAGGAGTGGCACACGGAATGCCGTGCATCAGAAGGTGGGGATAAGAGCCTCTCCACGTTCGCACCTCGGAGGACGCCATGGCGACTGAGAACGACGCACCGCGGAGAACATCCGGCCAGACCTGGACCAGCACACAGGCCTACGTGCTGGCGCTGGTTTGTCTGCTGGCTGGAATTGCCGTCGGATATCTGGTGCGCGGCTCGGGCTCAACCGCAGCTCCACCTCCGGCAAGCACCCAGGCTGCGGCCCCTGCCGGATTGCCCTCTGCTCCCCAGCCTACCCCCGAGCAAATGGCGCACATGGCGCAGAAACAGGTGGAGCCTCTCCTGGCCAGGCTGAAGACAGACCCCAAAAACGCGGGACTGCTCGCGCAGATCGGAAACGCTTACTATGACGCGCAGCAGTATTCCGACGCCATCACCTACTACCAGAAGTCGCTTGCCATTCGCCCGCAGGACGTTGATGTCCGCTCTGACATGGGCAGCTGCTACTTCTACACCGGCGACACGGACCGCGCCATCTCCGAGTTTGAAAAAGGGCTGAAGTACAACCCCTCTCATGCCGGAACACTGTTCAACATGGGGATCGTGAAGTGGCAGGGTCGCATGGACCCCGCGGGCGCGCTCCAGGCGTGGGAAAAACTTCTCCAGACCAATCCTGACTACCCCAACAAAGCCAAGGTCGAAGACCTGATCGCCCGCGCCCGCCAGCATGCCCAGGGCGGCATGACCGGCATGGCCAAAAACTGACCGATTAGGCCTGGCGCACCAGACCGTTGCAAATCCAACTGGGTCTAATCCCTATCAGGCCCTTGAGGCCGGAACACTCCCCACGCATGCTGATTGCTGTTTGCTGAGCGCTAATTCCTTCCCACCGGCTCGAACACTACCGCCTGGCCGTCCTCGTAGGACACGCGGAAGCGCGGATCCAGGCGCAACAACGACGTCAGCGGCTGGCTGGGGTTGGCCATCACCACCAGCGCGCTCAGCAGTTCCGGATCGCTCGCCCAATCCCGCACGCCTGACCAGACCGCCATCGTGCGTTCCACCTGCTCGTCGCTGTGGACATTGGTGCGGCTATCCAGCGATACCCTCATCTCCGGCAAGCTCCAGATCAAGAACCCTCCCCAGGAGATGTCCGAATAAACCGCCCCTTGCAGATGACGTTGACGGACATAGGCTGCAGCCTTGACCGGAAATTCGTCGGCGATGTCCGCTTCCAGCCCCGCCTGCGATAACGGATGCATAGCCGCCACCGCCAGCGTGCCCAGCAGGACCAGAACCGCAGTCAGCCAGGGAACGATAGCAGGCAGCCTGGCCTGCTCCTCATCGCGCTCGCCCTCGGGCGCCGGACTCAACGCGCACAGCCCTGCCAGGGCGGCAAACCATATGTCTCGCACCTGGCGGAAGGCCATCAGGCTGCCCGCCAGCAACAGGACTGTCTGCCAGCGCAGCAGGCTTCGCCTCCAGCCCACCATCATCCATGCGGCCAGGACCCACAGCAGCAGCACATAGCTGTTCAGGCTGCGAAAGCTGGGCGACTGCAGCTCCGCCAGGTACTGCCACTGCCCCAGCTGCGTGGCGAACCCAACGATGGTGGCATAAATCCTGGGGCCGAAGGGATTGATGAGCGTTGCCAGCCCGCATGCCGCCAACACCGCCCATCGTTTGCCGGCCGCCGGCTGCTCACCGCTTTCAAACCCGGGCCACAATCGACGCGCCAGGGGCGCCAGCACAAACAATCCCAGCGCCAGCAACCCGTAGATAAACTGCACGTGCACGTTCGCCCACAGCAGGTATAGAACCGGCAGCAGCGCCAACCCCCGCCAACCCCCCGTGCGCATCGCCCGCAGAAGAATCCAGAGCTGCGCGGCAAACAGCAGGACCGTAACCAATCCTGGGCGCGGCGAAAAGATCGGGGAGATCGCACCCAGCACCGCGGCGGTCGTACCCAGCGATGCCCACGGCCCCAACTCCAATTCGCGCACCATGCCCACCACCAGCGCGGATAGGGCCAGCACCATGCCCACCGGATACAAGACGAACACCCCAAAGTAGCCGAGGCCGCTGTACAGCAGAGCCAGACCCGCATCGAACGCCCAGCTGTACGGCGCCCACGGCTTCCCTTGCAGCGTGGAGAACAGGTCCACACGGGGAATGCTTCCGTGCTCCAGGATCCACTGCCCGGTGCGCAGATGCCACCAGACATCGGGGTCGTACACCCCGCGGTAGTGAATGGCAAACCAGACGGGATAGAGAATGATCAGCGCCAGCAGCAGCGAAAACAGGAGCCGCTGCGATATCGGCGCAGGTTGTGGTTGAAAGGCTGCCGCAGCATTGACGCGCGCCGCTCTCGCCTCGACGCCGGCCTGCCTCTCATCGTCACTGCCGCGGGTTCTTGCGGTCACCGGCATCGATTTCTACCAGCCTTGACCTCCGCCGTTTAAAGCGGTGCGGCGATTGTCACCGGCTGGTTCCAGTCGTAGTACTTGATCAGGATTCCGCCGCTGCCCATGACGACCTGCGCCGGTAGCTGCGTGGCGCTGTCGATGCAGATGGTGTAGCGCATGTTGCCCATGCCGCCCCCAGCCTGCTTGCTGCCCGGGTGCCCGAAAGCAACCTCCCACTCCTGGCAGGGCGAACCATTCACCACCGCCAGGTTGCCGGCCGTGACCGTGGCATTCGCCTTGGTCACCAGTTGCGCCAGCGAACTGCTCATGTCCCGCCCTTCATTCAGGATGGCCCAGGGCGCAGAGGCTCCCGGGCGGTCGCCGCAGGGATACACTTCCGGCGGAACCGGGCTGGTCACCCACTTTCCCTGGTCCATCACGTAGCTGGTGTTGCCGATGCGCACGGCCTCGTACATCGGCCGATCGCCCAGGCTCGCCGTCATTCGCAGCCTGTCGGGACACGATACTTCTTCCACGGTGATAAAGGGATCTCCGGGATGCAGGCGCATCTCCACCCGCATCTTGTAGCTCTTGGCGGAAGCCTTGGCCTGGCTGGCGCGAACGATCGCCTTCTTGCCGCCGGTGAAGCGTGCGCTCAAGCCCGCCTTCAGACGGAACCACGGGCTCAGCTCGCCCGCCGCCGGCGGATTCCCGCTGCCTCGCGAGCAGCCGCTCGCCCCGCCCAGAATCAGAATAAGAGTGATGAATGCCAGTTTTTTCACTGCCGTCCTCCGCGCAGCAAATTTCAGCTTAGCCGGATGCCGCGCCCTTGCCGTTCCCACGAATCACTGCCGCGTGTGATAAGCATCACAACGCCGGCCCAGGCTCCTGCGCGTTTCTTAACTTCCACCTTCCAGCTTCCACCTTCCCGCTCTCCTCAGTGGCTCTTCACCAAGGCCGTCGCCGGCATGGTGGCGCTGGCATTGGCCGGCATCGTCCACCCCGGAGGCGGCGGATAGGGAAACGCCGTATGGTTGACTCCATGGCAGACCAGCGTGCACGTCCCCTGGCCGGGCGCGGTTCGCGTCCACGACGGCGTTCCGCCCACCACCGTGGTATCGAAGTTCACTAACATCTGTGTCCCCGAAGCATGCGGCGAGTGACACGTGCTGCAGGCCGCACCCGCCATCTGCAGGTGCTCGCCATGCAGCGGGAAGCTGCTGGTCGCTCCCGTCACCACGGTCAGGTCGTGGCACTTGTCGCACAGCCGGAAATTGTCCTGGCTGTACGCTCCCAGCCCCGACGAGGCGGCGCCCGGCACTCCCGGCGCTGGCTCCATGACGTCCGACCGTTCCAGCAGGTGCGGGAAGTTGGAGGCATGCACCCCCGAGGGCCCGGTGCCGCCGTCGATCGTCTGGATCCCGGTGTCGTTGTTATGACAATCGCTGCAGTAGATCGAGCTGTTCATGCTGAGGGGACGGCTGCTGATGTTGCTTCCGCCCTTGGAAGTCATGAACTGCCGCAGACTCGGCACCTGGGTCGAAGGCACGCTCCCCGGCATGGTGACCGGATGCGACGAAATGCCGTTCGCGAACGCGATCCGCAGATTGTAGGCCGTGGGACTCCCCAGATCGTACTGCCGCCTCGCATTCCTTCCGAACCCGATCCCGCCCGTGCCGCTGTCTGTGCTCTGCGGCTTGTTGGCGCTGTCGGCGTGGCACTTGAAGCAGATTTCGTACTCGTTGGCCGCCTGCGGCAGGAAGGTATTGGCCGACGACTGCCCCCGCACCCCGCGCAGCGGCGGCGTCACCCGTGGCGCTTGCGGTGCGTATCCCACCGGGGTGGCCTGGGCCGCGTGGCTGTTGTGGCAGTCCTGGCACTCGGCGTGGCGCGGCGTACCGGGAGCGTTCTCCGGCAGCTGGTACTGGGCCGAGTTCGGGCTCTCCGATTCGTCGTGCACCGACGGCGTCAGCATCACCGGATGTTTGTACTGCTTGCCGAACTCGTTCTTGATGTTGAGCGTGGTTACCGTGCCGTCGTGGCACTGAAAGCAGACGCTCTCCTCCGGAAACTTGACCAGACGCTGCCCCACCTGCGGGGAATGCGGCTTGTGGCAGCTCTCGCAGCCGTTGTTCGCCACTCCGATGTAGCCGGTGTGCGCCCCCTGGTTGCCGGTGTAGCGCGCGTCCTGCACCGGATCGGGAGGGCTCTGATGCGCCGAGCCCAGCCACCCCGTTGGCCGATGGCAGGTCATGCACATCGCCGAACCCCGGTTGTTCTTCACCAGGAACATCCCCATGGTGGCATCCTGATTCTCGTTGTGCGGCTCATGGCACGTGGTGCACTGGATCTTGCCCGAGATCATCTTCACCGGATCGCCCGTCGGCGGCGGCTGCATCTGCGGGTTCGCCAGATTGGGAGCGAAGGCGAAGGGATGGTCGTCGGAAAAGCCGTAGCCGCTATAGCCCGCCAGATTCGACGGGCTGTTCGCCGGCAGCCCGTTCTCGTAGCCCGCCACAAAAACGATCTGCCCGTTGCGCACCGTATCCCCCAGCGCGATGGTTCCGTCGTGGCAGCTCAGGCACAGCTTGGAGGGATCCGACGAGGTCACCGGCGGCACCGTGGATTGCAGCGTGCTGCTGGTGTAGGTAGCGAAGTCCCGCGTGCCCATCGTCTGGTTCCACAGCTCGGTGCCCGGGTTGGAATTGTGCGGGGTGTGGCAAAAGATGCATAGCTGCTCTCCCGCATCGGGGAAATTCTGCGCCGCCTTCACCGTCGCCGCCGAGGTCACCCGGAAATCGTGGCGCGAGTTGACGATCGCCATCTTGTCCGCCGAGCCGCCGCGCAACTGCGCCACCAGCCCGGCTGCCAGCAGGAGAACGGCCGCAATGGTCGCGCCCCGCATCAGTTGCCCCCCCGCGAACCCGTCTCGGCCAGCTGCGCATCGGGGCGGAGGTGGAAGATCTGCACCCGCCGGTTGTAGCTGTCCGCCACGTATACGCGATCGTGCTCATCGATGGCGATGCCCGTGGGCAGGAAAAACTGTCCCTCCGCCGGCCCGGTGTGCCCGAAGAAGAAGCGGATGTGGCCTTCCGGCGTGTACACCTGCACCCGGTCGCGGAAGCCATCCACCACGTACACATTCCCCCGGCTGTCGAGCGCGATCCCCTTGGCCTTGTCGAACTCCCCGATTGCATCGCCCAGCCGCCCAAAGCCGTTAATCACCTTGCCGTTTCCGTCGAAGTGCTGCACCCGGAAGTTCAGTGAATCCACCACCCAGAAGCTGCCGTCGGGCGACACCGCAATCTGCGTCGGGAAATTGAACTGCCCCGCCTCCAGGCCCCGCTCGCCCACCCGCTGGATCACCTGCCCGTCCAGCGTTAGCACGATCACCTTCATGGCCACCGTGTCCACCACGTACAGCCGCTGCCGCTGGCGGTCGATGGCAATTCCCGTCGAGCGCTTGAAGATGCTCTCGTTCTTGCCCAGCGCACCGATCGTGCGCAGGAATTTGAATTCGGGATTGAAAACGAAGATGCGCGAGCGAATGGAATCGGAGACGTAAATCAGCCCATTGGCATCGAGCGCAATGGCGATCGGCGAGGCAAACGCATCGCGCTCGGGAGCGTGGAATGTCCGGTACTTGTGGCGCTCCGCGTCGAACACGTGCACCAGGCGGGCGCGCGTGTCCACCACCAGCATCCGCCCCTTGGAATCGACCGCGATCCCGTAGGGCGCCAGCATCGCCCGCTCGCGGTCGTCCAGGCCCACGATCTTCTTCACCAGCCACTTGAAGCGCGATTCCTTGCCGATGACGTCGGCGGCGTTGCGCACCGCCCCCACCCACTCCAGTTGCGATGGCAGATTGCGCGCCGGCTCGTGGTCGGAAGCTTCGGTGTGGGGTTGCGCCAGCTCAAAACACAGGACTATGACCGCCAGGGTGAGCGAGAAGCCCAGGACCTTCTTCCCGACGCCTTTCCTCCCCACCCCATTCTTCCTCGCCCTGCATTCCACCATCACGTTATGCCGCCCTCGTCACCCGCTCTCGTCCTCAAAACAGCGTGAACGCGCGGGTGACCCGGAAATGAAAGCGGTTGAACAGCGTGCCGCTCAGGTTGTTGCCGCTTCCCACGTTCAGCAGGTTTCGGGTATAGCCGGCCTCCAGCGTCACCTTCCCCACGGTGTAGCGCGCCTCGATGTCAACATTGTTGTAAAGCTGGTTGGTCT